>NZ_JAECVV010000008.1:0-221249 GCF_016055145.1 Thermoactinomyces sp. CICC 23799
AAAGGAGGAAACGGGGTTACGGATTTTCGTACCCGTCGAATGTATGGGAAAACATTTTGTTCGGTTTCTCCTTTTGTTTATGATCATCACGGTGGGAAACAGGTTCCTGGGTTCATGCCCTTGTTCATGCTGACGGGGGTTTTGATGTTCCTGAAATCAATGATGATTTTAATCAATTTGAGCAAAAGACCCCGGTTCAGAAGGAACAACCCGTTCAGCCTACACCGGTTAAGCAAGAGAAAGGATTTTTCGATTCTGTTACCGAATCATTGTCAAAGGCAGGAGATTGGTTCGGGGACAAAATTTCCGGAGCATGGGAATGGACTAAAGAGAAAGCAGCCGCCTTTTGGGATTGGTTTACTGAAATTTGCTCCAAAATAGCAGAAGTCGTAATTGATACACTGTCTGCAGTTTGGGACTGACTGGATCGTCAAATTTAAGGAATACATAGCGTTTGCCGGTGTCCTGATTTTGGGCATTGTCTTGTGCATCTTTGCCACACCGTTAGGGATTGCCGCACTCAGTGGTATGGCTTTGTCATTTGTGATCAGTATGGCCCTGAATGGTTGGGAAATTAACAAAATGACCTTCTTGGAAGCAGCCATTGGCGGCCTCTTGGGATTGATCGGAGGAGGCATCACGGCAGGAGCTTCCCGGGGATTGGCGAGTGGCATCGGGCAAAAACTGATCATGGGTGCCAAGAATTCCAAAGTTTTAGGTCCTGTTCTTCGCGGAGGACAAAAACTGGTTTCCAAATTGCCGGCACCTCTCCAGAAAATGTTTGGCAAAGGAGGAGCCATCGGAGCCGTCGAGGGTGCCGGAACCAGTGTGGCAGACGATATCCTACATGGGCGGAAGATCAATTGGAAAAATCCCATTTTGGCAGGAGTATTTGGAGCCGGCTCTGTCGCTGTGGTTCACTTTGCCCAACCAGCGATTAATAAAGCCGTTGCATCACTGGAACCGGTACTGGCCAAAACCCCGATTGTCAAAAATGTTTTCAACAAAGTTGGCGATTGTGTTGCGGTTCGGCAAACGGGGGGATATCACGCTTTAATTGATATTCCATTTTCTAATTGTTTTCATGCTCCAGATGGAGTAACTTCAGGTGGAAATTCTTCATCTGCAAAGCCACTCTCTCTGGAACAAAGACGAGAAAATGTAAAACATATAGCAGAATATACAGATTTAAGTAAAGAAGGGTTAAAAGGAAAAGGATATAAACTTAAAAACGGTGCAATTATTAAAGGACAGAAAATAGTGAAGGTAAATTCAATAGAAAAATATAGAAAAGCGGAAGGAAAACTAAGCTTAGAATATGTTGCTAAATTAAGAAAAGAATTAGGAATCCCGTCTTTAAAAGAGGATAACTTGTTAATAGAAAATGATATATTGAAGAGTGGAAATACCGTCGCAGTACTTGAATCGGATGGAGTACAAATTTGGGGAAGAAGTGGATGGGGAATTGCACATGGTCCGCAAAATGGACGGTCTACCACTAATGTGGCTTTCCCACCTAGTATCTTTTTGCTCTTTCTATACTTATATAAATGCCAAAATACATCGCCTTCTGCATGAGTATAGGTTTGTCCATTTGTAGCAAATTTCTCCCGGGAAGTACCTAGTTTTCCTATTTTTCCTTTTGCCCATTCCTTCCTCAATTCTGAATACCCTCCTACATCATCGGTAGGTGGTATATATTGAAAAATTATGAATTAAGTATTCAAAATAAATCAAAAGTAATTTCAAATCCAACTTGGGAAAAAGTTTATAAAGTCTTGGAAAGTCTGGATGGCAAGAAAGTGAGTCAAGCAAGTCTAAAAATAGAAGATGTTGGATTTATGACAGTAGCGGGTGGAGAGTTTATTGAAGAGAAAGGACAAAGGGTATATATTGTTGAGTTCTTTGATGAAAATGGTGATTTTAATACCTTGCTTAACCCAAATGGAGACCCTGATGAATACTTTTTTTTAGCTACAGGTCAAATTGCAACAGATATAGCAGATATTCATCTGGGGGGTTTTCAAGAAGTAGTCCATGCGATGAAGTATTTTTACCAAACGAGAGAGCTTTCCAATGATCTGGATTGGGAATGATTTTTAAATGAAAGCATCACTTATTGAATCTTAATTATGGGATTGATAAAAAACTTTAAGCTGGGAATACGCCTGCTTAAGCCATTATGTATATGGAAGAAAGCAGGCGTATGATTTATAAATAGAACAATTCAATGGATTATTAAGAAATTAGTGCTTGGGATGTGATCCATGGCGATGCCAATAGCTGGGCGGAATGGTGTGGTTATGCTTTCTATTGAGATTGTTGATGATGAAATGATAAACGCGTTTACACAAGAAATTAAAAAAGTAGACGGATACCAAGAAGAATGGGCAGATCGTTTAAAACAATACCTATTGGAAAATTATCCGGCAGGCAGTGATAGGAAAATTAGGAGAGAAGAATTGTTGAACTTGATTGCATAAAGATTATGAAGTGGAACATTTCCGCTATATTTTGCGTGATATATGAAGGGGATTTCCCCTTTTAATCGTCCCAATTGCACAAAAGCAATTGAGTAAAAAAACTTTTTTGATGATTTCCAAAGCCAATACTCTGAAGTCTTTCACGACTTCCAAAGCCGAAGTTGAATGAATGAAGAATTTTTATTTTAACTCTTTTCTCTCTGGAGTCCATGTTGTTGAAGATGAGGGAGCAGGTGGAAATTTCGATTCACAAAGCGCTCAAGGCTTTTGAGTAAAGAGAAGTCACGGTGGCGCAAGAAGTGATCCGGGAAGACCACCATGTCGATGAGATGGAAAAAAATCGATGATACCGTGGTCAAACTGATTGCAACCCAACAACCGGTGGCCACCGATCTCAGAAAGATACTCATGGCGATGAAGATTGCATCCGACTTGGAAAGAATCGCGGACCATGCCACCAATATTGCCGAAAGTGTTGTATATATGGAAACCGGTAAACAAATGGATTTGAATTAACAGTTTTTTTCGGCCTCTTTGCGGGATTTTTCGAAGCCGGAAGGGACCGGAAAAAGCAAGAAGGACAGGCAGGGGACGGTGATGTTCCCTGTTTTTTCATTTGTGTTTTGCTCCCGTTGTCCCAAAAATGGTTCAAGGGGGATGTTTTGGAACATTTTGCAGTTTATAATGTCTCATGTCAACGATGAATGGAGGTCATGCATGATGCTTTTTTTAGACATCCCCGAGCCGATGGACGGGAAATTGAGGCAGAAGATTTTGAGAAGGCAAAAATGGAAAAGAGCCGTGAAATGGGGGATCGCCGCTTTTGTTGTCGTGCTCTTATTCATCAATTTCAAATTTTTTATTTCCCCCCATACCAAGGATTTTTTCAAATCCCTCGGGCTGGATCCGGAGGCTTTGAACAGTCCGGAGGTATATGGAGGAGCGATACAGAGTTTGGTGACAGCGCTCACGGTGGTCACAACCTTTTATATTTACAACCGGTCGAAAACGGCTGTCATGAGCCAGAAAGTGTATGATCAAAAGTTTGAGGCATACAGCCGGATTTGGGAGAAGGTGCAGAAGATTGAACAGGAGTTTGAGCGAACGGCCGTCCGGCCGGCTTATCATGATGCACTGGCAAATTTGAAAAGGGAAATCGAGCATTTTTACCAGTTTTGCAGAAGCAAATACCTGGTCGTCTCCCCCACGGTGATGGACCTGTTGGGAAATTGGACGGCAAGTTGCTATTTGGAAGTGACAAGCAAAATCAATATGGGCAGGAGACACTATGGAAATGTCCCTTTGGAGCAGATCACGGAGTGGCATGAATACAGGAAAGCTTCCAAAGCAAGGAAAGTCAGCTTGGAACAGCTGGTGATTGCCATGAAAATGGATCTGGGCTTGTTGGTCTTGGAAGAGGAGATCGATGAGTCGTTTGGCAAGGTTTCCGAAGAAATTAAGGGAACGATCGATGAAATCGAGAAATTCTACCGGAAAACCGGACTGATCGATCCTGAGGAAACCAATCTTTTTGAGCTCAAAAACAAAGTGAAAGAGAAGAACCAAAGGCTTCTCAGGCAACGATTGATGGATGTGTTGAATCCCAGAAAGAGGGCGGAAAGAGGTGCCGGTGAGCGGATGAAAGAGTAGCCGCCGGTTTCAAAAGCATAAACTTGGCGAGGAGGAGATGGACGGATACGGATAAGAAAAAACAGATCGGAGTACTGGTGGACGGTTGTGTTTTTGCCAATGACCAAAATCAAAACGTGGATCTGGATGAGTTTGTGGATGCTTTTCTTGAATGGGTGGAGTCAAAAGGATGGCATTTTGGAGGAGGTGTGAGGCAGGTGGATGAGGATGGGGAGCCTGCAAGCTGCGGGAAAAGAGAGAGCTGAAAAGCCCTCTCTTTTTTTATGAAACTGTCAAGCTGATGATACAAAATAATCTAAAAATACATTGATTTCAAACATAATTGCAATTATACTAAAAGGTAAGAAAGCGTTTGCAAGAAAAGAAAGGGAGGGGATAAAGAGGACGAAGGGAGTCGGATGGGGTTAACCTTTTCTTTTTTGTCTTTAAGTTAAGCGCTTTACTTATTGTAAATCAAGCGTTTTCTGTTTTTTTGTCCACACAACGGATCTTTTCAGGGGATGTTTTTGCAGATTGTGTCAAAAAACAAGCAGAGGAGAGAGACGACTTGTTTTATTTCTCTATTCTGTCTTTCATCTTGGTCATCGCAGCCATCTGGATTTTTGCCTACAAGAGAAGCCGCATCGTTGACAATACCAGCTCCGAAGGGTACTTTCTCGGCGGACGCAGTTTGACGGGAATCACCATCGCCGGTTCCATTCTCATGACCAATTTGTCCACGGAGCAGATTGTGGGGCAAAACGGACAGAGTTACATGGCGGGGATGGAAGTCATGGCTTGGGAAGTCACAGCGGCGGTTGCGATTGTTTTGCTCGCGTTGGTTTTTTTGCCGAAGTATTTGAAGTATGGAGTGGATACCGTATCCGATTTTATTGAGAAACGCTATGACACCACCACCAAACGAATCGTTTCCATCTTGTTTATTTTCACTTATATGATTTCGTTTTTGCCTGTCGTGTTGTATTCCGGCTCTCTGGTGTTTAACAAAATTTTTCGCGTGAATCAGTCCCTGGGCATCGATGCTTTGGCGTCGGTTGCTTTGGTTTCGGCAATGATCGGGATGATCGGGTTGGCCTATCTTTTGATGGGCGGATTATCATTGGGCGCATTCAGCGATTCCTTGTATGGTGTCGGGCTTTTGATCGGGGGCTTGTCCATTCCGGTGTTGGGATTGATCGTCCTGGGGAATGGAAGTTTCACGGACGGATTCCATGTGGTCCGCACCAATACGCCGGAAATGTTGAATGCCATCGGCGCAGTCGATTCAAAAATTGTTCCATGGCCGACGCTTTTTTTCGGGATGTTTTTCAACAATTTGTTTTATTGGTGCACAAACCAGATGATTGTCCAAAAAGCATTTGCCGGAAGAAACCTCAAAGAAGGACAAAAAGGGGTCTTGTATGTCGGTTTCTTTAAAATCATCGGCGCATTGTTCCTTGTTTTCCCGGGGATTATCGCATTTAACTTGTTTGGAAATTCCCTTTCCACCCCGGATGACGCTTATCCCAGTTTGGTGGCAGCGGTTTTGCCCGGGTGGGCCTACGGGATTTTCGGAGCCGTGATCTTCGGGGCGATTTTAAGTTCGTTTGTCGGCGCATTGAATGCCACGGCAACCCTTTTTACATTGGACTTTTACAAGCCGGTTTTCAACCCGAACGCAACGGATCGACAAGTGGCCAGAGCCGGAAAAGCCGTCACCGTCATCGTGGGATTGGTTGCCATCGTCATTGCTCCGTTGATTTCTTTTGCGCCCACCGGATTGTATAACGTTGTGCAACAATTTAACGGCTTGTACAGCATGCCGCTGTTGGCGGTCATTGTCCTGGGGTTTTACTCCAAAAATGTAACCGCTTTCTGAGCGAAAGTGACATTTGCTTTCCATATTGTGACGTATGCCTTGGCCAGTTTGTTTTTGTCGCACATTCATTATTTGTATGTCTTAAGCGTCCTGTTTTTGGCCGATGTGTTGATCTTATGGTGGATCGGGAAAATCAAACCGGCGGACAAACATTTTGTGCTGCAGGAAGGCAAACACAAAGTGGATTTGACGCCATGGAAACATGCCGGTTGGGTCGGGGCATTGGCGGTGGTGGCGGTGCTGATGACATACTTGGTGTTTTCACCGCTGGGACTGGCCCGGTAAGGCCTTGGGTGAACCGGAGATAAAAAAGGGAGGACTGCATAATTTATGAGCAAAAAAATCACGGTTGGCGTGGTGGGAGCAGGACGGATCGGAAAGTTGCATGTCAGCAATCTGAAAAAGATGGACAATGTCCGGTTAAAAACGGTTCCCGACCTCTTTGCCGACCAGCTGGAAGACTGGTTCCGGGAAAGCGGGGCAGAAAGATTGACAAAAAATTATAAAGAACTGATCCATGATCCGGAACTGGATGCGGTTTTCATCTGTTCCTCCACGGACACTCACGCTGAAATCATCAAAGAAGCTGCCGGTGCGGGCAAACACATTTTTTGCGAGAAACCCGTCAGTTTTTCCGATCAGGAAACATTGGAGGTTTATGAAGCGGTGAAATCCGCGGGAGTGAAATTTCAGCTGGGATTTAACCGGCGGTATGACAGGAACTTTCGCAAGGTAAAGCAATGGGTGGAAAAGAAAGTCATCGGTGATTTGCATGTTTTGAAAATCACCTCCAGAGATCCCAATCCACCTTCTTTGGATTATGTATCGCGTTCCGGGGGCATCTTTATGGATATGACCATCCATGACTTTGATATGGCCCGCTTTATTTCCGGCACGGAAGTGGAAGAAGTTTTTGTGCATGGAGCGGCCTTGGTCAATCCAAAACTGGCCGAATGGGGGGATGTGGACACCGCCGTCATCACGTTGAAATTTGCAAACGGGGCCATGGGCGTGATTGACAACAGCCGCCGGGCGGTTTATGGATATGACCAGAGGCTGGAAGCTTTTGGCTCCAAAGGGGCGGTACATGTGAACAACGAGACGGAATCCAAAGTGGAATGTTGGTCGGAGGAAGGGATAAAAAGTGACAATCTGCTTCACTTTTTCTTGGAGAGGTACAACGAAGCCTTTGACCGGGAAGTCAAAGAATTCATCCGGGCGATTGAAAACGACAGCGACATTCAAACCACATTTAAAGATGGAATCATGGCCCAACGTATCGCCGAGGCTGCAACAGCATCGCTTAAAAGCGGAAAACCTGTCAAAGTGCGAGGATTGGATGAGTGATTTTTTTCTGAATATATCCTGTATTTTCATCATTGTGTAAAAAGTACGGATGCGATATACTCTATTTAGAATAGGTTAAGCGCTTTAATTTGTTATAAAGGAGGGGAAATCGTGTCTCATTTGCTGCTGAAACCCCATGATCCGGATCAACAGGGCAGGATCCATTGTGTGTCACCGGAATCGGCAGGGTGGAAGTATGTGGGACTGGAGGTTTATCGGTTAAAAAAAGGGGACCGGCTGAAAAGAAAAACCGGCACCCATGAAGTTTGCCTGGTGTTGTTGTCAGGAAAAGCCAATGTGAAAACCGGGCAAAAGGAATTTCAGGGCATCGGCAAACGGATGAGTGTTTTTGAAAAAATCCCGCCTTATTCTGTTTATGTTCCCAGTGGAGACCACTATCAGGTGGAAGCATTGACGGATTTGGAATTGGCGGTGTGCTCGGCTCCCGGAAAGGGAACTTTCCCGGCCAGGCTGATTGCCCCGGAAGAGGTCAGGCAGTCCAACCGGGGATCCGGAAAGATGTTCCGCCAAATTCATGACATTCTTCCGGAGGACCGGGAGGCGGACAGCTTGCTTGTGGTGGAAGTGTTCACCCCGGACGGCAACACTTCAAGTTATCCGCCGCATAAACATGATACGGAAAATCTTCCGCATGAATCATACTTGGAGGAAACCTATTATCACAAAATTCATCCGGAAAATGGGTTTGCCTTTCAGCGGGTTTATAATGACGACCGTTCGCTGGATGAAACGATGTGCATCGAAAACGGGGATGTGGTTCTGGTGCCGGAGGGTTACCATCCGGTCACAACGGTGCCGGGGTATGAGTCTTATTACCTCAACGTGATGGCCGGACCGGTCCGGACCTGGAAATTTAAAAATGCTCCGGAACATGAGTGGTTGTTTGAGAAGTTTTAAAGAGGGAAATCATTATTTTTCAAAAGTTAAGCGCTTAAATAACAGTTTGCGGATGCAAGTCTGCTTTTTTCAAAATCGCGAGGTCAGGGGGATCGATGTGGATCAGTTGGATTTCAAAGCCGGCCGTCCCTTGGATCTGATTGCTGTTGGCAGGCTGGCCATCGACTTGAATTCGGACCAGATCAATCAACCGATGGAAAATGTCCGGTCTTTTACCAAGTATGTGGGCGGTTCGCCGGCAAATATTGCAATCGGCGCGGCGCAATTGGGATTGAATGTCGGGTTTGTCGGAAAAGTTTCCAATGACCAGATGGGAAGGTTCATCGTTCGTTTTTTGAAAGAGAAAAATCTGGATACTTCCGGTGTCGTTGTGGACAAGACGGGGGCGGTGACCGGCCTGACGTTTACAGAAATCAAAAGCCCGCAAGACTGCAGCATTTTGATGTACCGGGATAATGTTGCGGATTTGAAACTGGAACCGTCGGAAATATCGGAAGATTATATCCGAAGTGCCAAAGCGATGCTCATTTCCGGCACGGCCCTTGCCGCAAGCCCGTCGCGTGAGGCGGTGTTTATCGCATTGCATTATGCCCGCAAACACGGGGTGATCGTCTTTTTTGACCTGGACTACCGGCCGTATACCTGGAATTCGGAACAAGAGACGGCGATTTATTATCATTTGGCGACGGAAAAAAGTGATGTCATCATCGGCACCCGGGACGAGTTTGACATCATGGAATCATTCGCCAAAGAGAAAAAAACGGATCAAGACACCGCCCGCAAGTGGTTTGATTATCATGCCAAAATCGTGGTCATCAAACACGGCTCCAAGGGATCCGTTGCTTATACAAAAGACGGCCATTCACATACGGGAGGAATTTTTAAAACCAAAGTGCTCAAAACGTTCGGTGCAGGGGACAGTTATGCAGCGGCCTTGATCTACGGCCTGTTGAACGGATGGGATCTTCCGGAGGCGATGGAGTACGGGAGCGCTTCGGCATCGATTGTCATATCCCGGCACAGCTGTTCGGAAGCCATGCCGACGAAGGAAGAGTTGGATGCGTTTCTCCGGACGGCGGAAAAGCTGGATGATTGATCCGGCAAAGGGTCGTATCTGATGAAGTATTTTCATATTTTACTGGAGGTTTTCATATGGCAAATACTGTGGTGAGCACATTGAAAAACTATATCAATGGAGAATGGGTGGAATCCGGTTCGGGAAAACAGGAAGCCGTTTTCAATCCGGCCACGGGGGAAGTCATTGCGTATGTTCCTCTTTCCACCCGGGAAGAAGTTGATCGGGCAGTGAAAGCGGCAAAACAGGCCTTTGAAACCTGGAAAAACGTTGCCGTCCCAAAACGGGCCCGCATCCTGTTCAAATACCAGCAATTGATCGCCGATCATGCGGATGAGTTGGCGGCCTTGATCACGATGGAAAACGGGAAAAATTTGCGCGAAGCCAAAGGGGAAGTGCAGCGGGGGATGGAGAATGTCGAGTTTGCCGCGGGAGCTCCTTCCCTGATGATGGGCGAAAATCTCGCCACCATTGCCAGTGAACTGGAATCGTCGGTGTATCGTTATCCGGTCGGGGTGATCGGGGGGATCACGCCCTTCAATTTTCCGATGATGGTTCCGTGCTGGATGTTTCCGATCGCCATTGCACTCGGCAACACCTTTATTTTAAAGCCGTCCGAGCGGACGCCGCTTACCGCCAACCGTCTGGTGGAACTGGCGGAAGAAGCGGGGGTGCCCAAAGGCGTTCTCAATGTTGTGCACGGGGCACATGAGGTGGTTAACGGCTTGCTGGATCATCCCGATGTTCCCCGCATTTCCTTCGTGGGTTCCCAACCGGTGGCTGAATATGTTTACAAACGGGGGACAGCCAATTTAAAACGGGTTCAGGCGCTGGCCGGCGCCAAAAACCACTCGATCGTTTTAAAAGATGCCGACCTGGAAAATGCCGCCACGCAGATTATCAATGCCGCATTTGGTTCGGCCGGGGAACGATGCATGGCGGCAGCCGTGGTGGCGGTGGAAGAGGCGGTTGCGGACGAATTGATTCAAAAACTGGTGCAAAAGGCGGACGACATCAAGATCGGAAACGGGATGGATGAGAACAGTTTCCTGGGGCCGGTCATTCGTGAACAACACAAAGAACGGACACTGAAATACATTGAAGCAGGTGAAAAAGAAGGGGCCAAATTGATCCGCGACGGGCGGAAAGATCCAAAGGCCCGGGAAAAAGGTTATTTTTTGGGGCCCACCATTTTTGACCACGTCCGTACAGACATGAAGATCTGGAAAGAAGAAATTTTTGCCCCGGTGCTTTCCATTGTCCGTGTCCACGACTTGGATGAAGCCATAAAAATCGCCAACCGGTCGCGCTTTGCCAACGGGGCTTGCCTTTACACCCGGGATGGCGGCGCCGTGCGCAAATTTCGCGAATCGATTGATGCCGGGATGCTCGGCGTCAATATCGGCGTTCCGGCTCCGATGGCGTTTTTCCCGTTTTCCGGTTGGAAAGATTCTTTTTACGGGGATCTGCATGCCAACGGGAAAGACAGTGTGGAATTTTATACCCGCAAAAAAGTGGTGACCAGCCGTTGGGTCTGATCCATACGCAAGTAACGGCAATCAGGGGGGAGAGAAAATGAGACTGACCACGGCACAAGCGTTGGTTAAATTCCTGAACAGTCAATATGTGATGGTGGATGGAAAAGAGGAGAAATTGTTTCACGGGATTTTCACCATTTTTGGTCACGGAAACGTACTCGGTTTGGGACAAGCCCTCGAACAGGATCCGGGGGATTTAAAAGTTTACCAGGGCAGAAATGAGCAAGGAATGGCCCATGCGGCCATCGGGTTTGCGAAACAAAACCGCCGCAGAAAGTTAATCGCCTGTACTTCATCGGTGGGGCCGGGGTCGGCTAATATGGTGACGGCCGCGGCAACGGCCACCGCCAACAACATCCCGCTTCTTCTTTTGCCCGGTGACACCTTTGCCACCCGCCAACCGGATCCGGTCCTGCAGCAGATCGAGCAGCCTTATAATGCCGGTTTGACGACCAATGACGCTTTTCGCCCCGTCAGCAAGTACTGGGACCGGGTGACCCGGCCCGAGCAGCTGATGACCGCCATGCTCCATGCAGTCCGTGTGTTGACGGATCCGGCGGAAACCGGGGCGGTGACGATTGCTTTGCCGCAGGATGTCCAAGCTGAGGCTTATGACTATCCGGAATCTTTTTTCAAAAAGCGTGTTCATACCTTCATCAGGAGAAAACCGGACGAGTTGGAATTGAAACAAGTCGTGGCATTGTTCAAAAACAAGAAAAAGCCGTTGATCATTTGCGGCGGCGGGGTCCGGTACTCCGATGCCGGTGAGTCGCTGGACCGGTTCGCCCGGGCGTTTCGCATTCCCTTTGCCGAGACACAGGCCGGAAAAAGTGCCTTGCCGTCCACCCACCCGCTCAATCTGGGAGGGATCGGTGTCACGGGAAACCTGGCGGCCAACCGCATTGCTAAAGAGGCCGACCTAGTGATCGGGGTGGGAACCCGTTTCACCGATTTTACAACGGGCTCCAAACAGCTGTTCCAAAACCGCCACGTTGATTTTGTCACCCTCAACATTTCAGATTTTCATGCGTCCAAACTGGATGCCGTCAAAATGGTGGCGGATGCAAAGGCCGGGCTGGAAGAGCTTCGGATTACACTGGAAAAAGCCGGTTATCAATCCGGTTACGAGGGGGAAATCGAACAGGCGAAAAAAGATTGGGAGAAGGAGCTTCAACGTCTTTGGTCGACCGATTCTCATGCCGAAAACTACCGGCCGGAAATTTCAGGCCATCTGGATGACAAGCTGTCTGAATACGAAGAAGCTTTTCAATCGGGTTTGACACAGACGGCCGTGTTGGGAAAAGTGAATGAGCGGATCGATGAGGATGCGATCGTGGTCGGTGCATCCGGCAGCTTGCCCGGGGATCTGCAACGCATGTGGGTCAGCACCCGGCCGGATACTTACCACATGGAGTACGGTTATTCATGCATGGGGTATGAAATTGCTGCCGCTTTGGGAGTGAAAATGGCGAGACCGGATCAGGAAGTCTATGCCATGGTTGGCGACGGAAGTTACATGATGCTCCATTCCGAATTGATCACCAGTATACAAGAAGGGCTCAAAATCAATGTCATCCTGTTTGACAATGCGGGTTTTGGCTGCATTAACAATCTGCAAATGAGCAACGGGATGGGGAGTTTTTTGACGGAATTCCGTTTGCGGGACCAAAAATCGAAACGGCTGGACGGGCCTGTCATGAACGTGGATTTTGCCAAAAATGCCGAGGCGTACGGCGCGGTTACCTACACGGTGCGGACCATGGAAGATTTGGAACAGGCGCTGGAAGATTCCAAGCGTCAAAGCGTATCCACCTTGATCGATGTGAAGGTACTTCCCAAAACCATGACAAAGGGTTATGGCAGTTGGTGGCATGTCGGAGTGGCCGAGGTGTCAAAAAAAGAATCCGTCCAAAAAGCTTATCAGGAGCGCCTGAGTGAGTTGGAAAAGGCCAGAAAGTACTGAAGAGACCGGGCATGGACGGACATCGCGGGAGGGATTTATGATGTTTGAGAATGACGCGGTGAAACTGGGGATTTCCCCCATCGGATGGAGCAATGATGACATGCCGGACCTCGGCCGGGAAAACACGTTTGAACAATGTATCAGTTAAATGGCGTTGGCAGGCTTTGCGGGCACCGAAGTGGGACATAAGTATCCGCGCGACACCACATTGCTGAAAAAAATGCTCGGGCTGAGGAATTTGGAAATTGCCGGAGCCTGGTTCAGCGCTTATCTGACCACAGCGCCATATGAACGGACGGAAAAAGCGTTTATCCAACACCGTGATTTTTTGTATGAAATGGGAGCCGAAGTCATCGTGGTTTCCGAACAGGGGCACAGCGTGCAGGGAAAGACCGGGCAACCTGTTTTTGCCGCGAAACCCCGTTTTACCGATGAAGAATGGGACAGGCTGGCTGAGGGACTTAACCGCCTTGGCCGGCTGGCCCGGGAAAAGGGAATGAAAATGGTGTATCATCCCCACATGGGGACAGGGGTGCAAACCACAGAGGAAATCGACCGGTTGATGAGCATGACCGATCAAAACCGGGTGTTCCTTCTCTATGATACCGGACATCTGTATCTTTCCGGCGAAGATCCGGTCGAAGTGTTGAAACGGTATTTGCCCCGGATTAAACATGTCCATTTGAAGGATGTCCGGGATCCGATTGCAGCCAAAGTAAAAGCAGAAAAATTAAGCTTCCTGGACGGGGTCCGCGAAGGGGTGTTTACCGTGCCGGGCGACGGCGGCATTGATTTTACGGATATTTTCAATATATTGTCTGAATCAAACTACCGGGGCTGGCTGCTTGTGGGAGCCGAACAGGATCCGTCCAAAGCCAATCCGTTGGAATATGCGCTGAAAGCCCGGAAGTTCATCAAACAAAAAACCGGTCTGTAAGTGGAGGGCGACCGGTATGGAAAAAACCATTTCGAAAGCGGGAATGCATCATGAAGAAAAGAAAAGTGAAAGTCGGGATCGTGGGGCTTGGCCGGCTGGGTTACCATCATGCGAAAAATCTGGCCTTCCGGATACCCGGTTGCGAACTGATCGCGGTTTGCAGCGTTGTGGAAGAAGAAGTGAAAGAAGTGCAAGAAAAATGGGGCATTCCTTATGGCTATACGGATTATGATGAAATGCTCGGAAACCGGGAAATGGAAGCGGTCTTTATCGCTTCCCCGTCGGCGTTTCATTGTGAACAGATCGAAAAGGCCCTGAAAGCCGGGTTCCACGTATTCAGCGAAAAGCCGATCGGCCTGTCTCCGGCGGAAGCCGAAAGAGTGGAAAAAGCCGTTTCCCGGTATCCGGATCAGGTCTTCATGCCGGGATTTATGCGGCGCTTTGACCGATCTTATTCCGATGCGAAAAAAATGATGGACAGAGGGGAGATTGGGGATCCGGTTTTGATTCGTTGTTACGGGTTGGATCCGGCCGGACAGATGGACAGCTTTTTGAAGTACGCCAAAAATCATGACAGCGGGGGCCTCTTTTTGGATATGGCCGTTCATGATTTTGATCTGGCTTGCTGGTTTTTGAATGCGGAGCCGGAAGAAGTCTGGGCCATCGGGGGGAGTTATGCACGGCCTGAATTCGCCGGATTGGGTGATGCGGAAACGGGAGCAGCGATGGTGCGCTTTTCCGGCAACCGGATGGGCATTTTTGTGGCCGGCCGTAACTGTGCACACGGCTATCATATTGAAACCGAAATCATCGGCACCAAGGGATCTCTCCGGATCGGTACGGTGCCGGAGAAAAATCAGGTGATGATTTTTAACGAAACCGGTGTGGTGAAACAATGCGTCGACGGATTTTTGGAGCGGTTTGAACAAGCTTATCTGAGCGAGGCGGAAGAATTTATCCGGTGCATTTTGGAACATCGCCGGCCGCCCGTTCGCGTTCAGGATGGCATCAAGCCCACTTTGCTTGGTTATGCTTGCAAAAAATCGTTTGAAACAGCTTCTTTGGTTCGGATGAAATCCATTGCACCCGCCGGGAAATAAAGCTTCCTGGATCCGGCCGGGAAAGGGAAAAGATCACGGCAAAAATACAGCCATGTCTTTGAAAAATTATGATATCTTATATCCAAAAGAGATTGTGAAGATTTGAAGTGGGGCAAAGGACATGAAAGTAACCATTTATGATGTGGCGAAAAGAGCCGGCGTTTCCATTGCAACGGTTTCAAAAGTGATCAACAACCAAACCGGCAATATGCGCGATTCAACAAAAAGACGGGTCCAAAAAGCGATGGAAGAGTTGAATTATCATCCGAACATCATGGCTTCGGCGCTCATGGGAAAAGGGACGAAAACCGTGGGGTTGTTGGTGCCGGATATATCCAATCCCTTTTTCTCGGAAATTGCCGGAATCATCGAAAACCGGGCGCATGAACGGGGCTACAGTGTGATTTTGTGCAGTACCGGTGAAAATGAAGAAAAGGAAAAGAAGTATGTGGAACTGTTACAAAACAAACTGATCGACGGTTTTATCATCGGTTCCACCTTCCAAAATAAAAACATCCTGGCCGAATTGATCCAAAACCGGCTGCCGGTGGTGTTGCTGACGCAGGACGACCCGTCCATCGATGCACCGAAAGTGATTGTGGATGACTTTAAAGGCGGCTATGAAGCAACCATTCACCATTTACAAAACGGGCACTGCAAAATTGCCATCATCAGTGAGCAATGGGCCCTTTCTAGCGTGAAACGGACGGAAGGATATTTGCAAGCCCTTAAAACTTACGGCATTGAACCGAAACCGGAGTATATGATCAAAACCAGGGGTTCGATTCCCAACGGGATGAAAGCCTTGGCCGACTTCTTCCGCCTGCCGGATCCGCCGACCGCCATTTTTGCCTGCAATGACCAGTTGGCCATCGGCGTGATTTTGGGGGCCAAAGAAAAAGGAATCCCCATTCCCGGTCAGCTGTCTTTGGTCGGCTTTGATGACACCATTCTGGCAAGGGCCACCTACCCGCGCCTGACCACGGTGGCCCAACCGATCTCCGAACTGGGAAATTCGGCGGTGGATTTGTTGATCGACAAAATCCAAACGGGCCGGTTTCAAAGCCAACGCATTTTGTATAACCCGGAATTGATCATCCGGGAAACAACGGGCAAAAACCCGGCGGTATGAAAGCGGCCGGAACCGTTCAGCCCGGAAGCATTGACGGGAGAGAGCAGTGGACAAAAGGGGAAAACCAGACAAACAAACGGAAAGGGGTGTTGCTGCCCCTTCTTTTTTTTGGAATCCTTTCCCAAAAGGCGCAGATCCAGATCGTTTGTTCGCATATTGTTACCAATTGACTGGAAGGAGGAATTTTGGACATGTTACAATAGGTTTATGTTTGAAAACGTGATGGGAAAAGGTGTGAAGATAGCGTGGATAAATTGATTTTGATCGACGGCAACAGCATCGCGTACCGGGCTTACTATGCGTTGCCGCTTTTATCCAATGCCAGCGGGCAATATACCAATGCGGTGTACGGTTTTACCATGATGCTCATGAAAATCCTGGAAGACGAAAAGCCGACCCACATGCTGGTGGCGTTTGATGCCGGGAAAACCACATTCCGGCACAAAGATTTTCAGGAATACAAGGGAACGCGAAAAGAAACGCCGAACGAGCTGAGGGAGCAATTTCCCCTCATCAAAGAGGTTTTGGATGCTTTTCAAATTCCTTACTTTGAAGAAAGCGGCTATGAAGCGGATGACATTATCGGGACGCTTTCCAAAACGTGTGACCGCAAAGACCTGGATATCCGGATTGTCAGCGGGGATAAAGATTTGCTGCAATTGGTGAATGACCGGGTGCATGTGTTGTTGACCCGAAAAGGCATCACGGAAGTGGAGCACTATGACAGAAAGGCGATCGACGAGAAATACGGATTAAAACCGGAACAAATCATCGACCTCAAAGGCTTGATGGGGGATACTTCGGACAATATCCCTGGAATTCCGGGGGTCGGGGAAAAGACAGCTCTCAAATTGCTCCGTCTCTATCCGTCGGTGGAAGAAGTGATCGAACACGCCGATGAGTTGCCGGGGAAAAAATTGCGCGAAAAAGTGAAAGAACATCAAGCGCAGGCGCTGTTGAGCAAGAAGCTGGCCACCATCTTTACCGATGTTCCCTTGTCCCTGGAATTGGATGATCTGGCTTTGAAAGAGCGGGATGAAGAAAAAATCGTTTCGTTATTTAAGAAGCTGTCGTTTAACACGTTGCTTTCCCGCTTGTCCCCGCAAGAAGGACGGAAGGATGACCGGGATTTGAAAAGCATTTCTTATCACCGGATTGAAACCGGTGAAGCGCTTGGCCCGTGGGAGTCCTTTTTTTCCAAAGGGGATAAGGCGCTCGTGGTTGAAATGACCGAACCGCATCCGATCAAAGGGGAATTTCTGGCCATGGCGGTTTCCGACGGTGAAACCCAGCTGGTTTTGCCGGCCGGGTTGGTGAGGGAAAATCAAATGGTTCGCGATTGGCTTTCCGATTCAAAAAAGACGAAATTTGTCTACGATGCCAAAACGATTCAAACCGCCTTTCAACAACATGCCGGACTTCAGGTGGACGGGATGGCTTTTGATGTGCTGTTGGCGGCTTATTTGCTGGATCCGTCTGATTCGCATCCGGCTTTGTCTGAGATCGTGGAGCGACGGGGGGAAGGTTATTTGCCGTCGGATGAAGAGGTGTATGGAAAAGGGGCCAAACGCCGTCAATTGGTAGGGGATGAGCTGGCAGAACATCTTTCGCGGAAAGCCCGGTTTGTTCACCAGCTCACCCCGGTGCTGAAAGAACAAGTGCAAGAAGTCGGAATGGATGCGCTCATGTATGAAATGGAACTGCCGCTTTCCTCCATTTTGTCCGGCATGGAACAAAGGGGTGTCCGGGTGGACCATGAACGGTTGGATGAGCTGGGCCGGGAATTGAAGGCGTCGATGGACCGGTTGCAGGAAGAAATCCATGACATTGCCGGAGTGCCGTTTAATATCAATTCTCCCAAGCAGCTGGGGGAAATCTTGTTTGAAAAATTGGGGCTGCCCGTGATCAAAAAAACCAAAACGGGTTACTCCACCAGTGCGGATGTTCTGGAAAAATTGGCCCCGCAACATGAAATTGTCGAGAAAATTTTACATTATCGCCAGGTTGGAAAATTGTATTCTACTTATATAGAAGGATTAAAAAAAGAGATTGGGCCGGATGGAAAAATCCACACCCAATTTCAACAAACGGTCACGGCCACCGGCCGGTTGAGTTCGACGGAGCCGAACCTGCAAAACATCCCGATCCGGATGGAGGAAGGCCGAAAAATCCGCCAAGTCTTTGTCCCTTCTCAGGAAGGGTGGTACATGCTGTCTGCGGATTATTCCCAGATTGAACTGAGAATCCTGGCCCATCTGTCCGAAGACCAAAATTTGCAAAAAGCATTCAAAGAAGATAAAGATGTGCACGCCCAAACCGCCATGGATGTTTTCGGTGTCGGGGAAGATGAAGTGACGGATCAAATGCGCAGGCAAGCCAAAGCCGTCAACTTCGGCATTGTGTACGGTATCAGCGGTTACGGCCTGGCTCAAGGGCTGGATATTCCGCAAAAAGAGGCCAAGTTGTTTATTGAGCGTTATTTTGAAACGTATCCCGGTGTCAAACAGTATATGGACAGCACGATTGAAAAGGCCAAAAAAGAAGGTTATGTCACCACCATGTTGGGCCGGCGCCGGTATTTGCCCAAAATCAATGCCCGCAACTTCGGGGAACGGAGTTTTGCCGAACGGACGGCCATGAACACACCGATTCAGGGAACGGCGGCGGATATTATCAAGCATGCGATGGTGAAAGTGGACCGGTTGATGCGCGAAAAAGGGTTGAAAAGCCGGTTGCTTTTGCAAGTGCATGACGAATTGATCTTTGAAGTCCCCGAAGAAGAGTTGACGGTCATGAAAGCATTGGTTCGGAATACGATGGAACAAGCCGTCCGGTTATCGGTGCCGCTGAAAGTGCAAGTGAGTGTCGGGAGCAATTGGTACGAAGCAAAATAGGAGGAGAAACGATTGCCGGAATTACCTGAGGTTGAAACAGTCAGAAAAACTTTGCAAAAATTGGTCGTCGGCAAAGAGATCGAAGATGTGACGATCCGCTTGCCCAGAATCATCAAACGTCCGGATGACACAGAGGCCTTTCGGAGTATGTTGGCCGGGACAACCATCTCCGGGATCGGCCGGCGGGGAAAGTTTTTGAAAATCGTCTGCGATCCGCTGGTGCTGGTTTCCCATCTGCGTATGGAAGGAAAGTATCGTCTGGCGGAACAAGGGGAGCCTTGCGAGAAGCACACTCATGTCATTTTTCACTTTACGGACGGCACCGAGCTTCGCTATCGCGATGTGCGGCAATTTGGCACCATGCACTTGTTTGCATACGGGGAAGAAGATGAGCAGTTGCCGCTGAAGAAACTGGGGCCGGAGCCGCTTACGGATGCGTTTCAGCTTCCCTGGTTTCAGGCGTTACTCGCCAAACGGAAAAGCAATATCAAAGCGGTTCTTTTAAATCAGGAATATATCGCGGGGCTTGGAAATATCTATGTGGACGAATCTTTGTTCCGGGCGGGGATTCATCCGACCCGGACGGCTTCGTCATTAAAGGAAGAAGAAGTGGAACGATTGTACCACAGCATTCAACAAACCCTGAAAGAAGCCATTGAACTGGGAGGGTCTTCTGTCCGTTCTTATTTGAACGGGGAAGGCGAAATGGGAATGTTCCAGATGAAAATCCAGGTTTATGGCCGGAAACACGAACCTTGTCTCAAATGCGGAAGGCCGATTGAACGGTTGGTTGTGGCCGGACGGGGAACGCACGTGTGTTCTCATTGCCAACGGTGACCTCATGGATCGTTCCTTCATAAGATAGGGGTAACAAATGCCTATCTTATGAGGGGGATCAGTGATGTTGCATGGTTGGTTGATCATCGGGCTGGCTTTTGCCGTCAGTTTGGACAGTTTTGGAGTGGGCACAACCTACGGGTTGAGAAAAATTCGTATCCCCCTGGTATCCACCGTCATCATTGCCGGATGTTCCGGCGCCGTGCTTTACATGGGGATGTGCATGGGGAAATTTATTTCTGCGTTGTTTTCCCCCGTATTTACACAGGCACTCGGAGCCGTTTTATTGATCATCCTCGGCTTGTGGATCATTTTGCAGGGGGAAAAGAATTTAAAAGAAACGAATGAGGATGAAATCCGTTCAGAGAGTCCATCCTGTTTATCGATAAAAACCTGGACTTTTCAAATCAAACGGCTTGGCTTGGTGGTTAAGGTGTTAAAAACTCCCGTGATGGCAGATATGGATAATTCCGGATCCATTTCTTCCGCCGAAGCGTTTTTGTTGGGAACGGCTTTGTCCCTGGATGCTTTTGGCGCCGGCATCGGGGCGGCGATGATGGGGGTCCCGCCCGTTCCCACGGCCTTTTCGATTGCGTTGATGAGTGCATTGTTTTTACGGCTGGGGATGTGGATCGGGTTTTCCTGTGCCAAGAATTTAAAAAATCGCTTTTGGGCTTATATGCCGGGGGTTATTTTGATTTTGCTCGGAATGATGCGATTCATGTGAAAAGGCGGTGAAAAACGTTGTTGATGGGATTGACGGGAAGCATCGCAACCGGGAAAAGCACGGTTTCTGAGATGTTTCGCCGAAAGGGAGCCGAAATCATCGATGCCGACCAAATTGCCCGCGAAGTGGTTGAGCCGGGAACCGAAGGGTTGGCGCGGATTGTCCGGGAGTTCGGCCCCGGGATATTGGATGAGGAAGGGAAACTGAATCGCGAACGGTTGGGAGCAAGAATTTTTCAAAACCCTGCCGAACGGGAAAAGTTGAATCGGTTGTTGCATCCGTTGATCGTGGATTCCATGCGTGCCAAAACGGAAAAAATCAAAAAAGAGAAAGATCCGGATTTGTTGATTTGGGATGTCCCGTTGCTGATTGAAGGGAATTTGACGCAATGGGTGGAAGCCGTTATTTTAGTATATACACCGAAAGAAATTCAATTGGAACGATTAATGAAACGAAACGCACTTTCCAAAGAGGAAGCGGAAAAACGGATTCTCGCACAGATGGATATCGAAGAGAAAAAGAAGTATGCCGATTATGTGATTGACAATCGGGGAACTTTGTCAGAGACGGAAAGACAGGTTGATCAGTTATGGAAACAACTAATCTCAAAAAGTGGGTAAAGCCGGCTGTGGATGCACTGCCTCCCAAGCGCACGATTATGATTGCTTTGATCTTGTTGCTGGTGTTTGTCATCGTGGCCATCCCGCTTTTTAACATGATGATCTATCCGTTGAAATACGAAGAATATATTTTTAACAGTGCGATTGAAACCAACGCCGATCCCTTTTTGGTCATGGCGATTATCCGGGTGGAAACCAAATTTCAACCAAAAAGGGAATCGCATGTCGGGGCACAGGGTTTGATGCAAATTATGCCGGATACTGCGGATTTTATCATCAAAAACGGAAACTTTTCACCGGCGCTGAAAGATTATGTGTATGACCCCGCCATCAACATCCAATTGGGAAGCTGGTATATTGCTTACTTGACCAAACGGTATAACGGAAATAAAGTGGCGGTCATGGCCGCATACAATGCCGGGCATGGCCGTGTCGACAAATGGTTGGAGCAAGGGGTTTGGGACGGCACACGGCAAAATGTCACACAAATTCCGGAGAATTTTGGGGAGACCCGTCATTATGTGACCAGGGTCAGTTATTATTATGAGAAGTACAAACAATTGTACCAAGGGGAATTTGAGGAATACAAAAGGGAACAAGAAAAATGAATACGGCTTGAAACCTGTTCCTTTGCGGGAACAGGTTTTTTGTTTCTGCTGGTTGCAAAATGTGACATACTTATTATAATGAAAGTGAATATTAGAGTGTGACAAATGGGAAGGGGTATACCATTATGGCAGTTCGTATCGCAATTAACGGATTTGGGCGCATTGGAAGAATGGTTTTTCGCAAAGCCATGGAAGTTTCGGAAATCGAAGTCGTTGCCGTGAATGCGAGTTATCCGGCCGAAACCTTGGCGCATTTGATTAAGTATGACACAATTCACGGATTATATCATAAAGATGTGACGGTATCCGATCACGGTCTTTGTGTCGACGGACATGAAGTCCGCCTGGTTTCCAACCGCAACCCCGAAGAGTTGCCCTGGCGCGAATTGGATATTGACATTGTGGTGGAAGCGACGGGAAAATTCCGGGATCGCGAAGGGGCGCAAAAACATTTGAACGCCGGCGCCAAAAAAGTGGTGATCACCGCTCCCGGAAAAGATGAAGACATCACGGTTGTCATGGGAGTCAATGAAAGCGATTACGATCCGGACCGGCATCACATCATCTCGAATGCATCCTGCACCACCAACGGCTTGGCACCGGTGGCCAAAGTGTTGCACGAATCGTTCGGGATTGTTCACGGGTTGATGACCACGGTTCACGCCTACACCAATGACCAGAAGAACCTGGATAATCCGCATAAAGATCTGCGCAGGGCCCGCGCTTGTGCGCAATCCATCATTCCGACCAAAACCGGGGCGGCCAAAGCATTGGGATTGGTGATTCCCGAACTGCAAGGGAAGTTGAACGGATTTGCCCTGCGGGTTCCCACACCGAACGTTTCGGTCATTGATTTGGTGGTGGACACGGAAAAACCGGTGACCAAAGAAGAGGTCAATCAAGCGTTGAAACATGCAGCCCAAACCCGTTTCAAAGGGATTTTGGATGTTTGTGAAGCGCCGCTGGTTTCTTCCGATTTCAACGGAAACGAACATTCATCCATCGTGGATGCCTTGTCGACCATGGTCATGGGCAACCGGCAAGTAAAAATCCTTGCCTGGTATGACAATGAGTGGGGTTATTCCTGCCGAGTCGTCGACCTGGCCAAATATGTCGGGGAAAAAATGAAGACGAAAGTGACGGTGTGACGGGATGAAAAGCTTGCGGAAAATGATTCTGCAAGCTTTTTCCTTTTATAGGGAGCTTTGACCGGATGTTTCACCGGATTGTTTATTTAATGAAACAAATGGAATGTATGTTCTCTATTTAAGGTTTTTCTCATTTGAGAAAATAAAATTGTAACAGCTTACAAAGCCTGGTGGACACCGCTGAAGCTGTGACATACCATGAAAGGAAGGTTGAACCATGAGTGTTTACGAATATACCGTTGTCACCAATCAAGGGGAGGAACAATCTCTGAAAGAATATGAAGGGAACGTCCTGTTGATCGTCAATACGGCGACCCGGTGCGGATTTGCCCCGCAATTCAAAGATTTGCAAGAACTGTATGAAAAATATCACGGCCGCGGGTTCTATGTGCTGGGCTTTCCGTGCAACCAATTTGGGAACCAGGAACCGGGAACGGACGAAGAAATCCGTAATTTTTGCGAAATCAACTACCGTGTCACCTTTCCCTTGTTTCAAAAAGTGGATGTGAAGGGGGAAAATCAACATCCGCTTTTCAAATACCTGACCCAATCGGCACAAGGATTGTTGAACAAAGAGATCAAATGGAACTTCACCAAATTCCTGGTTGACCGGCAAGGAAATGTGGTCAAACGCTTTGCCCCGACCACCTCACCCAAAAAGATTGCACCCGAAATCGAAGCCTTGTTGGAACAGAAGTGAGTCCAACCGGTGACAAAATATGGGTTGAAACCTGTCAACAAATATTTAAAATGGAAATATGACATTTGTGCTCAGGATAAGGGTGGTTCGCACACAGACGCAAAAGCAGACGAAGTCAGGAGGAGATGATGAAACTTGAGATGCCCGTTTTGCGGAAATCATGGCAGCCGTGTCCTGGACTCCCGCCCGGTTCATGAAGGAAGGGCGATTCGCCGGCGCAGGGAATGCGAAAAGTGCGAACAGCGCTTCACCACTTTTGAAATGATTGAAGAACAACCACTCATCGTGATCAAAAAAGACGGGAGCCGCGAAGAATTCAGCCGTGAAAAGCTGCTTCGCGGCCTGATTCGTGCCTGCGAAAAAAGGCCGGTTCCGCTGGCCAGGCTGGAAGACCTTGTCGTGGATATTGAAAGAAAGTTGCGGCAATGCGGAGCGGCAGAAGTCCCGTCCAAGGAAATCGGTGAAATGGTGATGGAGCGGCTGGTTGACATTGATGAAGTTTCGTATGTGCGGTTTGCCTCTGTCTACCGGCAGTTTAAAGATATCAACGTTTTTGTCAATGAGTTGGAAGAACTGTTGCAACGGTCGAAAATGGCTTTTGATAAAGAAAAAAAACGAGGGTCTGAGTAAGAATTGGTGGGAAATGGGATTTGATGATCCGGCAGGCTCGTATGTTACAATGATATTCCCGAATGCTAGCGAAAGCGAAGTGCAGAGGAGGCCAAACCATGGCTATGTTTTGGAAAGACGCGGGTTGGCGTTGCCGCACCCATCGTCCGATCCATCATGCAGATCTCGTTGGACTGATTCATCTGTATCAACCCATCGTCGGAGCTTCTGCCATCTCATTATACATGACGCTGGCCTGTCAAGTTCCCCTTCACCGTGCCGGTGTTTCCAAGTTGTATGCTCATTCGTATTTATTGCAGTTATGTTCCTTTACGTTTGATCAACTGTTGGAAGCCAGACATTTGCTGGAAGGTGTCGGACTGATCAATACGTATGAGATCGAAGAGGAAGAAGATCATGTTTATTATGAATATGAAATGCTCCCCCCGCTGACGCCGGCAAAGTTTTTTCAAAGTGATATTTTAAGTGTCACGCTTTACAATGCATTGGGCAAAGAAAGATACATTGCCGTAAAAGACTGGCTGACCGGGGATGACCGTTTTCAACCCGGCCGGAAGGAAGAAAAAAAGAAAAACATCACCCGTTCGTTCCAGGATGTGTTTGACAGCATTTCGCCGGCAGAACTGGCCAAACAAGCTGAACGGGAAAAAGAAGTGACCGGGCCGGTGGCCAAAATCGACGAAAGCCTGCATCAAGGAAAAAGGCCGGATTTTATGCAGGACGACATTGATTTTTCCATGCTGCAGTTGCGCTTGTCGCACTTATTGGGAAAAGATGTTTGGACGGAGGATTTAAAAAAAGAAATCAGAGAACTTGGTTTTTTGTATCAGCTGGATGAATGGGCGATTTTAAAAGCGTTGCAAAATCCTTATGTGACCAGTCACGGACAAATCCGTCTGGACCGCTTGCGTTCTTTTGTCCGCAGTGAATATTGCATGCAGTTTGGCAGTACGCCCGTGGTGGCAAAGAAGGCGGATGCGTTGGCGGCCAAAGAGGAGAAAAAGATGCCGCCGGATCGGGAAAAGCCGCTTTCTGAAGAAGAAAAGCACATTCGGCAATTGGCGCAAATTTCCCCCATGCAACTTTTGGCTTTTTACCAGAAAGGGGCGCGAATCCCGGCCAGCGATGTGGAAATCGTGGAGTCGTTGATTCGCCACTACGGATTGCCGCCGGGGGTGGTCAATGTGCTCTTGGAATATGTCTTGTTGAAATATGATTATAAACTGCCGCGAAATTTGGTGGAAAAAATTGCGGGCCATTGGAAACGGCTGGGCATTTCCACGGTGGAAGAGGCCGTGGAGCAGGCGAAAAAAGAAGAATGGGAAACGAAAAAGAAAAAGCAGCAGCCGCGTTCTTTCCAACCGAAAAATCCCCGCAACAAGCCGGAAGCATTGCCCCAAACATTGCAAATGCAAATGGAGCAATCCCAACGGGCAAAATCCGGACAAGCGACAAAAGATGAATGGGCAGACCAGCAAGAACAGATTCGCGCGAAACTTCGGTTGATGAATGAGCGTTTTGTGGCCGGCAACAAGGAGAAAAAAAACACCCCCTGAACATCATCAGACGGTGGCAGGGGGTGTCTTGAACAAAAAAATTTCCTGATTCATCTTGCGTGTTTGATGCTTGCGTGGTATAATATCATTTGTCGTCAACAATTTGTTACATAAGGTTCGGTAGCTCAGTCGGTAGAGCAGAGGACTGAAAATCCTCGTGTCGGCGGTTCGATTCCGTCCCGAACCACCAATTTTTTGCCGGGGTGGCGGAATTGGCAGACGCACAGGACTTAAAATCCTGCGGTGGGTGTACCACCGTGTCGGTTCGAGTCCGACCCTCGGCACCACAACATAAAAAAATCCTCCTGTTTTCATCGGGTGAATTCACATCGCCTGAAAACAGGAGGATTTTTTGTGCAGTATTCCCGCCCCATCCGTTTTGATTTGTGATACGATGGACATGATTGGGTTGGCGGTCGATCTGACTCTTTAGGAGGTTGAATAGATATGTCGAAGATTGATTCCATCATCGAAAGGGCGCTTGCCGGAGAACGCTTGGGGTTTGAAGACGGGCTGGCCCTGTGGGAAAGTGACGAGATTGAAAAAATGGGATGGGCTGCGGACCAGATCATGAAAAAATGGCATCCGGAGCCGGTCACAACGTTTGTCATCGGTCGCAATATCAACTATACCAATATTTGTGACACATATTGCCGGTTTTGTGCGTTTTACCGCCGGCCGGGGTCGGAAGAAGGGTATGTCCTGCCGAATGAAGTGATCTTCCAAAAAATCCAGGAAACCGTGGATGTGGGCGGGACGGAAATCCTGATGCAAGGCGGAACCAATCCGGATTTGCCGTTTGAATATTACACGAATCTGTTACGGGAAATTAAAAAACGCTTTCCCGATATCACCATGCATTCTTTTTCGCCTGCTGAAATCATGAAAATGAAAGAAGTATCCGGCCTTTCCCTGGAAGAAGTGATCCGCCGGTTGCATGAAGCGGGGCTGGATTCTTTGCCCGGCGGCGGAGCGGAAATTCTGGATGATGAAATTCGCCGGAAAATCAGCCGGTTGAAAGGTTCCTGGCGCGATTGGATGGATGTCATGCAAACGGCCCATCGTGTGGGGATGCACACCACGGCTACCATGGTGATCGGTTTTGGCGAAACGAATGAACACCGGGTGAATCATTTGCTCCGGATCCGGCAGGCCCAAGACGAGACCAAAGGATTCCTCGCTTTCATCGTATGGACGTTCCAGCCGGACAACACCAATTTGAAACGGGAAAAACTGCCACCTGAAGAATATTTGAAAGCGGTGGCGATTTCCCGGTTGATGCTGGACAACATCCCCAACCTCCAATCTTCCTGGGTGACCATGGGACCGGAAATCGGGAAAAAATCACTGCACTTCGGATGCAATGACTTTGGAAGCACCATGATCGAAGAAAACGTGGTTTCGGCTGCCGGCACCACTCATAAAGTAAACAACCACCTCATTTTGCGCCTGATCCGGGAAGCCGGGAAAATTCCGGCGCAACGGAACACGAAATATGAGATCTTGCGTGTTTTTAAAGAGGGCGAGTATACTGAAAAAGATTTCGTGATGCAAAACTGATTGTGGTCTTGGACGAAGTGGCATTCCGGTTCCCGGGGTGCCATTTCATAATTTAAGAAAATAAATAGATTTTACTTTATATATTTGCTATTTTAAATATGGGATCAAAAAGGTTTTTTTATGGCAAATCCTTCATTTGCCCTCAGATACAGAGAGATAGGAGGAGAGGGTTTGACAGGAAAAACACATTTTGCCATCGGCGTGGCATCGGGTGTCGGACTAGCCGTGGCTTCCGGAAATCCGGATGATGTAGGGGAACTTGCTTTAACCATTGTTTTGGCGGGAATTGCTTCTTTGCTCCCGGATATCGATGAAGACGGCAGCCTGATTAACAACTTTCTGTTCCCTTCGCTGAGCAGGACCTACCGGTCATTTGCGCTGGCCGCTTTGGGAGTGGTCATGATTCTGCTGTTTTTCATCAAAAGCCTGCCTCTTTGGGTGTTGCTGTTGGGGATTTTTGCCGCCAGCGTCGCTTATGCCCCTCACCGGTCGGTAACCCATTCGCTACTGACCTGTGCCTACGTCACTTGGATGTTTTACACGATTCAACCGTGGATGGCCGTACCGGTGTTGGTTGGTTATTTGTCCCATCTTTTTGCGGATACGTTAACCAGTGCGGGAGTTCCTTATTTGTGGCCTCATAAAAAGAAATTTTCCATGAAAGCTTTTGGAATCAAGGTGAAAACGGGCGGGAGCGAAGAAAAACTGATCGGAAGGCTGTCCGTTTTGTTGGCTGCGCTGGGGTTTGTTTATTTGATCGGACTGATTCTTTATAACGAAGTAAAAATGGCCGGATGGTTCTGAAGAGAAGGCTTGGTTTTTTGACCAAGTCTTTTTTGTTTTTCGTTGGTCCTTTTGTTTTTTTGTATACCGTTATTGGTTGCAACATATATTGGTATGGAAAGGAGTTGCCTCAGTTGATCCTTGGATGGGAGGGGAGACGGTTGAAATATCTGATTTCGTTTGATCAGAGAGATGAGCCATTTCGTTCCTGTTTGCAAGACTTGCGCGAGGGCATCCGCTCCGTCTGCCCGGCTTTTGACATGAAAGAGATGGGAATGGGAGAGCGTTATGTCATCCTCATCCGGTTGAAACAGTGGATGGATGAGAAACAAAGGGATCGGATGGCATGGCAAGTGGGCAAAATCCTGACCCGTTACATTTGTGACCATCTGGAACCAAAATGGATTAACAAAATGATCCAATCCAGCCACCATTATTTCACTAAGAAAGAAATCGGGCAGATACAGCAACAGGTGTTGGAGCAATTGGAGACCAGCGCGTGGGAATGCCAACAGGTGATATACCGCAGCCGGCGGGAGAAATTGGAGAAACAGATCGCCGGTTTTTTGAAAGAAAATCATCACATTGCTTTGGACGGTTTTGTATCCTTTCGCTTGAAGACTTACCGGAAAACGCTGATGGCTTGTGTGGAGGAAGCTATTCAAGCTTACCGTTTGAAAAGGCAATACCATGAATTTATTGAATTGTTGCGCATGTTTATCGAGTCCCGGCCCCCGAAAATCGGGCTGGTGCATGTCATCCATGACAACCAACAATTTCATGTGCTGAAAGCGGACGGCACCCCGGTTTTGGACAAAGATCTGGAGCCGGTTTTTATGGAAATGGCCGATCAAACGGCATCCCAAAAAGATCACCTGATGAGCATTTTGTTAAGCATGACGCCGGAGCGGATCATCATCCACACCACCAGCCCGGATGAAAATGTGATCAAAACCTTGATGCAAATTTTTGAAGGAAGAGTGATGACTTGTGACGGCTGCAGCCAATGTCAGCCATCCGCCCGGCCGTTTTTGGAAGATGCTTGACGAACCGGTGGCGAAATGAGTATAATACATAAAAAATTTTATCCAAAAGCGATGATGAGGACACGGGCATCTCCGACGGTTTCAGAGAGTGGGGGTCAGCGGCTGGAAGCCTCCATAACCCAATCGGAAAGTGCTTACCACCTCAGAGCTGCAACAAGGAACGCATCATGGATGCCAGTAATTGTTGCCGGGACTTTGCCGTTATTGAGATGAGAGAACCTTGAACAGCCTGATCCGGCTGTTTCAGGTTGAAGAAGGGTGGAACCGCGACGACCAGCTCGTCCCTTTGAGGGAGGGGCTTTTTTTATTGATATGAAAAAAAGGAGAGATGGAAATGAGCATCAGTGTCAAATTCCCGGACGGTTCCGTTCGTGAGTATGAATCGTCCGTCACGGTGGGGGAGATTGCCGGCTCCATCAGCCGGAGCTTGTCCAAAAAAGCCGTTGCCGGCAAAATCAACGGCCAAGTGGTGGATTTGTCCAGAGAAGTGCCGGACGGCGCCGAAATCCAAGTGCTGACTTTGGACGATGAAGAAGGCTTGGAAGTATACCGCCACAGCACGGCTCACCTGATGGCACAGGCGTTGAAACGAATGTATCCGGATGTGAAACTGGGGATCGGCCCGGTGATTGAAGACGGATTTTATTATGACGTGGATTTGCCGGTTCGTTTGACGCCGGAGGATCTGCCCAAGATCGAAGAAGAGATGAGAAAAATCGTCAAAGAAAATTTGCCGATTGAGCGAAAAGTCGTTTCCCGGGAGGAAGCCATCCGGATTTATGAAGAAACAGGCGATCATCTGAAATTGGAGATCATTCGTGACCTGCCGGAAGATGCAGTGATCACCATGTATCATCAAGGCGAGTTTTTTGATCTGTGTCGTGGTCCCCATCTGCCGTCCACCGGAAAAATCAAAGCGTTTAAATTATTAAGCATCGCCGGGGCTTATTGGCGGGGGGATTCGGACAACCAGATGCTGCAGAGGATTTACGGGACGGCCTGGCCGAAACAATCCCAGTTGGAGGAACATTTAAACTTCCTGGAAGAAGCGAAAAAGCGGGATCACCGGAAACTGGGAAGGGAACTCGGCTTATACATGTTCTCGGAGGAAGCCCCCGGCATGCCGTTTTATTTGCCGAACGGGATGATTTTGCGCAATGAATTGGAACAATACTCGCGTGATCTGCAAATCAAAGCCGGTTACAAAGAAGTCCGCACCCCGCTCATCATGAACCAGCGCTTGTGGGAACAATCGGGACACTGGGATCATTACAAGGAAAACATGTACTTTACCAATGTGGATGAATCCGCTTTTGCCGTCAAACCGATGAACTGTCCCGGACATATGCTGATATTTAAACATGATATCCGCTCATACCGGGATTTGCCGCTTCGCCTGGCTGAATTCGGGCAAGTGCATCGCCACGAGTTGTCGGGAGCTTTAAACGGCATGCTCCGGGTCCGGACGTTCACCCAGGATGATGCGCATATCTTTGTGCGGCCGGATCAGATCGAAGAAGAAGTGACCGCCGCGCTTCAACTGGTGGATCAGATTTACAGCACCTTTGGTTTCCCCTATTCCATCGAGCTTTCCACCCGTCCCGAAGATTCGATGGGTTCGGATGAACTGTGGGAAAAAGCGGAATCCGCACTGCAAAGCGTATTGGATAAGTCCGGCATCGAATACCGGATCAATGAAGGAGACGGTGCGTTTTACGGTCCGAAGATCGATTTCCATATCCGGGATGCTTTGAAGCGGAGCCATCAATGCGCCACCATCCAATTGGATTTCCAAATGCCGGAGAAATTTGATCTCTCCTATGTCGGGGAGGACAATGAACGGCATCGTCCGGTGGTGATTCACCGGGCCATTTACGGGTCGATTGACCGCTTTATCGGGATTTTGGTCGAGCACTATGGCGGTGCTTTCCCGTTATGGCTGGCTCCGGTTCAGGCCAAAGTGATTCCGATTTCCCGCGCGTTTAATGACTACGCCGAACAAGTGACGGCCCGGTTGCGGGAGGCGGGAATCCGTGCGGAGCTGGACGGCCGTGATGAAAAAGTTGGTTATAAAATCCGGGAAGCCCAAGTGCAAAAAGTTCCCTACATGCTGGTGATCGGTGAAAAAGAAATGAATGCGAATGCCGTGGCTGTCCGGAAGCGGACCGAAGGAGATCTCGGCGCCAAGCCGCTGGATGAAGTGATTGAACAATTGGTTGCGGAAATCAAAGAGAAAAAATGACGATGAAAAAAGCACCCCGTTTGGTGAAGGGGTGCTTTTTTCAATAATAAGGGGAAATCATCAAATAAACCAGCACACCGGTGATGCTGACATACAGCCAGATCGGCATGGTCCAGCGTGCGATTTTCCGGTGTCTTTCCACCTGCATCTTCAAGCCGCGAACCATCGTGAAAAGAGCGAGAAACACGGTGGGGGCGGCCAAAACGATATGGGTGATCAAGATGAAGTAATAGATGATTTTGAGCCATCCTTCCCCGCCGTAAGAAGTGGAAGGCGCCAACGAATGATAAACCAGATAAGTGATCAAAAAAAGAGCGGTCGACCCGAAGGCGGCAAAGATAAAACGGCGGTGCATGCGTATATTTTTTTTCTTGATGAAATATAATGCGGTAATGAGGAACACTGTCGTAAAGCTGTTGAAAATTGCGTTTAACATGGGCAAAAACGTTAAATCCACATGATCGAACCCTTGGTATTTCGGCATGAAAAAGAGGACGACGATAATGGCGTTGATGATGATGGTCAAGGTGACGATCCATGCCGTGGTTTTCTTTTCGTCCGCCGGAATTTGCCTGGTTTGGTCAGCCATGGTTTCACCCTTTCATTGCAATGAACTTACCTTCAGTATACATTTTTTTACTGACAAACTCCTGTAAAAAAGGTGACAAAACGGACAAAACTTTTTCCTTTATTTTCCGTTTGACGGATCCCGGGAAAAAGAATATATTCAAATTGGCCGATTTGGATCGTGCGTCACGTTTGACACGGGTTTTGTTTCTGTGATAGTATATTTTTGTCATGCAAGAAGAAGCGCCCGCTTCTCACCTGATCAACGCGGAGTTGGCAGGTTCCGATGCAACTGATTTTCCTGTGGATATTGGAAGCAAAGTGTGGGCGTTTTCTGCGCTTACACTTTTTTATTTTTCAATTTTTTTCCGGAGGTGGCAGGTATCAGCAAGGAACATCAGCACCAAGTCAATGAGTCGATTCGTGCTCGGGAAGTTCGCCTGATCGGCGTTGACGGTACGCAATTGGGAATCAAACCCATCCGGGAGGCTTTGCAGCTTGCACAAGAAGCCAATCTGGATCTCGTGAATGTTGCCCCGCAGGCAAAACCGCCGGTTTGCCGTATCATGGATTACGGAAAGTACCGTTATGAACAAAGCAAACGTGAAAAAGAAGCACGCAAGAATCAAAAAACGATTCAAATCAAAGAGGTGCGCCTCAGCCCGACGATTGAAGAGAACGACATCAAAACCAAATTGAGCAATGTGAAAAAATTCCTCAAAAAAGGAAACAAAGTGAAGCTGACCATTCGATTCCGCGGCCGGGAAATCACTCACCAGGAATTGGGACGCAGTATTTTGGACCGGATGGCCAAGGAAGTGGAAGACCTTTCGGAAATCGAACGGGCTCCGAAATTGGAAGGCCGTCAGATGATCATGATTTTAGCACCGAAACAGTAGAAGGAGGACAATGTTATGCCAAAAATGAAAACCAAAAAAGCTGCGGCAAAGCGCTTTAAGAAAACCGGAACCGGCAAAGTGAAACGCTCCCATGCGTATACAAGCCACTTGTTCGAGGCAAAAAGCCCGAAGCGCAAACGCAAATTGCGTAAAAGTGCAATCATGCACTCCGGTGATGAAAAACGGATCAGACAGTTGATTTCCTATCTGTAAGAAACGCCTAAAGAAAGAGACTTCAGGAGGGATTTATTGTGGCAAGAGTGAAAGGTGGTACCGTGACGCGTGCACGTCGCAAAAAGGTACTGAAATTGGCTAGAGGTTATTTTGGTTCCAAACATGCGTTGTTCCGTACGGCAAAACAACAAGTCATGAAATCGTTGATGTATGCATACCGTGACCGCCGCCAACGTAAGCGTGATTTCCGCAAATTGTGGATTACACGCATTAATGCGGCCGCACGCATGAACGGCATGTCTTATAACAAATTCATCCATGGCCTGAAAGTGGCAGGCGTGGACATCAACCGGAAAGTTCTTGCGGAATTGGCCGTGACGGACCAAAAAGCGTTTGCCGAATTGGTCAATGTTGCCAAAAAAGCAAAATAATGGACCGATCGATGGAGAAAACCCCCGGCATCCGGGGGTTTTTTAAATGACTTTCTGCAACAGGGAAAGCAAGGTTTGCAACTCTTCCGTGGACAAGTTTTCAAATTTTTTCCGAAAGTATTCGGATTTTTGGTCGGCAAGTTTTTGAATCAGTTCCTTGCCTTGATCGGTCAGATGCAGTTCGACCACGCGTTTGTCCAATTGGGACCGTTGCCGGTACACCAGATTTTTTTTCTCCAACTGATCCGCCACATGAGTGATGTGGCTGACGGATACATCAAATTCCTGTGCCAGCGCGGTAATGATTTGAGGGCTTTTATTGAGTTTTTTGAGCACGCCGAATTCAGCCCCGTTAATTTGATCTCCCCAAATTTCCGTTAAATCTTTACGGATTTGCCGTAAAATGAGGCGAAACACTTGTTCCAATTCCATTGACATTTCAATTCTGTCCAACATCACTTTCTCCTTCTTCGGATTCCCCATTTTGTTTTATGAAGTGAAATATTAGTCATGATTATAAACCATTCTCTTTCAATTTTACAACATAAATTTCTGTTGTTTTTGTTTTTTTCGTTCTTTTTTATTCGTGACAACCGTCCCGTTTTGTTATAAACTGATATGAAAAATCAAAAAAGGGGGATAACAATGCGAAGTGACAAAATTAAAAAAGGCATCGACCGGGCGCCGCACCGCGCATTGTTGCGGGCTGCCGGTTTGAAAGATGAAGATTTTGACAAGCCTTTTATCGGCATATGCAATTCATTTGTTGAAATCATTCCGGGGCATATGCATTTAAATAAATTTGCCGAAGTGGTGAAAGAAGCCGTCCGGGAGGCGGGCGGAGTTCCTTTTGAATTTAATGCGATCGGTGTGGATGACGGTATTGCCATGGGGCATATCGGCATGCGTTACTCGCTGCCCAGCCGGGAAATCATTGCCGATTCGGTGGAGACGGTGGCGTTGGCCCATTGGTTTGACGGTCTCATTTGTATTCCCAATTGTGACAAAATTACGCCCGGCATGATGATGGGGGCGTTAAGGGTGAACATCCCAACCATATTCGTCAGCGGCGGACCGATGCGGGCCGGGGTGACGCCGCAGGGAGAAAAAGTGGATCTGGTTTCGGTTTTTGAAGGAGTGGGGGCTTACCACGCCGGAAAAATGGACGAGCGGGAATTGCAAACGTTGGAACAGTTTGGATGCCCGAGCTGCGGGTCTTGTTCCGGGATGTTTACGGCCAATTCGATGAACTGTCTGGCGGAAGCTTTGGGGTTGGCTTTGCCGGGAAACGGAAGCATCCTTGCCGGCACGGAGGAACGAAATGAATTGGCGCGAAAAGCGGCCCGGCAAATTCTCCGTTTAATCGAAGCAGACCTGAAGCCGCGGGACATTGTCACCAAGGAAGCGGTGGATAATGCCCTGGTGTTGGACATGGCCATGGGAGGTTCCACCAATACGATCCTTCATACCATGGCGATTGCGCACGAAGCAGGAATTGATTATCCGCTGGAGTCCATCAATGAACTTTCGAAAAAAGTCCCGTACTTATGTAAAGTCAGCCCGGCGGGAAATTGGCATATGGAAGATGTGGACCGGGCGGGAGGCATTTCGGCCATTCTTCATGAGTTGAGCCAAATCGGGGGATTGCTGAATCTGGACCGTCCGACGGTGACCTTGAAAACGCTGGGCGAAAATATTGCAGAAGCAAAAGTCAAAGACCGTGCGGTCATTCGATCGATTGACAATCCATACAGTGAAACGGGAGGACTGCAAATTTTATACGGAAACCTGGCTCCCGACGGTGCAGTGATTAAAACCGGGGCGGTGGATCCTTCCATTCGCCGGTTTAAGGGAAAAGCCATTGTGTTTGATTCCCAGGATTCGGCCATTGCCGGAATTGCCATGGGAAAAGTGAAGCCCGGACATGTTGTGGTCATCCGGTATGAAGGACCCAAAGGCGGCCCGGGCATGCCGGAAATGTTGTCCCCGACTTCCGCCATCATGGGAATGGGGCTCGGAAAAGAAGTGGCGTTGATCACCGACGGCCGTTTTTCCGGAGCGACAAGGGGAATTTGCATCGGTCATATTTCCCCCGAGGCGGCAGAAGGAGGCCCCATCGGACGGGTTGAGCAGGGGGATGAAATTGAAATTGATTTGGATCGGGGAACGCTGGAGCTTTTGATTTCCGATGAGGAGATGGAAAAAAGGAAAGCGGCATGGAAAGCACCTTCCATCGAAGTGGAGGGACGTTTTTTAAGGCGTTACGCCCATATGGTGACATCGGCCAACACCGGGGCCGTTTTAAAAAAAGTATAGGAATTTTTAACGGGTTGAATCACTTTCTGAAAAAAGAAGTGATTCAACTTATTTAAAAAATTTGCAAACGATTACAAATTTGTAATGAATTTTCCCGGAAAAACCGGTTGACACCCTGTGAAGAGGGTGATTATAATAGCATCTAAATAGTCGAAATTGTAATTCTCAAAAAACTTCATTGCTGATGTTTCCTGAATTTCTGCCGTTTTTCAAGCGGCTGTTTTAAAACAACAACAAGCCTGATAATTCAGTATATTGAGACGATGAAGAGGAATGAACATAAGCGAGTGCGTTACAGAGAGTCCGGATTTTGCTGAGACCGGAACCATGAGCTTATGATTCTCTCACCTCGGAGTCGGGTGGCCAAAGATGCAATGCGTTTGCATCGAGTAGTACATTCCCGGTTGTCCCGTTATCGACAGGGTACAGGTCAAGTGTCTTGTCTGTACCCATTGAGACCGGCTTTGCGAAAAGTCGGTAAAATTGGGTGGTACCACGAACCTGATTCGTCCCAATGACGGCATGCACTTGTCGTGTGGGGTGAATCGGGTTTTTTATTTACATCCAAAAAGGAGGAACAAGTGTTGGCTCCCCAAGTGGAAACCAGAACGATGGAGGCAGTTGAGTCAGAGGCAGAGAAGAGGGAACTGACTGGATCCGAGATTTTGCTTCGCAGTTTGATCCGGGAAGGAGTAGAGGTGATATTCGGTTATCCGGGCGGAGCAGTACTGCCGATCTATGACACGTTATATCACGAAAAAGTTCAACATCTGCTCGCTCGCCACGAGCAAGGAGCCATTCATGCCGCTGACGGATACGCGCGAGCAACCGGAAAGCCCGGGGTGGTCATTGCCACATCGGGACCGGGTGCAACCAACCTTGTCACAGGCATTGCAACAGCCATGATGGATTCCGTTCCTTTGGTTTGCATCACAGGGAATGTGGCCCAGGATTTGCTGGGGACGGATGCTTTCCAGGAAGCAGACATTACGGGAATCACGATGCCGATCACCAAGCATAACTATTTGGTCCGGGATGTTTCCCAATTGCCGAGAATCGTGAAAGAGGCGTTCAAAATTGCCACAACGGGGCGCCCCGGACCGGTGCTGATTGACATTCCGAAGGACGTTTCCAATGCGAAAACAACGTTTTCCTATCCGGAAGAAGTCCACATCCCCGGTTTAAAAATTCCTGAAGAGCCTGAGCAAGCCCGGATTGAGCAACTTTACGATGCCATTTCCGAAGCCAGGAAACCATTAATTTTGGCCGGAGGTGGCGTGGTGACATCCGGTGCGGCCGACGAGTTGAGAGAGTTAGCTGAGAAAGCGGAGATTCCGGTGACCACAACCTTGATGGGAATCGGGGGATTTCCCGGCACTCATCCGTATTGGTTGGGAATGCCGGGGATGCATGGAACGTACACCGCCAATCATGCTTTGTTGGAGTGTGATTTGCTGATCGGCATCGGTGTCCGTTTTGATGACCGGGTCACCATGGGGCGCATTGACACATTTGCAAAACGGGCCAAAATCGTGCATATCGACATTGATCCGGCGGAGATCGGAAAAAATGTGGAGACATGGATCCCTCTGGTCGGAGATGTCAAAACCGTTTTGCAACAGGTGAACCGAAAAGTGCCGCGGAGCGATTCAAAAGCGTGGATGGAGCAGTTGAATTTTTGGAAGAAAGAATATCCGTTGACTTATCGCGACGACGGCCGTTCATTAAAACCCCAGTGGGTGATTGAAGAAATTTACCGATCGACCAAAGGGGAAGCGATCATTACCACGGATGTGGGACAACATCAAATGTGGGTCGCACAGTTTTACCGGTTCCACCATCCCCGCTCGCTGCTGAGTTCGGGCGGTCTTGGCACGATGGGATTCGGTTTTCCGGCAGCCATCGGGGCCCAATTGGGGGTGCCGGACCGCCCGGTGATCGCCGTGACGGGTGACGGGGGATTTCAAATGACCTCCCAGGAACTGGCGCTTCTTCCCCTTTTGAATCTTCCGGTGAAAATCGCCATCATCAACAATCAGTGTTTGGGGATGGTCCGGCAATGGCAGGAAGTTTTTTATGAGCAACGTTATTGCGATGTTGACCTTTCGGGCGGTCCGGACTTTGTCAAACTGGCGGATGCTTACGGAATCAAGGCCTGGCGGGCCAAAACTAGGGAAGAAGCCGTTTCCGCTTGGAAAGAGGCCCTGAATCATCCCGGACCGGCGTTGGTCGATTTCTGGGTCGAAGCGGGGGAAAATGTTTATCCGATGGTGGCTCCGGGATCGCGTCTGGATGAGATGGTGATGGGAGATGAGTTGAGATGAGAAGAGTTTTATCCGTGTTGGTCAACAATCAACCCCGGGTCTTGGCGCGAGTGGCCAGTATGATCGGGCAGAGGAACTTCAACATTGAGAGCATCAGTGTGGGGGAGACTGAAAACCCGGCCTACTCCCGCATGGTGATCGTCACGAGGGGAAACCCGTCGACCATTGCGCAAATTTCAAAACAATTAAGCAAATTGATCGACGTGATCCAAGTGGAGCAGTTGGAAAAAGACCAGTCGGTCGAACGGGAACTTCTCCTGATCAAAGTGGCGGCACCGCCGTCGGTCAGAGCCGAGATCACCGGCGTGATCGAACCTTTTCGGGCCAATATCGTGGACGTCGGCCGGCAATCGCTGGTGATCCAGGTGACGGGCGACCCAGTCAAACTGGAAGCCATGATTGAACTGCTTCGTCCCTACGGGATTCAGGAAGTGGCCCGAACCGGGGTGACGGCGATTTCCAGAGGCAGTGTGTCTGAAAACCAAATGGTTTCACTTTAACTTAAGGAGGAATGAAAGAATGGCGAAAATGTATTATGAACAAGATGCGGATTTGGCTTTGTTGCAAGGAAAAACGGTGGCGGTGATCGGATACGGAAGCCAGGGGCATGCCCAGGCACAAAACTTGCGGGACAGCGGAGTGAACGTGGTGATCGGACTCCGGAAGGGGAAATCCTGGGAACAGGCGGCCGCGGACGGATTTGAAGTGCTGGAGGTGGATGAAGCCGTCAAACGTGCCGACGTCGTGCAGGTGCTGATTCCCGACGAGCTGCAGAAAAAGGTGTATGAAGAACAGATTGCCCCTTATTTGCAACCGGGAAATGTATTGATGTTCTCACACGGATTCAATATTCATTTTAAGCAAATTGTTCCGCCCGAAGAGGTGGATGTCATCCTGGTTGCCCCCAAATCGCCGGGCCATCTGTTAAGGAGAGTTTTTGAAGAAGGATTTGGTGTTCCGTCCTTGATCGCGGTTTATCAGGATGCAAGCGGAAGGGCCAAAGACATTGCCTTGGCTTACTGTAAAGGTATCGGTTCCACCAAAGCCGGCGTGATTGAAACCACCTTCAAGGAAGAAACCGAAACCGATCTGTTCGGGGAACAAGCCGTTTTGTGCGGCGGGGTCAGCCGCCTGGTCCAAAGCGGGTTCGAAACCCTGGTGGAAGCCGGATACCAACCGGAAATCGCTTATTTTGAATGTTTGCATGAATTGAAATTGATTGTCGATTTGATGTATGAAGGCGGTTTGAGCCAGATGCGCTACTCGGTCAGCGACACAGCCGAGTACGGCGATTATGTCAGCGGAAAACGGGTGGTTGCAGAACCCAGCCGGGAAGCCATGAAAGAAATCTTGAAAGAAATTCAAGACGGTACCTTTGCCCGCCGTTGGATCCAAGAGAATGAGAATGGACGCAAAGAGTTTGCAGAGTTGAGAAGAGCCGGGAAAGAGCATCCGATTGAGCAAGTGGGTAGTCAGTTGAGAAAGTTGATGGTCTGGACGAAAGCTGAGCCTGTGAAACAATAAATGAGTTTAAAGGAGAGGAAGCGGGTATGCGTACAGTCATGATTTTTGATACGACATTGCGCGATGGAGAGCAGTCCCCGGGTGTCAATTTGAGCACCCGGGAGAAAGTGGAGATTGCGATTCAGTTGGAAAAGTTAGGGGTGAATGTGATTGAAGCCGGATTTGCCGCTTCCTCCAAAGGTGACCTGAATGCCGTCAAAGAAGTGGCGCAAGTGGTGAAAAATGCCTCCGTCTGCAGTTTGTCCCGGGCGGTGAAAAGGGACATCGACTTTGCAAAGGAAGCGTTGCAAGCGGCGGAATCCCCATATCTCCATCTATTTCTGGCAACCTCTCCGATCCATCGGGAATACAAGTTGCAGATGAGCAAAGAACAGGTGAAAACCAGGATCCGTGAGGCAATCACCTATGCAAAAAAGTATTTTTCACAAATTGAGTTCTCGGCAGAAGATGCGGGAAGAACCGAAATCGACTTTTTGTGCGAAGTGGTGGACACCGCCATTTCTGCAGGGGCCACGGTGATCAACCTGCCGGACACGGTCGGTTATCTGACACCGCAAGAATATGCGAAGATGTTTCGCGAAGTGATCAACCGGGTGCCGCGGGCGGATCAAGTGCGGTTGAGCGCTCACTGCCACGATGATTTGGGGATGGCTGTGGCCAACAGTCTGGCAGCGATTGAGGCCGGTGTGTCCCAGGTGGAATGCACCATCAACGGGATTGGTGAAAGAGCGGGAAATGCCGCTTTGGAGGAAATCGCCATGGCGGTAAAAACAAGAGAAGCTTATTACCAAGTGCAAACGACACTCAATTTAAAGGAGATTCACCGGACCAGCCGGATGGTAAGCAAATTGACCGGGATGCCGGTTCCGGGAAACAAAGCGGTGGTGGGAACCAATGCGTTTGCCCATGAGTCGGGCATTCATCAGGATGGCATGTTGAAACACCGCGAAACTTATGAAATCATGACTCCGGAAAGCGTCGGGTTAAATGAAAGCCGTCTGGTGTTGGGCAAACATTCCGGCCGCCATGCCTTCAAAACGAAAATGGTGGAATTGGGGTTTGAGCTGAAAGAGGAGCAAGTCAATCCGTTGTTTGAACGCTTTAAAGAGTTGGCCGACCGCAAAAAAGAAATCACCGATGATGATTTGATTGCATTGGTGGAAGAAAAACTGGTGCATGCACAGGACTTTTATGTGATGGAATCGTTGCAGGTTACCTGCGGCAATCCGTCTCTCCCGACGGCAAGCATTAAGATCAAAAGAGAAAGTGATGGCAAAACCTTTTTTGAAGCTGCGTGCGGAAACGGATCGGTGGATGCCATCTTCAAAGCCATTGACCGGGTTACACAGGAGAAAGTATCTTTGGAGGATTATCGGATCCATTCAGTGACGCAAGGGAAAGATGCGTTGGGTGAAGTGAGTGTTCAGTTGAGACAAGGCGAGCTTTATGTCAGAGGAAGAGGTGTGAGCACGGACGTGTTGGAGGCGAGTGCCCGGGCGTATCTGGATGCGATCAACCGTTTGATTCGTCGCAAAGGAGATTATCCTGCCGAGAAAAAAGCAGTGACGACGGTATAAAGGATCAAAAGGAGTGGACAGAGATGAGCGGAGCAAAGAAAAAAGTGGCTGTATTGCCGGGAGACGGAATCGGGCCGGAGATTGTCGAAGAGGCTGTGAAGGTTTTGCATCAAGTGGAACGGATGTATGGTTGTACCTTTGAATTTCAATACAGCTTGGTGGGGGGAACGGCCATCGACCGGGTGGGCATCCCCCTCCCCGATGAAACGTTGCAATTATGTAAGGAATCGGATGCGGTTTTGCTCGGGGCGGTCGGGGGACCCCAATGGGACCGGTATCCGGCTGAACTGCGTCCGGAGAAAGCTTTGCTGACGCTGAGAAAAGAACTCGGTTTGTTTTCCAATTTGCGCCCGGTCATGGTGTTTGAAGGGTTAAACACCCATTCTTCCTTGCGGTTCGACGTGGTGAAAGACGTGGATCTCATCGTGGTTCGCGAATTAACCGGCGGTATTTATTTTGGAGAGAAGACCCGTTCGCAAACGTTAAAGGGCGAAGTGGCCACCGATCTGCTGGTGTACCATGAATACGAAATTGAACGAATTGTCCGGCAAGCATTTGAGATTGCCAGAAAGCGGCGGAAAAAGGTGACATCCGTGGATAAAGCCAATGTACTGGAAAGTTCCCGGTTATGGCGGAAGGTGACTGAAAAAGTGGCTGAAGAATACCCGGATGTCACTTTGGAACACATGCTGGTGGACAATTGCGCCATGCAATTGATTCTGCGCCCGTCTTCTTTCGATGTGCTGGTGACGGAAAACATGTTTGGCGATATTTTAAGTGATGAATCCGCCATTCTTTCCGGTTCCATCGGTTTGTTACCGTCGGCCAGCCTGGGTGAGGATTCCTTTGGTTTGTATGAACCGGTTCATGGTTCCGCCCCCGACATTGCCGGGCAGGGAGTGGCCAATCCGGCGGCGACGATATTGTCCGCTGCATTGATGTTGAAATTTTCGTTTGGTCTCCACCAAGCGGCTGAGGCAGTGGAACAGGCCGTCCGAAACGTTCTTGCCAACGGATACCGGACGCCGGATTTGGCCAAACCGGATACGATGGCGGTGGATACGGAGGAATTTGGCGATTTGGTTGTGGAAGAACTGAAGCGGTGTTTTCCGGTGTTGTCCAAAGCGAATTAAAAAAATGAAAGTGAAAAAAGCCGGCCTGTAGGAAGGCCGGCTTTTTTTAAATGGAATTTCGTCATTTCGATTTGCCGTCCAACCAAGACATGGGCGGAATCTCGGCAGGTTCCCGGTACAGATCGTTTGCCAGACGGTCTTTGATGCCGAGGCGATTGGCATTTAAGTCTTTGTAACTGAAAAAAATGCTTCCTTTTGCAAACGCGTTTTGCCGGATCATTTTGATCTGGTTGGGGATTTCTTCCGGGTTGTCCCAAGCTTCGTTATCGTTGCCGATCTTGTAGGCGGCATGTCCAATATATAAATGAATGTTTCTTCCCGCCACTTCGCCGGACCACCATGCAAGTAACTTGGCATAGTCGGCGGCCGGATGGCCGATGTTCCAGTAAATTTGCGGGGCGATGTAATCAAGCCATCCCTGCCGGATCCATGTGCGCGAATCGGCATATACCGTGAAATAGCTTTCGGATCCGTTCGTGTCGGAACCGGTCGGATCGCTTGATTTGTTTTTCCAGATGCCAAACGGGGAAATGCCGAACTTCACACCCGGTTTCTCGCTTTTGATGGCCTGGCTGACCCGCTGAACGAGGGTGTTGACATTATGCCGCCGCCAGTCTCCTTTGTCCGGAAAATTTTTCCCGTAAGTTTGATAGGTTTCATCATCCGGGAAGTCTTGTCCCTGAACAGGATACGGGTAAAAATAATCATCGAAATGAACGGCATCAATGTCATAATTGCGGACCACTTCCATGATGCTGTCCACAATATGATCTTGGACAGCGGGGATTCCCGGATCGTACCACAGTTTTCCCCCGTAAGAAACCACCCAATCCGGGTTTTTTCGCGCCGGGTGGTCCGGAACCAATTGATCCAGTCGTGTGTCCATGCTCACCCGGTAGGGATTGAACCAGGCGTGAAACTCAAGATTTCGTGCATGGGCCTCTTGAATCATAAAGGCCAGCGGGTCATAGCCGGGGGATTTTCCTTGTTCCCCGGTCAGATATTTTGACCACGGATTCCATCGGGAGGGATAAAAAGCGTCCGCAGTCGGACGGATTTGCACCACCACCGCGTTTAATCCCATTTTTTTGGATTCTTCCAATATCCGGATAAACTCGTTTTTTTGTTCTTCCGCACTCAGATACGGGCTGGACGGCCAGTCGATGTTCGTGACACTGGCGATCCAAACCCCCCGGAATTCAATTTGACCGGAAGTACGGGCATCCACCGCCGGATACCATGTGAAAGCGATCATCAAAGATGAAAGCAATAACGGGACCCATCGCTTCACAATCCATCTCCTCTCATTCGATTGATAATGTTTCGCAAATTTATTATATCAAAATATTCCGACGCCTCGTCTTGAAATCTCTGAAAGGCGAAATAAAAAAACAAGCGAGAGTCACGTTCGCTTGTCCAAAAAAAGTCCAATCAGGTTTTTGCCTTGATGGAAGCTTGTTTTATTTCGGGTTTGCTTCCAAATCGATCCAATCAAAGAGAGAGGATAAAGGTTTGCCTGTGATCTGATCATTATAATCGGACGGAAAACCGTCAATGCTGATATGGACGATTTGATCTTGCGTTTCCACACGTTGTTTTTGCAGTTTCATGGAAGGCATGACCAAATGGGCAATATTTTTTTGGTCCAATTTAATGGAATGCGGTGTAAACCGGAATGTGTAGTAATGGGTGTATGCATCCGGGTGATTCAGAAATAAAATGTATTTTTGGTTATTCTCCGGTTGGGTGTAAAGAGGATGGATGATTTCAATTTTATTGCCATCATTGGTTTGCAATTGAAGCTTGTGGGCAATGCCGATTTCGATGTTCTTTTGATCCAGTTCTCCTTTGAGCACCCGGTCGACTTGAAATTTGTACACTTGCACTTCATGATAGGTGTTTTCGGAAGGAAGTGCCGGATTTTTCGGATTCCGCGCCCCGTTTTCCACCCGGTCCATTCCTTTGTACTCGCCGAGGACGATGACGGGGGCTTGATCAATCATGGCCGGCAAATTGTTTGCCATGGCCAAATCGACATGCATGCCCATGTTCACTTCCTCTTTTTTGTCACCGGGCATACAGCCGGCAGCAAAGAGAAGAAAGACGGTTGTAAACAGAAAAGAGATTTTTTTCCACTTCAATGAAAATCCTCCTTTAAGCCAGGAAGTTTCACTCATATAAATTGTTTACCCCGTTGATGTCGTCGGTCTGCGGGGTATATGTTTGAAACCGGTCCCGTTCCGTATTCATCAGGGATGTCCAATTGGTATGCGCCAAACCGAGAACGTGCCCGATTTCATGACCCAGGACGCTTTGCCCGAATTGGGAGTCATTATTGGACTCATAGTATGTATTCATTTTTGCCACCCAGGAATTGATGCAGGAACCCACGCCGGTCTGCCAGTAAGAATAGCCGAAATACCCATCCGTGCTGGAGTAATAAGAATCGACTACTCCGGTTGCGGAGGAATCGCCTTGTACGAAACGGCGTTTGTCTTGAGCTTCATTCCAGCTTTGAATCGCTTTTTTGGAAGCTTCCTGATGTTCTTTCGTGATGTGTCCGCCCCAGCGATAGTATACATAATAATAATCACATAATTTGTCACCCGTAAAGCTGTATGCGAAAGTCATGGAAGGAAATATCCACACACACAAAGGGGTGATGAGGAAAAGAATGAGTGCTTTCTTTTTCAACTTGTTTCCCTCCTAATGTGGAATGCCCAGCTGCTGCAATCATCTACTAAGTTATAATACTTTTATACTTTTGTCTAACGCATTAATCCTATATTTTTTAAATCAAAAGTATATCCATTAAAAGAAAACCCAGCCCTGAAGGACTGGCTATGGGAGGATTTGTTATTTTTTACAGTCGCAATCCGGGCATTTGCAATCCGGGGTTCCGCATTTATCGCACTTTGAGAGGATGAGCGAAGGCATTGGCGCACCTCCTTCACGGAAAGTGGAAGTGAGATTGGAAGAGATTTGAGCGTTCTCTATCCAATTATATAATAATATTATTATATGTGTAAATATAATTTTTAGAAATATAAGAATAATATCTTGTGTTTTTTTAATATATTTGGTTCATCTGTTTTTCAAGGCTTCCGCGGCCTGTCGGGGTGACCGGCTTTGTGCAATGGCGGAGATGACGGCGACTCCGTTGGCTCCTGCTTCCCGGACCTGCCGCGCATTTTGCCGGTTAATGCCGCCGATTCCCACAATGGGAAAGGTTTCCCCGACGACGCTGCGGATGCGGGTGATCGTTTCCGGCCCGACGGGATGTCCGGCATCGGATTTGCTTTTGGTGGCAAACATAGGCCCGACACCGATATAATCGGCTCCGTTTTGTACAGCTTCCAGTGCTTCGGTTTCGGTTCTGGCGGAAACCCCGAGGATCCGCTCTTTGCCGATCAACTTTCTGACATGGAAAGCGGGCAGGTCTTCCTGGCCGATGTGCACTCCGTCCGCTTCCAGGATGAGGGCCAGGTCGACACGGTCATTCACAATAAAAGGGATTTGGTGTTTTTGGCAAATGGCGCGGAGGCGGAATCCCAAATCCACGACTTGGTGCATGTGAAGATCCGGATGTTTTTCCCGGAACTGAAAGCAAGTGATGCCGCCGTGAATGGCCTCCTCCAGAATGTTTTCCGGTGAACGGCCGGAACAATCCTGGGTGCCCATGATGAAATAAACTGACAGAACGTCGTCAGACCATTTCATTGGTATTCCTCCTTCCGGCGGTATGCAAAGTGATTGGTCGGGCCGTTTCCTTTTCCGAGCATCAAAGGATTTCCGACTGCAGCAGTGATAAAATTCTTGGCTTGACGAACCGCTTCGTGCAAAGATTCTCCTTTGGCCAAGTAAGCGGTGATGGCTGCCGAAAAGGTGCAACCTGTTCCATGGGTGTTTTTGGTCTTGAAGCGGGGCGATGAAAAGGAGACAAAATCTTTTCCGTCATACAACAAATCGATTGCCTCTTCTTCTTTGCCGTGTCCCCCCTTGATGATCACTGCTTTGGCCCCTTCATCCACCAATTTCCGGGCCGCTTGTTTCCTGTCTTCCCAGCCGGTGATCCGTTGGTCTGCAAGGATTTCTGCTTCATGCAAATTGGGAGTGACAAGGGTTGCCAGCGGCAATAATTTTTCCTTCATCGCCACCCGGGCGTCTTCGGTGAGCAGTTGGTGTCCGCTGGTGGAAACCATCACGGGATCGATGACCAGGGGACCGATTTGGTGTTCTTTGACTTTGGCCGCAACCACTTCGATGATTTCCGCATTGGCGAGCATGCCGGTTTTGGCTGCATCCACTCCGAGGTCTGTGACAACGGAGTCGATCTGTCGGGCAACCAGATCGGGATCCACCACGCCCACCTTTTGAACCCCAAGGGTGTTTTGGGCCGTGATGGCCGAAATCGCGCTCATCCCAAATACATAAAGCTCTTGAAATGTTTTTAAATCTGCCTGAATTCCGGCGCCCCCGCTGCTGTCGGAGCCGGCGATGGTGAGTGCACGTGCAATCTGTTTCATGATGCTTCTCCTTCTGTCCTGATCTTTTCCATCGCATTGTAACACAAGGGGACAAAAAGAATAAAGCCGAAAAACTTGCCGGAAAGATGGGATTTCAGCACCTGAGAAAACGGAATGAACTTTCTTTTTTTTTTATTGTAAAATCGATGAGGGAGGTGACTTGATTTATGGCAAATGCACATAAAAAAAAGAAAAAGATCCAGATGAGCACCATTACCATGGTGACGGTTTTGGTTGTTTTTATCGGATTGGGTGTTTTTGCCATCATCAATTCTTTCGCGGGGAAGAATGATTCCGGCGAAGAGACGGCCCGGGTGCTTCCGGTTGAATACGAAGGGCAGCCGGCGATTGGCGATGACAATGCCCCTGTCAAATTGATGGAGTTTGGCGATTATAAGTGTCCGGTGTGCAAAGTGTTTCATGACACCGTTTATCCCAAGTTGAAAAAAGAATATATCGATACCGGCAAAGTGCAGATGTATTTCACCAATTACCAGTTTATCGGGGAAGATTCGATCACGGCGGGAATGGCCGGAGAAGCCGTTTACCAACAAGATCCCGCAGCATTTTGGAAGTTTTATGACGCCATTTACACCCAACAGAAAGATGAATCCGTGAAATGGGCCACTCCGGACTTTTTGGAACAATTGATTGCACAAAACATTCCCGGGGTGGATGCCAAAAAAGTGCGGGAAGACCTGGATCAGAATACGTATTTAAATGAAGTGACGGCAGACAACAACAGAGCAAAAAAATTAAACATCGATTCGGTGCCGGCAATTTTCATCAACGGAAAAAAAGTGGAGAATGCACTGGATTATGAAGCCCTCAAAAAAATGATCGACAGCGAGCTGGCAAACAAGGAGAAGTGAAGAATGCGTCTGGTGAGAACGTACGGTATTTATTTTGCTTGGATCGTTTCACTCATCGCGACATTGGGAAGCCTCTATTTCAGTGAAATATTGGGTTTTATTCCCTGCACGTTGTGTTGGGTGCAACGGATTTTGATGTATCCGCTGGTGATCCTTCTCGGCATTGCCTCCTACCGGAATGACCGGGGGATCATTCCTTATGTGTTGCCGATTACCGTATTGGGGGCGGGCATATCGCTTTTCCATTATCTCAAACAAAAAGTTCCGGCCCTCTCCGAAGTTGCTGCTTGCAAGGTGGGCGTTCCCTGTGAGCAAATGTATATCAACTGGTTTGGGTTCGTCACCATTCCCTTTTTGGCCTTGGTGGCTTTTCTGCTCATCACCGGCTTCCTGTGGGCGGCACGAAAATATTTTGAATAAATTAGGCTGTTTTTTTAGGGATTTGTCCATTCTTTCCTGTCTTTTGATACATAAAGTAGTGAGAGATAGGCAAATGAAAGGAGACAGCCTATGAAACGGAAATTGGCCAGTGGTCCCTACGATCACTATGACGGTTTGGGATCGAAGTGGTTTTTGATCGCGATCCTGGTGATTTTGTTCATCCTCTTTGTTTGCTTTTGGGGATTCTACGGATTCGGCGGGTTTGGCGGATTCGGCGGCGGTTTCTTCTGGTGAGGAACAATGCAGAAGCCTGCTCTTTTTTCAAAGAACAGGCTTTTTTTATTCTGGGCCATTATTGTTTGGAAAGGGATTGACGCAGGGTTTCAATCATTTCCTGGCGTTCTTCTTCCGTGCTGTTTTTCCAGATGACTTCAAATAAAACGCCCAAACCCGGAAGCAACTTTTCTTCCCGTTGTTGAATAGAGTCAACAACCAATTCTTGCAGTTCTTCTTCATTCATGTTATGAATGTTGTGAATCACTGCACCACGGATGTCAAAATTCATGTGTAAGATCCTCCTTTTTGAATATAGATTGTGCGGATTATGGAACATTATCCAACAATGGATGAAAAAGTTGCGGCGTAAGCTTTTATGGAAGAAAGAGGTGGACAAGCGATTGGAAATCAAAACCTTTGCTGTCATCGGGCTGGGAAGGTTCGGAGGGACGATGGCGCGCACTTTGCACGAGATGGGATACGAAGTTTTGGCCATCGATAAAGATGCTTCCCGTGTCCAAGAGATGTCGCAAATCGTCACCCATGCCGTCGAGGCGGACACCACCGATGAAAATGCACTCAAATCTTTGGGGATACGCAATTTTGACGTGGTCATCGTGGCCATCGGGAACGATATTCAGTCAAGCATCTTAACGACTTTGCTGCTCAAAGAAATCGGCTGTAAACAGGTGGTGGTCAAAGCCATCAACGAATTGCACTGGAAGGTGTTGGACAAAATCGGAGCCGACCGGGTGGTCTTTCCGGAGCGCGACATGGGCGTCCGGATGGTGCACAGTTTAATCTCCCCGAATATCCTGGATTATATCGAGTTATCCAATGACTACAGTATCATTGAAATCATCGCCCGGGACTTTTTTTCCGGAAAGACGTTGCAAGAGCTGGACATCCGGGCCCGGTTCGGTTGCAACGTGATGGCCATCAAAAAGGGAAACACCTTTAACATTGCGCCTTCGGCCTCCGATGCGATTCATGAGGGAGACGTTTTGATCGTGATCGGACACAACAAAGATTTGCAAAAATTACAGGAGCATGCCAAATGAAAAAGACGGAACGGATTACATCTTCGGAAAACCGACAATGGAAACAATGGAAAAAACTGAAAACCAAAAAAGGAAGAAAGCAGCAAGATGCATTATTGATCGAAGGGGAACATTTGATTGAAGAGGCGGTGCAGGCCGAACAGGTTTTTCAAGCCGTGATTTTTTCCGAAGCCGCGAAGGAAAAAAAGGCGGATTGGCTGAAAAAGGTTCCCGGAAATGTTCCGGTGTTTGAATTGCCTTCATCCTTGTTTCAACAGCTGGCGGAAACCACGACGCCCCAGGGAATCATGGCGGTGATCCGTTGCCCCCGTTGGTCACTGGATGAAGTGTGGAAACAAAACCACAGCGGGAAAACGTTTTTGCTTTTGGATTCCATTCAGGATCCGGGGAACTTGGGCACGTTGATCCGGACCGCCAAAGCAACGGGCATGGACGGGATCTTTTTGGGCAAAGGGACTGTGGATCCTTTCAATGGCAAAGTGGTCCGGGCTTCGATGGGGGCCATTTTCAAAGTGCCGTTATGGCAGGAGGATTTAAGTTGCGTCATTCCCGGGTTAAAAGAGCGGAACGTGACGGTTGTCAACACTTCTCCGCATGCAACCCGCTCTTATTTTCATTATCCGTTACCATCCCGGGTCGCCATCTTGTTGGGAAATGAAGGGCGGGGGGTGGACCGCCGCTTGGAGGAATATGTGGATGACCATGTGACCATTCCCATGCCCGGCGGAACGGAGTCACTGAATGTTTCCGTCACCGGCGCTTTACTCATGTATGAACGAATTCGCCAAGGCTCCTTGCGGGGAAATGGAGAGTTCGATTATAATATAAAATAATTTTTCCGCAGAAATTTCATATCCATAAACGGCTGTGAAGGAGACAAGTAGGCAGTACGGCCTTTCAGGGAGGAAATGCCGTGACTGAAAGCATTTCTAAGGAACCGGCTGTTGAAATTCACTCCGGAGCTGACCCCTGAATGATGAAGTAGGGGGGACCGGTTGATGACCGTTATTTAAAAGAAGCGGAGAAGGATTTGTCCTTCTCAAAAAAGGGTGGTACCGCGGATCTCTCGTCCCTTTGGGCGTGAGGTCTTTTTTATTTATGGAATAATTTTCTATTTTATCTTTTTCTATTATATCTTCTGATGTGATGCCATTGACGACAGTTTTTACCGAAAGGAGATCGAACAATGCGTGAGCGATTGGAAGTCTTGAAAGAAGAGGCGACTTCAGTCATTCATCAGGCGCAAAGCCTGGATGAATTGCGTGAATTGAAAGTGAGGTATCTCGGAAAAAAGGGTGAATTGACCGGTGTGCTCCGGGGCATGAAAGATCTTCCTCCCGAAGAGCGTCCGGTGATCGGAAGCATGGCCAATGAAGTCCGTGGATATCTGGAAGAGTTGATTGCGGGAAAAGAGAAAGAACTGGAAGAGGCGGTTCTTCAGGAACAAATTAACCGGGAAGTGATTGATGTTTCTTTGCCCGGTATCAAACCCGAACCGGGGACGTTGCATCCTTTGCAACTGATCATTGAACAAGTGGAAGACATTTTTGTCGGAATGGGCTTTGAAATTGCAGAAGGTCCTGAAGTGGAAACCGATCAATTTAACTTCGAAATGCTGAACTTGCCGAAAGGTCATCCGGCCCGGGACATGCAGGACTCTTTTTACATCACTCCGGAAATTCTGCTCCGGACTCATACATCCGCCGTACAGGTTCGCACCCTTCTGGAAAAAGAAGGCCAAGTTCCGGTGCGGATTATCGCTCCCGGAAAGGTGTACCGGCGGGATGACGACGATGCCACCCATTCGCACCAGTTTACGCAAATTGAGGGGCTTGTGGTGGACAGCGGGGTGTCCATGAGCGAATTAAACGGTGTGTTGTTGACCATTATTGAGAAAATGTTTGGCGAGGAAACCGAGATCCGTTTGCGCCCCAGCTACTTCCCGTTCACCGAACCGAGTGTCGAAGTGGACATTTATCATCCTGAAAAAGGATGGGTTGAAATTTTGGGGGCCGGCATGGTTCATCCTTATGTGCTGGAAAAAGCCGGCTACAATCCGGAACGTTATTCCGGCTTTGCGTTTGGGATCGGTGTGGAAAGGATTGCGATGTTGAAATATGACATTGACGACATTCGCCATTTCTACAACAACGATTTGCGTTTTTTGCGGCAATTTAAGAACGTCTGAAGAGGTGAATTGGAAGGATGTTAGTATCTTATGAATGGTTGTCTCAATATGTTGATCTGGAAGGAATTTCGCCGGAAGATATCGCGGAGGAGTTGAACCGGACCGGGATTGAGGTGGAAGTCATTTACACCCGGGATCCGGGCGTAAGCGGCGTGGTTGTCGGTGAAGTGTTGTCGGTGGAGCCTCATCCGGAAGCAGACCGGTTGAATATTTGCACGGTGAATGTGGGGAAAGGGCAACTGTTGCAAATTGTCTGCGGAGCCAAAAATGTGGCGGCAGGGCAACGGGTTCCGGTCGCTTTGATCGGTGCCAAACTGCCGGGCGGAGTCCATATCAAAAAAGCCAAACTGCGCGGCGTGGAATCGCACGGGATGATTTGCTCGGCCAAAGAGCTTGGATTTCCCGACAAAGTGCTGATGAAGGAGCAAACCGAAGGGATTTTTGTATTGGAACCGGATGCTCCGGTCGGAATGGATATCAAAGAATATTTGAGCATGGATGACCAAGTGATCGAATTGCAGTTGACCCCGAACCGTTCCGACTGTTTGGGAATGTGGGGAGTGGCCCATGAAGTGGCGGCGATCTTTGACCGGGAATTGCGCCTGCCGGTCATCTCCGAACAAGTTCCGGGCGAAGCAGGAACCGGGGTGGAAGTTGTCGTAGAATCTGTTGAGGACTGTCCTTTTTATGCCGCTCAAGTGGTTGGCAATCTGGAAGTGGGACCCTCCCCGCAATGGATGCAAAACCGTTTGATTTCAGCCGGGGTCCGGCCGATCAATAACATTGTCGACATCACCAACTATGTGATGTTGGAGACGGGGCAGCCTTTGCATGCTTTTGATTTTGACAAAATTGCAAGCGGCCAAATCCTGGTCCGTCGCGCCAACGATGGGGAAAAAATTGTGACATTGGACGATGTGGAGCGTGAATGTGACCCCGAAATGTTGCTGGTGACGGACGGACAAGAGCCGCTGGCGGTTGCGGGCGTGATGGGGGGAGCTTCTTCGGAAGTAACCAAGGAAACCAAAACCGTATTGCTGGAGGCTGCGTTCTTTAATCCGCTGACCGTCCGCCATACTTCCAAAAATCTGGGACTCCGGTCGGAAGCGAGCACCCGTTTCGAAAAAGGGGTGGATCCGGAACAAATTCTTCCGGCGCTTTACCGGGCGGTGCAATTGCTGCGCCAACTTTGCGGAGGGGTCGTTTCTTCGGATGCGTCTGTGCACAAGGCGGGAGATGTTGAAGAAGTGACCGTTTCTTTGCGTCATGAACGACTCGTCAATTTGCTGGGCGTGCAAATCAGTCCGGATGAAGTGATGGACATCTTCCGTCGGCTGAGATTGCCGGCTGCATTGGAAAACGATGTTTACCAGGTGCAAATTCCGACTCGGCGCCCCGATCTCATGATGGAAGTGGACTTGGTCGAAGAGGTGGCCCGATTGTACGGCTATGACCGGATCCCGACGACATTGCCCTGGGGTCAGCAATTGCCGGGCGGCCTGACAAGGGAACAAAAACTGCGCCGCGATGCACGGCATATGTTGCGGGAACTCGGGTTGAACGAAGTGGTGACCTACAGCCTGACATCGGAAGAGGCCGAGCAGGAAATCGCTTCGTTGTATGACCTTCAACTCATCCGTGTGGCCATGCCGATGAGTAAGGAACATGCGGTGCTGAGGACGAAATTGTTGCCGCAATTGATCAAAACGGCTGCATACAACGTCCACCGCGGTAATGAACGAGTTCAACTGTTTGAAGTGGGGAAAGTTTATTTGACGCAAGAAGAGACATTGACCGATTTGCCGGAAGAACGGCTGCAACTGGCCGCGCTCATTGCCGGGCCGAAAGCTGCGTCCATCTGGAAAACCCCGCAAGTGGATGCGCAGAATTTCTATGAACTGAAAGGAATTTTGGAAAGCGTCTTGGAACGGTTCGGAGTGCGGGATGCGGAGTATCAAGCGGCCGATTTGAACGGATTCCACCCGGGAAGGACCGCACTGTGCGTGGTGGAGGATGAAGTGATCGGCGTATTGGGGCAACTGCATCCGAAATTGGCCAAGCGTTATGATTTGAGTGAACCGGTTGTGCTCCAGCTGGATCTGGAAAAACTTCTTGAAAAGGATCCCGAAGTGATTTATGAACCGATTCCCCGCTATCCGGCCGTAACCCGTGACCTGGCCGTGACGGTGGATGAAAATGTGCCGGCCGGCCGGATCGAAGCAGGAATCCGGAAAGTGGCCGGAGAATTGCTTGAATCTGTTACCCTGTTTGATGTGTTTACCGGGGAGCAGATTGGGGAAGGTAAAAAAAGTGTGGCATATTCTTTGGTTTTCCGGACGAAGGACCGGACATTGACCGATGAAGAAGTTCATCAAATCCATGAGCGAATTGTCCATTATCTGACCGAGCAATTTGGTGCACAGCTCAGACAATGAGCATGGATCAACGGGGAAACCTTCACAGTGTGAAGGAGGACGGTGCAGTGAGAAATAAATTAAGTGTGGAAATCTACGGAACCCAATATCAGCTGACGGGAAAAGCAAGTCCCAGCCATATGCGTCAGGTGGCAAGCCACGTCGATGAAAAAATGCGGCAAATCGCCGACAACAACCCGCGTTTGGACGTGGCCCGCCTGGCCGTCTTGTCGGCGGTCAATATTGCGGATGATTATTTAAAACTGAAACAGGAATATGATGAGATCATGCACTTGATTGAAGACGAAGAGCCATGAGGTGAAAAACAGCATGAATGGTTTTGACATGATTGTCCTTCTTCTTCTTGCCGGTGCATTGATCCAGGGATACCAGCAGGGGCTGGTCATGCAAGTGACTTCGTTGGTCAGTTACCTTTTGTCCCTCTGGATTGCCTTTCATTTTACGGATGAGCTCGCGCCGGTGCTGAGCAACTTGTGGGATCTGCCGGATTCCGCGCAACAAGGATGGATGGCATTGTTGCCGGTGGATAAAATGATCTACTCGGCGATGGCTTTCTTCATCCTGTTGATCGGTGCACGCTGGGTATTGTCCATCTTCGCCTCCCTTTTGAATCAGGTGGCTAACTTTCCCGTTCTTCACTCCATCAATAAAGCGGGAGGGGCCATCCTCGGGCTGGCCAAGGTGATGCTGATCACGTTCATTCTGGTCAACGTGCTTGCGGTTCTCCCTTGGAGCACCGGGCAGGAAGCGGTGGAAGGATCGAAGGTGGCTCATGCGATTACCGGCTGGACGCCGGATTTGACCCGGGAACTGGATCGGTTGTTTCAAGGAAAGGCATTATAACAGATTTGGAATGCAACAGCTGTCGGGCGGGGTTCCTGACAGCTGCTTTTTTTGAAAAAAGGCATGACGGGAGGGAATGCTTTGAACAATAAACAAATCGCCGGCACCTTGCATGCATTGGCCGATTACATGGAGATCAAAGGGGAAAATGTTTTTAAAGTAAACGCCTTCCGCCGGGCGGCGCGCACGATTGAAAACAGCCGCTTTCAGATTGCGGAGGCATTGGATCGTTTGCCGGAACTTCCCGGAATCGGCAAAGGAACGGCGGAAGTGATCCGCGAAATTGTCGCCACCGGCACTTCCCGTTACCTGGAAGAATTAAAAGCCGAATTGCCCCCGGAATTGCCGTTGTTGCTAAAATTGCCCGGATTGGGGCCGAAATCCGTCCATACGTTGTATCACAAACTTTCAGTCACCAATTTGGACGGGTTGAAACAAGCGGCGGAGAAAAAACAAATTCAAACCCTGGCAGGATTCGGACCGAAAAAAGAAAAAAAGATTCTGGAAGCCATCGAACAATTTCAAAAGCGGCCCGAGCGTTTTCTGCTGCATGAAGCCATGGCCGTGGCTGCCGTCATCCGACAGCGTTTGCAAGCCATTCCCGGGGTGGAAAAGGTGGAGTTGGCCGGCAGCATCCGCCGGTTTAAGGAAACGATTAAAGACATTGATTTTGTACTGGCAACAAACCATCCCGCCGAAGTGGCGGAACAGATCGCACAATTGCCTGAAGTGACACAAGTGGTCGGGCAAGGGGAGACCAAGGTCAGTATTGTCGTGGATACCGAAGGCCTGGTGATGGGAGTCGACGTGCGCCTGGTGTCCCCGGGCCAATTTGGCAGTGCCCTCAGTCATTTCACCGGTTCGAAAGAATTTAACATCCGCATCCGTCAGCGGGCTAAACAATATGGTTGGAAAGTGAGCGAGTACGGCATTTATGATGCCGAAACCGGCCAAACGGCAAAATTTGAAAAGGAAGCCGATTTTTTTGCCCACTTGGATCTTCCTTTCATCCCGCCGGAGTTGCGCGAAGATCGGGGGGAAATGGAAAAAGCGGATCAGTCCTCGCTTCCTGCGCTCATCCGGTTGGAGGATTATCGCGGGGATTTACATGCGCACACCCTTTACAGCGACGGGGCGCACTCCATCAAAGACATGGCACTGGCTGCCAAAGCCAAAGGGTATGAATACATGGCGGTGACGGACCATTCCCGGTCCTTGAAGGTCGCCGGCGGTTTGACCGTGGATGAGGTGTATGAGCAATGGGAGGAAATCGACCGGCTGAACCGGGAGGGACTGGGAATTCAGATTTTAAAAGGGGCGGAAGTTGACATCCTGGCGGACGGAACCTTGGATTATCCGGATGATTTGCTGAAACAGATGGACCTGGTGATTGCATCGGTGCACACACAATTCCGGCAGGATGAAGCGACCATGACCCGCCGCATCATCCGGGCGATGGAAAATCCTTATGTAAATATTCTTGCTCATCCGACCGGGCGCCTGTTATTGCGGAGGGATGCTTATGCTGTGGATGTGGACCGGTTGTTTCAAGCCGCCCGGGAGACCGGCACCATTTTGGAGTTAAACGCCAATCCGCACCGCCTGGATTTAAATGACCGGTTGTTAAAGAAAGCAAAAGAAGAATACGGATTAACATTTACGATCAATACTGATGCGCATTCCACCGCGGAGTACGATTCGATCATTTACGGAATTGCCACCGCCCGCCGGGGTTGGTTGGAAAAAGAAGATGTCATCAATGCATACCCGTTGGAACGGTTGAAAGCCGTGCTTAAAAAAATTTAACGGCCGGACGTGAACCGTCAGCCGGGTTTTTTACGCCGAATGCCGGACGGAAGCGGTCCGGCTTTTTTGTTTTGCGGATGCGATCTGCATGAATTTAAACGGGACTTGGCATAATAACCAGTAAATATCAACCAGAAAAAGGGTTGTGAGCTTGTATGGTCAATCGTGTGGTTTTGAAATGGTTTGCATCTTGTTTTTTGATTGTCAGTCTCTGTTTGAGTGCATGGTTGGCTCCGGTTTTTGCGGCGGAACCACAACAGATTTCAGCGTCAACGGCTTTTGGGGACACCATTCTCAAAAAAGGTGCCAGAGGCGGCGATGTTTATGAATTGCAGGGACGTTTAAAACTTTTGGGGTTTTACACCGGAGATGTGGATGGAGTGTTCGGCCATCGGACTTATTTAGCCGTCCGGTTGTTCCAGTATGAATTCGGCTTGAAGATTGACGGTGTGGTCGGGCCGAAGACGAAATTGAAACTTTGGCAATCGACAAAGCATTGGCGGCCGGAAATGACCAATCAGAAAGGACCGGTGCTCAAGCGGGGGAACCGGGGCGGCGGTGTCTGGGAGTTGCAAGGACGTCTCAAGCATATCGGTTTTTACACCGGAAAATGGGATGGCTATTTTGGAGAAAGAACGTATCGCGCTGTCCGGTTGTTCCAATATGAATTCGGTCTGAAAGTGGATGGCGTGGCAGGACCGAAGACAATGCAAAAACTCAGGAAGGCAACCAAAAATTATGCCCCCGAAACCAAGTGGAAACAGCCGCAAAAGAGCAAACAGGTTTCCATTCCAAAAAGCAGTTACGGCTTGTCGCAAAATGATATTCAACTGTTGGCACAAGCCGTTTATGCGGAAGGACGGGGCGAATCTTACATCGGACAGGTTGCCATTGCCGCGGTGATCTTGAACCGGCTGGAAAGCAGGGAATTTCCGGATACCATCTCCGGGATCATCTTTCAACCCTTGGCATTTGAAGCGGTAGCCGACGGGCAAATCTGGATGCAACCGGATGAAACGGCCAAAAAAGCAGTCAGGGATGCTTTAAACGGTTGGGATCCGACCGGAGGCGCATTGTATTACTTCAACCCGGAACGGGCAACCTCCAAATGGATTTGGAACCGGCCGCAAATCAAAAAAATCGGCAAACATATCTTCACACACTGAGCAACCATCGGGCTGATTTCGCGATTGGCCCGATGTTTTTCGTTCACGGGAAATGCTATAATAAAGAATGATTTTGAAAAGAAAGAGGAGTTGTCCGGCGTGGAGCAGTGGACGCTGAAATCGTTGGAATATGACCAAGTTAAAGAGATGGTGAAAAGCGAGGCCGCAACGGTCTTGGGAAAAGAAAAAGTCAGCCGGTTGACCCCTTCTGGTCAAAGGGATCAGGTGAAACACCGCCTGCAAGCCACACAAGAAGGCATGGACTTGATCCGGTTGAAAGGGGACCTTCCGCTGGGAGGGGTCCGGGATATCCGCGCCGCGGTCCGGCGGGCAGAAAAGAGCGGAGTCTTGACTGAATCGGAATGTCTGGACATCGCCGGTACCATTTCGGCCGGACGCCAGGTGAAGTCTTTTTTGCGGCAAGTGGATGAAGAAGAGGCGCCGCTTCCCATTCTGCGCGGTTTGACCGAGCAGGTGGAAAGTTTGGAATGGATCGAAGAAGAAATCCTGAAAAGCATCGATGAACAGGGAATCGTCAAAGACCAAGCCAGTCCCGGATTGGGGAAAATCCGGAGCCGCATCGGGGAAGCGAAAAAGCAAATTCAACAAACCTTGCAGGAAATTTTGCGCAATCCGCATTATACAAAGATGATGCAGGAAGCCATCATCACCCAGCGGTTTGACCGGTATGTCATCCCCGTCAAGCAGGAGTACCGTTCCCGGTTCCCGGGAATTGTCCATGACCAGTCCTCATCGGGGGCGACATTATTCATCGAACCGGAAGCGGTCGTGTCATGGAACAACCAGTTGCGTCAGCTCGAGTTGCAAGAGAAACAGGAAGTTGAAAAAGTATTGAAAAAGCTGACGGAGAAAATTACCCCCGAAGTGGAGAGCTTAAAAAGGAATCTGGAAGTTTTGGCCAGCCTGGATTGCATCATGGCTTGTGCCCGGTTCGGATATCGGGTGAAGGGGATTTGCCCGGAGATTTCCGAGTCGGTATTGCACCTGAAAAAAGCCCGCCATCCCTTGATCAGAGGAGAAGATGTGGTTCCCATCGAAGTTTCGATCGGAGAGGATTACCATGCCATTATTATTACGGGCCCCAACACCGGAGGAAAAACGGTGACACTGAAAACGGTCGGTTTGTTTGCTTTAATGACACAATCCGGAATTCCCGTTCCCGCTGAAGAAGACAGCATCATGCCGGTGTTTGGCGGGGTGTATGCCGATATCGGGGATGAACAGAGCATTGAACAAAATTTGAGTACCTTTTCCGGACACCTCACCAAGATTATCCGCATTTTAAAACAGGTGGATGAGAAAAGCCTCGTATTGTTCGATGAATTGGGCGCAGGAACGGATCCGACGGAAGGGGCGGCGCTGGCTATTTCCATTTTGGAATATGTGATTCAAAAAGGGTCGTTTGTCATGGCGACCACCCACTACAGTGAATTAAAACTGTTTGCCCATCATCACCCGAAAACCGTCAATGCCAGCATGGAATTTGATGTGGAGACATTGAAACCGACCTACCGCTTGTTGATCGGGGTTCCCGGCCGCAGCAACGCGTTTAACATTTCCCGCCGTTTGGGATTGCCGGAAGAAATCATTGAGCGGGCCAAAGCGCATCTGTCCAGTGATGAAAAAAGCCTGGAAGAAATGATATCTTCTTTGACCTCTGAGCAAAAGCTGGCGCGGGAAAAACACGAGGAAGCGGAAGCATTGCAGAAAGAAGCCGAAGCTTTGTATGCGGATATCCGGGAAAAATGGGAGCAGTTCGAGGAAGAAAAAGCGGCGCTCAAGGAAAAAGCACGTCGAGAGGCGCAAAGGATCATCGCCAATGCCGAGCGGGAAGCGGAAGAGGTCTTGAAGCAACTCCGTGCGTGGGCCAAAGCCCGTCCGGGGGATTTAAAAGAGCATGAATTAAGTGATGCGAAAGCCCGGCTGAAAAATGCGGTGCCGGATTGGGAATTGCCGCAAAAAACGAAGAAAAACACCGGCAAATCCGAGAAACTGACCGTGGGGGATGAAGTCCGCGTTTTATCTGTAAATCAGAACGGGACCATCACCGAGGATCTGGGCGACGGATATTATCAAGTGCAAGTCGGCTTTTTGAAGATGAAAATGCATCAGGACCAGTTGGAAAAACGTTCTTCGTCAAAACCGGCTGACGTGAAAATCAAGCCGACGGTCAACCGGATGTCTGCCCATGTGAAACCCGAATGCGATTTGCGGGGCAAACTGGTGGAAGAGGCATTGCTGGAAATCGACAATTATTTGGATAAAGCCCTGTTGGCGGGCTATAAAGAAATTCATCTCATTCACGGCAAGGGGACGGGTGCACTTCGCCAAGGAGTGCAAAAGTTTTTGCGCAGCCACCGGCATGTGAAAAGTTTTCGTCTGGGCAACCATAATGAAGGCGGATCCGGCGTGACGGTGGTGGAATTGAAGTAAAGATTGCATATGGAGGAAACCGATGAAACACTTGCCATGGATCTTGGGAACCATTTCTTTGCTTTTCTTCATAGCAGGGGTTATTTTCTTTATGTTTTATGCGTGAAAAAGAGGCTTTTCCTTAAACGGAAAAGCCTCTTTCTTTATCAATAATTGACGGCTTTGTAAGCATTGATTCTTCCGTGTTGGAAGTAAGTTCCGGTGCCGCTGATTTTATCGGCGGTATTTTCAATGGCAGCCCGGATTTCTGAGTTACTGCGGCCTTGGCTGGCCAACAAAGCGGCAAGTCCTGCCACATGTGGCGTGGCCATGGAGGTTCCGCTCAACGTTGCGTAACTGCTGTTGATGTAGGTGGAGTAGATGTTGGAGCCCGGAGCGGCTACATCCACCCAGCTTCCGTAGTTGGAGAAGTAAGACAGGCTGTCATTGGAATCGGTGGAAGCGACAGCAATGGCTTGTGAGTAATAAGCCGGATAGTTGGGCGTGGAGCTGCTGCTGTTTCCTGCAGCGGCAACCACGACGGCTCCGCTGTTCCAAGCTTGTTGGACAGCGCTTTGCAAGGCCGAGCTTCCGGATGTGCCACCCAAGCTCAAGCTGATGACGTCTGCCCCGTTTTGGGCGGCATAAGCGATTCCGTTGGCAACGGCTGCCATGGTTCCGCTTCCGCTGTTATCCAGCACACGGACCGGCATGATGGAAGCGTTGGGAGCCATTCCGGCAATTCCCCTGCCGTTGTTGGTCACAGCAGCGGCAATTCCGGCACAGTGGGTTCCATGTCCGTTCCCGTCTTGGGGATTGCTGTCGTTATCGACAAAGTCATACCCTTGGACGATTTTCCCTTGCAAATCCGGGTGATTGGTTTGAACCCCGGTGTCCACGATGGCAATCACCGTGCTGCTGCTGCTACGGGTGACATCCCAAGCTTGGGGGGCTTGGACTTTTTGCGGTCCCCATTGCTGGCTGGAAAGGTCATTGGGTGTCCACATGATGTGAACGTAATGGTTGGGTTCAACATATTCCACATTGGGATTGTTTTTGTATTTTTCGATCATTTTTTCAACCGAACCATCAAACTTAACCACTTCGAAACCCAAATATTTGGATTTTTCGATCGATTTGGCCCCGTATTGAGCGTGAATCGATTGGGTGGATTGGGCGGAGATGCCGTCTTTAAACTTCACAATCAACTCACCCGGCACATAGTCATCGGTGGAGGCAGGGCTGGCAAACATGGTCCCGGGCACTGCAAGAAGGACAACCAATAACAGTGCCGTGGCAATACTCAGGAAACGTTTCATATTTTCCCCTCCTGTTTCTGATGAGATCCCCTTATCTGATTTTTCAGCAAAACAACAAAACAAAAAGATATGTGTGTGGCAACCCTCCTTTTTATTTAATCCATAAATATTTTTCTACAAAAAAGTAATATATCCTTCTTTAATTTTTAATAATTTGAAATTAAAAAAATAAGGAGCTGATTCTTATCGTATCATCAGCTCCTGAAACGGGTTGTCGGTTCACGGCTTCCCTCCGGGTTGATTGGTTACCGCTTCTTCGTAATCTTCCGCAAACTGTTGCATCTCTTTTTGCAATTGATGTAGATAAGCCATGGTATCCCGTTGTCTTACCGGATCCGTTCCCGTTTGGGAAAGCAGATGTTCAGCCCGTTGGTAACTGGATGCCAATAAGTGATAATAAGTTTTTTTGGGTGAAATGTTTTTGATGACGGATGAATTCATTGAAACCTTCTCCTTGCCGTAAAATTTCCGACATTCATATCATACCAGATTTGGAAATGAACCACTAATTTCCTGGGAAATTACAAAATGAAACCGTTCAGTGTGTTTATGCTTGCAGGTTTTGCTTGCACCTTTGGCACTGCCGTCATATGATGGTATATAGTGATTCTGGAACAGAAAAATAAAAGAGTGAGTGTGCATGATAATCGGATACCGAACCATTAAAACGGCGATTGGCATTGCGCTGTCCATTTCCATTGCGCAATGGATGGGACTGCAATATTATACGGCAGCCGGCATCATTACAATGATTTGCATCAAAACGACAAAGAAGCAATCTTATCAAACGGCATGGGAACGTTTTTTCGGCTCTCTGGCAGGATTGGGGATTTCAGCCGTCTTTTTTGAATGGATTGGTTATCATACTTGGACGTTGACCTTGTTGTTGCTCGTGTTGATTCCGATGAATGTTTATTTAAACCTCAAAGACGGGATTGTATCCAGTGCGGTGGTCATCATGCATCTTTATGTGCTGAAAGATGTCAATGGAAAGATCATCGTCAATGAAATCTTGTTATTGGTGATCGGAATCGGCATGGCGGTTCTGCTCAATGCATACATTCCCAGTGCGGAAAAAGAGCTGAAAGCGTACCGGCGCAAAATTGAAGAGAATTTTAAGATTATCTTGCGGGAATTTGCCGCTTATCTCCGTGAACCTGAGCGGTATTGGGACGGAAAACAAATCACGGAGACGGCGCAATGGTTAAAGGAAGCCAAAGAGTTGGCTGTCCGGGATATTGAAAATCAATTCAACGAATCAGCCCTTGATTATTACCAGTATTTCGAAATGAGGGAGCGGCAGTTTGAAGTATTGGAACGGATTGCGCTGACCGTTTCCACTTTAAACTACAGCAGTGAACAGGGGCAAATGATTGCCGGGTTTTTGGAGGATGTGGCAGATGCCATTCATTACGGCAATTCCTCGCAAGTGTTTTTGAACCGGTTGGAAGAGATCAGGGAAAGTTTTCACAACTCCCCTTTGCCTACGACAAAAGAAGAATTTGAAACGCATGCCGCTTATCTGTATTTTATTAATGAAATGCGCCGCTTCTTGATGATTAAGAAGAAATTATGGAAGAAAAAAGGAGAGAAACAACAAAAAGAAAAAAGGCTTTTTCGCCTGTTCCCGGCGGTCCGGTGGAGAAAAGATTCACAAGGCTAGCGTCTGCGGGGACGGATATTGATCCGGACGTGGCGGGGTTTGACAGCCGGGGGTTGCGGTTTTTGCTCTTCCTCTTCTTCCTGGTCCTCAAAAAAATGTGACATAAACAACCATTCAGGCTGAATCATTCCCATGGCCACCTGGGTGTAGGGAAGATATTTCGGCCAGGTATCGGACGGCTTTTTTTCCACGGGGGCAACCCCTCCCTGGGTTCTGTCCCTTTAAAATGATTCATCTATCGTAACCTATGTGAGCCGAAAGGGGATTTATGATAAAAAATAAAAAAAGACGGGAGATTTTTTCTCCCGTCTTTTTTATTTCAATGTGCGATCCCAGCGTAGCCATTTGGGATAATGGTTTTTCAACAAATTGCCGGAAACTTTTCCCCAGCCGATCGGATATCCGTCCACCGTGACCAGTGTCCAGCCTTTGGCCAGATCGCTCGGCAAAGTTTCTCCTTGCAAATACAGAAGAAGGTCGGGATCATCCGTCTGAAAATCACAGGTTTGTTTCACCTGTTCCGGAAGGCTGGAAAGTGCCAAGGCGTGGGAAGGTACAAAATGGCTGCGTTTGGCCTGCCCAAGGTATCTGCCGGGCCTTTCCACCCGCAATCCTTTTAACGAGGGGAGATCCGGGTGCACTTGATAAAGATGATCGCCGTACATGGTGAAAGTCCCTTCCAAAAGGTCCGTTTGGTTGTAAGTTTCCTGAATGAAGGACTTCCACACTTTTGCGGCCGGTTGTGGAACGGGCGGGAATTTGCCGGGCCGGGTTTTCCGGGTTTCCTGTTCTTCTTTTTTTTCCATAAGCACAACGAAGTGGCCCTCTCCTTTCAAGTGATGAGGCCAAAGCCGGCACGCTTGATTTAATGCGGGAACCCGGTTTCCCGCCCATTCGGGATGTGCCGGCTGATAATGAGGAGCCGCTTGGATCGATTTGATTTCAAAGCCGGGATGATTTTTCAGGAAGGCCGCGATGACTTGTTCATTCTCCGTCGGGTTGAACGTACAAGTCGAATAGACCAAACGGCCGCCCGGACGCAACATCGGGGCAGCAGCCGTGAGTATTTCATATTGCAATTCCGCGCATTTCTCAACCGCTTTCAGGCTCCAGCGGGTGGCGGTTTCCGGATCTTTCCGGAACATGCCTTCTCCCGAACAGGGGGCATCAATCAAAATGCCGTCGAAATATTGGGGGAAGCGGGCCGCCAGATGGGCCGGGGTTTCATTCAGGACGACGGCATTGGTGACTCCGCAGCGTTCTAGGTTTTCCACCAAGGCTTTGATCCGTTTGCCGTCAATTTCATTGGCAACCAGGACCCCTTTTCCTTGCATTTGCGAGGCCAGCTGTGTGGTTTTTCCTCCCGGAGCGGCGCACAAGTCCAAAATTTTTTCTCCCGGCTTGGCGGAAAGGGCTTCTGCCGGAGCCATCGCGCTGGCATCCTGAATGTAGTATAAACCGGCTGCATGGTAAACGTGTTTTCCCGGACGGTCCCGTTCATGGTCATAATAAAAAGCCGGCGGGCACCATGGAACCGGTTCCAGCCGGAAAGGAACTTTTTCCGGGAAGGAGAGGTGTCCGGTTTTCAACGTGTTGACGCGTAAACTGCGAACCGGAGCCGATTCATAAGTTTTGAGGAATGCCGGATATTCATCGCCCAATAAGGATTTCATCAGTTCCAAGAAGTCTTGCGGAAGAGATTGCACAGTATTTCCTCCTTAAAAATAAGCTCCATCCAAAAAATCAGGCACTATTATACCACAGATGAAAAATCCGGTGATGAAAATAGCATCCCCCGGTAAAGGAAACTCATTCTTCCTGAAAGGGGGATGCCGGCGGTGAAGCAAATTGCATTTACACTTCCATGACTTCCAGATCCCGTAACCGGAGTTGTTGCAATTCACCCAGCATTTTTATGTATTTTTCTTTTTCTCCTAATTTTTTCCAGCATTCGGATAAATTGAGCAAGGCCTTTTCCATGAGCCGGGGATAGTTGCAGGAACTGGCGATGTTTAAGGCTTCTTCGTAAGGATCAACGGCTTTCGGGTATTGTCCGTTTTCAAAGTAATAATCGCCCAAAGCCATCAACGATTCACAGTAACGGTGGGAATCATTATATTTTTTTCCGCGTTCCACGGCTGTGGACAAGCTGAGGTATGCTTCGCGGTTTTTGTTCATCTTGCTGTATAATTTCCCGAGCCGGGTCAAGGTTGACACAAGTAAAACTTTTTTGTCTTTCAGCTTGTTTTCCAAGCGGAGAGCCAGTTGATAACAATTTTCGGCGGTCTGGTAGTCATTGGCGTTTTGCAGGATGTTTCCCCATACGGTCAACAATTCGACCGCCTGTTCATGCGCGCCGTTTGTACGCGCGATATGTAATCCTTCCCGGGCGTATTTTAAGGCTTCATCATATTTTTTCTTTTTATTTAACAAAGCGGCTTTTAATTCATACATATGGAGTTTGACTCTCAGGCTGTTGATTTGTCCGATCCTTGCCCACAAGTCATTCAGTATTTGCAAAGCTTCATCGGTGCGGTACAGTTTTTCCAGATAAGTGGCTTTGGCAATCATTAAATAGTCATAAAGATCGGAAGGATTTTCTCCCGGTTGAAAGGCGTTCAGTCCTTGTTCGTTATAATCCAGCGCTTGATCCAAATGATCCCGGCGGTAATAAATTTGTCCCAGTTCATAAAAGCAAGCCGATCTAATATTGGGATCGGAGGCGTGATTTTTCTTTTCAATGGCATGGATGGATTGGAGAAAAAAATGTTCCGCTTTATTTAATTTATTTTTCTTCACATAGCACAGGCCTTTTAAATAATAGATCTTGTCTAAATAATAATCTTTTCCTTTGGATTGTAATTTGCGGAGCTGTTCCAAAGCCGCATCGCAATCCAATCGAATGCAGGTTTCAATTAAAAACAGCAAGTTTTCCGTTTTGTTGCGCTCGCCGTTTTCCTGACGAATCAGGGAAGGGAGTTGGGAAACGTCAAATCCGAGTTTTTGGCAATAATAAAGCCGGTTTTGCGGTTTGACGGTGGGAACGCCGCGCTCAATGCTGGAGATGGTGGCAAATGAAATTTGATCATCCTCCAAATCCACCAGTCTGAGCCCCCGCTTTTTACGGACTTTTCGCAAAGCTTCTCCCAAAACTTTTAAATCAAGTTCGTTCAAAAAGATCACCTCTTTGCCTCTATCATATTTTGAAATATCATATTTGTCTATATATTTTCTTCGCGAGAGTATAAATTTTTAAGGTTTAATCAATGGCTTTTTTAAACGATGGAGGAGTTCATGCGGTTTTTGCGGGGTGGCCATCATTTAAAAATCATGGAACTTTAATGAAATAAACGATGTTGTAACGAGTCCGGGCTTCTTGCGTGATGTGCCTGGCGAAACCGCCTGTCACCCGGACAGATGAAAGCCTTGCAAGATGGAATCCTTGGTTTCCGCGCTCAGAAGGTAATGTCCGACTTCCTTTTCGTAGATCCACTGATAAGCTGAATGAGCTTCACTTAATCGGATGCGGGACGGATCATCGTGCATCTCAACCGGATATACGATTTCCACTGTATGCCGTTTCCCGTTGGCTGAGACATAAGAGAATGTTTTATAAGGTTTTTTCACTTCAATATGTAAATTCACTTCTTCGCGAAATTCCCGTTTTAAAGCTTGTACGGGATCTTCGCCAAAATCAACCTTGCCGCCGGGCAATTCATAGAAGCCGGTCAAAAAAGTTTCCTGCAAAGATCTTTGAATAATGAGCGTTTTTTCTTGATGATAAACAAAGCCGGTGCAGACAATGTTTTGAACCATTTCTTTTCCCTCCGTTTCGGTTGTTTTCGATCCGGAATCAAGTCGTCCGGACTAAAAATCTTTTGATTCCGCCGGGGTCTAACCTGTCCGGAGCCGGGCAATAATGGAGACAGGATGCAGGCAAATGTAAAGGTGGATGCCGGATGAGTGAGCTCAAAACCCAGTGGTGGGAGCATGCAACGCTTCATAAGGATTTGGAACGAAACACCGAAATGCTCAATGAGATATTGGGAGTCGGCCAAAGTTTTGATATGATTTGCCGCCCGATGACTTATGGAAAGAAAGCATGCACCTTCTATTTTGTGGACGGTTTTGTGAAGGACGAAATCATGAATTACATCATGGACCGTCTCGCCGATTTGAGGGCGGAAGATTTGAAAACTGATGCTTTGCAACGGCTGTTGAAGAGGGAAATAGCGTATGTGGAAGCGGAATTGACCGATCAGGTGAAAAAAATTGTCACTTCGGTGTTGTCCGGTGCCGCCGCCATGTTGATGGAAGGCGAATCGTCCGCCATTATCATTGATGCCCGGACTTATCCGGCACGCGGTCCTGAGGAGCCGGACATTGAGAGAGTGGTCAGGGGAGCCAGAGACGGGTTTGTCGAAACGCTGGTTTTTAACACGGCTTTGACACGCCGGCATGTACGGGATCCCGGATTGCGGATGGAACACATGCAAGTCGGGCGCCGGTCAAAAACCGATGTCTGCCTTTCCTATGTGGAAGATTTGGCGGATCCCCGTGTTGTGAATGAGTTGCGGGAGGCGATTCAAAAGATTGATACGGACAGTTTGCACATGGCGGAAAAAACATTGGAAGAGCATTTGTTTAAACGTTATTGGAATCCTTATCCGATGGTGCGCTTTACCGAGCGCCCCGATGTGGCGGCGGTTCACCTGATGGAAGGGCATGTGCTGATCTATGTGGATACATCCCCCAGTGTGATGATCACCCCGTCCACATTTTTTCATCATCTGCAACATGCAGAGGAGTACCGCCAACAACCGGTGGTTGGTGCATTTTTACGCTTGATCCGGTTTCTGGCGATGGGCATTTCAATTTTTTTGCTGCCGCTGTGGTATTTGCTTTCCACGCGTCCCGAACATCTTCCTTCTTTTCTTCAATTTCTTGCCGTGCAAAACACCGCGGACGTTCCGCTGTTTGTTCAAATTCTCATTGCGGAAACCGGGGTGGAAATTTTGCGGATGGCTTCCATTCACACCCCTTCTCCCTTGGCGACGGCGATGGGATTGATTGCCGGCGTCTTATTGGGGGAGATCGGAATCAAAATCGGATGGTTCATTCCGGAAGTGGTTTTGTATGTGGCATTGGCAGTGATCGGAACGTTTGCGTCCCCCAGCTATGAGATGGGGATGGCAAACAAAATGGTCCGCTTCGGTTTGTTGGTCGCAGCGGCACTCTTTGGCTGGGCCGGATTTATCATTGCCTGTATCGCCTGGGTTGTCTGGTTGGCACGGATTGAAGTATTGGTGACTCCTTATTTATGGCCGTTGATTCCGTTTAACGGAAAAGCTTTGCTGGATGTTTTGATCCGGACGCCCATGCCCAACAAAACCAAAAGGCCCAGCGGCATCTCGCCGCAAGATCCGGATCGGCAGGCAAAGCCGGAAACGTGACGGGGATTTTGCTCAAACAAAGAGAAATTTTGCAAGGCAAGGGGATGCCTTGCTTTTTTTATGGCAAAAAAACACACGGATATCGAATATTTCCAAAAAACAAATCTTTAAAAATAACGTGAAATTAGATAAAATAACTTTTAGTTAATTATTTTTTATTATAAAAATATATAAAATTATGAATGACTATTCAGTCGAAAAAGGAGGAGTTCAGATGGCTGAAAATGAAAAAATATGGCTTCGTCATTATCCTCCGGAAGTTCCAGCAACTTTGGACTATCCAGAAGTTCCGTTAACACAGTTTCTGCTTGATGCCGCCAAAGATTATCCAGAGCGGGACGCTTTTGATTTTATGGGAAAAAGCATGACGTTTCGGGAGTTGTTGGATGAAGTTTATCGCTTTGCCGCTGCATTGAAAGAATTGGGAGTGCAAAAAGGGGAATGTGTGGGCATCATGCTTCCCAATACGCCTCAGGGAATCATTGCTTATTATGCGGTCTTGATGGTCGGCGGCATTGTGGTTCAAATTAATCCATTATATATGAAAAAAGAATTGAAGCACCAATTGGCTGACTCCGGGGCCACAACGATTGTCTGCCTGGATTTGGTGTGGCCGAGGGTGCAGGAAGTAAAACCGGAAACAAAACTGAAACGGGTGATCGTAACCCGGTTGAGCGATTATCTGCCCGTTCCGAAAAACTGGCTGTTTCAGCTCAAATCCAAACTTGCGGGCGAAAGTGTAAGCGTTAACTATGGCGGGGACACGTATTCTTTTGTTTCTCTTGTGAAAAAGTCGAGTCCCGAGCCGATGGAGCCGGTCTTTGAATCGGCGGATGACATCGCGTTGCTCCAATATACCGGCGGGACGACAGGGCTTGCGAAAGGGGCGATGTTGACCCATCGCAATCTGGTGGCAAACTGTTGCCAGGCCGAAGCGTGGTTGTATAAGGCCAAACGGACCGAGCCGCAATCCTTTGTCGGGGCTTTGCCGTTTTTTCATGTGTATGGCATGACCACCGTGATGAACCTGGGAATGAAAATGGCAGCCAAAATCATTTTGATTCCTAAGTTTGACACGGATTTGGTGTTGAAAAAGATTCAGGAACACAAACCCACCTTCTTCCCCGGGGCTCCCACGATGTATGTGGGGCTGATCAATCATCCCAAAATCAGCCAATACGACTTGTCCTCGGTGGATGCTTGCTTGAGCGGTTCCGCACCACTTCCGCTGGAGGTGCAGGAAAAATTTGAAGAGTTGTCCGGCGGATTGCTGGTGGAAGGATACGGTATGACGGAAACTTCACCGGTAACCCATGCCAATTTGTTGTGGGACCGCAAAAAAAGCGGAACCATCGGTTTGCCCTGGCCGGATACCGATGCGAGAATTGTTGACGTTGAAACAGGAGAAGTGCTTCCTCCCGGGCACGAGGGGGAATTGCAAGTCAAAGGGCCGCAAGTGATGAAAGGGTATTGGAACCGTCCGGAGGAAACGGAGAAAGTGCTGAAAGACGGATGGATGTGTACAGGGGATATTGCCAAAATGGATGAAGACGGGTATTTCTATATTCTCGACCGGAAGAAAGATGTCATCATTGCTGGCGGGTTCAATATTTATCCCCGGGAAGTCGAAGACATCCTGTACGAACATGAAGCGGTCAAAGAAGCAGCGGTGATCGGCGTGAAAGATGATTACCGGGGCGAGACGGTGAAAGCGTTCATCGTTTTAAAAGAAGGGCATTCGGTGACCGAAAAGGAATTGGACCGGTTCTGCCGCGAACGGCTGGCCAAATTTAAAGTTCCCCGCTTGTATGAGTTCCGCAAGGAATTACCCAAAAGCTCCATCGGAAAAGTGTTGCGGCGGGTGTTGGCGGACGAAGAAAAAGAGCGGTCTATGCAATTAAACAAAAAGAATGCATAAATTTATCTTGAAAATTTCTATAATAGGATTAATTTGATATAATAAAATCTGTTCAAATCAATTGACAATTGAAAGCGGTTATCCTAAACTAAAAATTGAATGAATAGTCATTCATAAAAGGCCGGAGAGGATTTGGAGAGATGGCTAAAAGAACCGGGGAAAAATATGAAGCAATCATTGACGCTGCAGTAAGAGTGATTGCCGAATATGGTTATCATAATGCCCAGATATCTAAGATTGCCCGTGAAGCCAAGGTGGCTGACGGCACCATCTATCTTTATTTTGAAAACAAGGATGATGTCTTGGTTTCACTGTTTGATGAAAAAATGGGTTCCTTTATCAGCCAGGCCGAAAAAGAATTGAGTCAAATCACATCCCCTGAAGAGCAACTGTACCATTTGATCAAACTCCATTTCGAAAACTTGGAAAAAGACCGCAAATTGGCACTGGTTACCCAAATCGAACTGAGGCAGTCCAATCCGGAAGTGCGAAAAGGAATCAACAATATCTTAAAGAGGTACTTGGATATCATTGACAATGTCATTTTAAACGGAAAAAAGGCGGGTGTGTTTCACGAAGATCTGGATGTGCGGATTGCCCGCAGAATGGTGTTTGGAACCTTGGATGAAACGGTGACATCTTGGATTATGAATGGTTTTAAATACAGCCTGTTGGACCAGATCGACGAGATTCACCGTTTATTCATTCATGGGATGAAGAAATAAAAAACAGCCGATAACAAGGGGGAGTGGAAGATGAACATTCTCGTTTGTCTCAAGCAGACGTTTGACACCGAAGAAAAAATCACGATTGAAAATGGTCAGATCAGTGAGGATGGCGTCGAGTTTGTGATCAACCCTTATGATGAATATGCGGTGGAAGAAGCCGTCCGCCTGAAAGAAGAGCACGGCGGGGAAGTGACGGTCATCACCATCGGTCCGGAACGGGCTGAACAAGCACTTCGCACCGCCATGGCCATGGGGGCGGACAAAGGAGTCATTGTCGATACCGAAGATCTTGATGAAGAACTGGATGAACATTCCGTCGCCCAAATCCTGGCTGCGACGATCGAAGAAGAAGACCTGGAATATGACATTATTTTGTGCGGATACATGGCTGTGGATGACGGGTCTGCCCAAGTGGGGCCCAGACTGGCTGAATTGCTCGGGATTCCCCATATTTCCACCATTACCAAATTGGAAATTGAGGGCGAAAAAGTTTCAGTGGAAAAAGACGTGGAAGGGGATGTTGAATACATCGAATCAACCCTCCCGATTTTGGTGACGGCACAGCAAGGATTGAATGATCCTCGTTATCCTTCGCTTCCCGGAATTATGAAAGCCAAAAAGAAACCGCTTTCCCGTTTGGATCTGGATGATTTGGACTTGGAAGAAGAAGAGATTCAGGCCAAAACCGAAACGACCGAAGTATTCCTGCCGCCCAAAAAACAAGCAGGAAAAATTTTGGAAGGCGAGTTGGAAGATCAGGTAAAAGAATTGGTTCAATTGTTGCACTCTGAAGCAAAGGTGATTTAACAGCGAGGAGGAGCGAATCATGAGCAAACATGTATTGGTTCTTGCAGACGTGCGTGAGGGGAAACTCAGAAATGTGACATTTGAATCGCTGGCAGCGGCAAAACAGGTGGCAGAAGGCGGGACGGTCACCGCCACGGTTTTCGGCAGTTTTGCCAAAGATTTGGCGGAACCGCTGGCCCATCATGGTGCCGATAAAGTGATCGTTGTGGAAAACGGCGAATTGGATCAATATACCACGGATGCTTATTTCCAAGCCTTTAAAAAAGTGATTGAGCATGTCAACCCGGATGTGATTTTTACCGGCCACACGGCGGTGGGAAAAGATTTGTGCCCGCGCATTGCGGCCCGTTTGGGTTACGGGTTGATCAGCGATTGCACCCATATTGAGGTGGAAGATGGAAAAGTTGTCTTCACCCGCCCCATCTACGCAGGGAAAGCGTTTGTGAAAAAAGTGGTGAAAGACGGCGTGATCTTTGCAACATTCCGCCCCAACAATATTCCAAAGGAAGAGCCGGATCCCGGCCGTACGCCGGATGTTGAGGCGCTCAGCGTGGATCTGGACAAAGATTTATTGCGGACCATTGTCAAAAATGTGGTTAAAAAAGCTTCGGACGGCGTGGATTTGACCGAAGCACGCGTGGTCGTCTCCGGAGGTCGCGGGGTGAAAAGTGAGGAAGGATTCAAACCCCTGTACGAGCTGGCGGATGTATTGGGAGGAGCCGTCGGCGCTTCCCGGGGGGCTTGCGATTCCGGATATTGTGACTATACGTTGCAAATCGGTCAAACCGGTAAAGTGGTGACCCCCGATTTGTACATTGCCTGTGGAATTTCAGGAGCAATCCAGCATTTGGCGGGGATGTCCAACTCCAAAGTCATCGTTGCGATCAACAAAGACCCGGAAGCTCCGATTTTCCAAGTGGCGGATTACGGCATCGTCGGCGACTTGTTTGAAGTGGTTCCGATGCTGACGGAAGAGTTTAAAAAGTTGTTAAGTGAACAGCAATAAGGAATGATATTGGATTAGGATGGAAGAGCACTCCCCTTGTGCTCTTCTTTTTGGTTTACTAACAAAATGACTTGGTACTTTTTTTTCTAAAGTGGTATACTACACTGTGAAAGCCAAAGATGTTTTTGGTTTGGATCATGATGCGCAAGCAAAATTTAAGGAGGCAGTAACGAATGGCAATCGTGGAAATTACGGATGAAAATTTTGATAAAGAAGTACAAAGCAAAGAAGCGGGGACCGTTTTGGTTGACTTTTGGGCTCCGTGGTGTGGTCCGTGCCGCATGCTGGCACCCGAATTGGAAAAAGTGGATGAAGAAATGGGCGACCAATTGAAAATTGCCAAAGTGAATGTGGACAACAGCCCTGAAACGGCCGGGAAATTCGGAGTCATGAGTGTGCCGACTTTGATGGTGTTCAAAGACGGGGAAATGGTTTCCAAAATGGTCGGGGCTCAACCGAAAGAACAATTGGTGGCCTGGTTGAAAGAATATGTTTGATGGATGTGCATCAGGCGATGCCGGTTGGCGTCGCCTTTTGTTTTTATGTGATCTTAAGCGGTCTCTTGATCAGCCGGACGAAATTCCGGTTCAATTTTGTCTTTATATCTTTTGACATAAACGGATAAAGCAAACAGTGACGGGAAGGTGATTGTAAGTTGTGCTACCAAACTTGAAATCAATAAGACAACAGGATGTGAGTCCGATAATCCAAACACCATGTAAATGGCGATGATGAGCAAAGATCCCGCCAACCAGAAAATAATTGAAAGAGCAAGGTAAGCCCCAAATGCAGCCAGAAGAGAAAGAAAAATTTTTTTGAAAGCTTTTTTCAGCATAACAAAGGCATGTTTAATCGATTGCCAGCTTCTCATTCCGTCTTTTAAAACCAGAACCGAAGATTGAACAGACAAATAAGACAACAAAGCAATCAAGCCGATTGAAAGCAATATGGCTGCCAAAACTGCCAACGGAGGAAAAAATAAAAAGAGAAAAACCACTAAAAAAGTAACCAGCACAGCCGGAATGGACAATAAATAAATACATAAACCGAGTCTTAAAATTTTCCAGTAATTCGGCAACATTTCCTGAAGCAAAACCGGAACGGAAGCTTCACTTTTATAGTGAGCGGAAATGGTCACCGACATAATTCCCCCGCTAAGGGCAGGAGTTAATATGATTAAAATGATGACAGATACAAAAGCCCAGGCTGTTGGTTCTTCGGTTACCGGATCGATATTCACATAGATAAAAAATGTAAAAACCGCCAAGAGCAATGAAACAATCAGATAGGACAGATAAAGGTTCTTTTGGACTTGGTCTTTTAAAAACATATTAAATCACCTACATAAATTTTATGTATTTATTGAGACAGTACAGATCTTTATACTAAAATATGTTGTGTATTTTTTCAAGTTTTATTTCGAATTTTATGAATGATCTGCGTGGAAGATGCGTAATCTTTTTTCGTGAGGAGCGAAGGGTAATATGCTAAACTATAAATAGTTAACTTGGCAAACAGAAAAATGTTTATGGATATAAATGAAATTAAATTCAGGAGGGGGGACTTGTTTGGAGATAAAAGACAAGCTTTCTCTGTTACCGGAGAAACCCGGTTGTTACTTGATGTTAAATCAAGACCGGGAAGTGATTTACGTCGGCAAGGCGAAAAATTTGCGAAACCGGGTCCGTTCTTATTTTACGGGGAGCCATGACGGAAAAACCCAACGCTTGGTGATGGACATCGCCGATTTTGAGTACATTGTCACGTCCAATCACGTGGAGGCTCTGATTTTGGAGCTGAATCTGATCAAAAAACACCGCCCGAAATATAACGTGATGTTAAAAGACGACAAATCGTACCCTTACATCCGGCTGACCAAAGAAAGACATCCCCGCCTGGAAGTGACCCGGAACTTAAAAAAGGATGGTTCCAAGTACTTCGGACCCTATCCCCATGCCGGAGCGGCTCAACACACCAAAAAATTATTGGACCGCTTGTTTCCGCTGCGCAAATGCAAAACCATCCCCAAACGGGTTTGCCTGTATTACCATATGGGACAATGCCTGGCTCCTTGTGAAATGGATGTGGATCCGGACGATTACGAGAAAATAACAAAGAAAATCGTCCGCTTTTTAAACGGGGGCGTCGCGGAACTGAAAAAAGAATTGCAAAGGAAAATGGAAGAAGCGGCGGAAAATTTGGAGTTTGAACAAGCCAAAGAGTACCGGGACCTGCTTTTGGACATTGACTCGACCATCGAAAAACAAAACATTGTCCTTCCTGCTCAACAGAATTTGGACATCTTTGGCTATGCGGCGGAAAAGGGCTGGATGTGTGTCCAAGTGTTTTTTGTGCGCCAGGGAAAATTGATCGAACGGGAAGTATCGGTGTTTCCGCATTACCACGAGGCAGAAGAAGATTTTGTTTCTTTTGTCGCCCAGTTTTATCATGAAATGCCCACACTCCCGAAAGAAATCCATTTGCCTCAAGGAGTGGATCCGGACATTCTCAAAAAAATGCTTCCGGAAGTTCATATTCATGTTCCCCGGCGCGGCAACAAAAAGAATCTGGTGAACATGGCCACCGAAAATGCGGAGATTGCCCTGAAAGAGCGTTTCCAATTGTTGGAGCGGGACGAGCAAAAGACGTGGAATGCGTTGGAAGGTTTGAGCCGGGCGCTTGAAATCGGGTTGCCCCGACGGATTGAAGCATTTGACAACTCCAATATTCAAGGAACCGATCCGGTGTCGGCGATGGTATGTTTTATCGATGGGAAACCGGCCAAAAAAGAATACCGCAAATACCGGATCCGGACCGTTTCCGGCCCCAATGACGTCGAGACCATGCGGGAAGTGATCCGGCGCCGGTATACGCGCGTTTTGAAAGAGAACCGTCCGTTGCCGGATCTGGTCTTGGTGGACGGCGGAAAAGCGCAAATCCATGCGGCCATGGATGTGTTGGAAAACGAATTGGGATTGTTTATCCCGGTCGGCGGCATGGTGAAAGATGACAAACACCAGACAGCCAAACTGATGGCCGGGGATCCGGTGGAGGAAGTGAAGTTGGAGCGGGGGAGCGACACGTTTTTCCTGATCCAGCGCATTCAGGAAGAAGTACACCGCTTTGCTATCACGTTTCACCGGCAGGTTCGCGGCAAAAGCATGTTCCAATCCGAGTTGGATAAAATCCAGGGAGTCGGGCCGAAACGAAAGCAACGGCTTTATCAACATTTCGGATCCATTGAAAACATGAAAAAAGCTTCCATCGAAGAGTTTCGGAAGGCGGGTATTGGTGATCAGCTTGCCCGGACCATTTTGAAGGAGTTAAACCAATAAGATCCTCGCCGTCGGGAGGGTGAGGATCTTTTTTGCCAATCGATCATTTGATGTAAGGAGGACTTCCAGGTGCGTGACATTCATGAGAAAATCGAAGCCATGGATCCCGTTTATTTTCTTCGTCAATATTCAGGGGGACAAGCCGTTTCGAAACAAATGGTGCAGTTGATTTATGAATTAAAAGAAAGGTACTCTTTTTCCAACGGGGTCATCAACGTTTTACTCGAATTTTGCATGTTGGAAAATAACTATAAGATCACCCGTGCCGATGTACTCAACCTGGCGGAAGATTTATTCCGGAGAAACATTGCCACGGGAAAAGAAGCATTGCATTATTTAAAAAGTTTGCAAAAGCGGAAACACCCGTCTTCACCCCCTGATGCTTCGCGCACCTCCAATCCGGAAAGCCGGGAATACAATATGGAATATGTGGAGACCAATATTGCTTTGCTGGCCAGACAGCTGCATGAGTTGCGAAAGGAAATCAAAGAATCTTTTGTGAAAATGGATCAACAATTGGATCAGATTGAATTACGGCTGAAACAATTGTCTAATCTGATGAAATAAAAAGGAAAAGATAAAAAAGACCTGCAGGGGTCTTTTTTCTTTTTTGGACGAATCGGGTATAATCCTTGATTGGTTTGATGCTTGGCAGGAAGTCTTCCCGGCCGAAAAGAACAAGAGTTTACGAAGAAAGTATACAGGGCGTCATGTGCCATACAGATCCTTATGTTTGTTTCAGGGGAAAATCGGGGAAAGGAGAAATGCGTATGAGGGAAAAATCCGGGGAACAAAACCTTGTCGCCGATTGGGTTTGGCAGGTTTATCTGACAAGGAAATTAAAAAAACACTTTGCCCGTGTGTATGTTCGGTGCAGCGAGCAAATCAACGTTTCAATTCCTACATTATATATGGCCAATCATGCAAGTTGGTGGGATCTTTATCTGGCCATGTGGATCAGCCGGAACTACTTGCGGCAAGATGCTTATTTTTTGGTGAATGAAGAGGAAACCGACACGTATGGATGGCTGGGGCAGGAAGAGGTGCTCTCTTTTGACGGGGATTCCTATCAACAAATTCAAGAAGCTTTGGAACACGGCGCAGAAATCCTGGATGGAAGGTTTGGCTCGCTTTGGGTTTTCGGGCAGGGAGAAGTGAAACATCCGGATTTTCGCCCGCTTCGTTTTTTGCCGGGATTGGGCTCATTGCTTGAAAAGGTGAAACATGTGCAAGTGGTGCCGGTTGCGTTTTATTATTCCATGACCGGACGTTTTCCGGAAGCTTGTGTCCAATTGTCTGCACCGATTGTGCCTTCCACTTTTGAACAGGGAAACCGCCGGGCGTGGATTGCCGCCTGCAGTAAGGAACTCACGTATCATCTGGATATGGTCAAAGAGCAGGTCATTTCCGAAAATCTTGGCGATTTTGAGTGTGTACTGGCAGGAACCATGGCCGGGGACCATCCGTGGCCGCCGGTGGAAGATTGGAAAAAACAGATTGAACAATGGATACAGAAAATAAAGAAAGGGTGACACGCTCCATGAAAAAGGGAATTGTCATTGGAGGCGGGATTGCCGGACTGGTGGCCGCGATCCGGCTGGCGGCATATGGCTATGAAATCACCTTGCTGGAAAAACAAAAAGAGTTGGGAGGGCGCTGTCGTTCTTATCAGCTGAATTCTTACTTTTTTGATGGGGAATTCGTGCCGGTCATGATGCCGGAAGTGATCGGGGAAGTTTACCGGGAAGCAGGAGAGGAATTGGATCCCGACTTGCGTTTTATTCCGCTTCCGGTCAACAGCCGCCATTTTTTTTATAATAAAACGGTCATTGACTTGTCGGCCGATCCGGATTATATGATGGAACAACTGACAGCTTTTTCCCCGGAAGAGCAAAACCGTTTCTTTGATTATTTGTCCGAAGCGCAGCGGATGTATGAAGTGATTGAAGATTATGTGATACGCAAACCCAACCGCAGCTGGACTGATTTTTTCCGGAACAAGGCGGTTTGGCATGGTTTGAAAGCCCACCCGTTTGAATCGCTGGATGCTTTTCACCGCCGCTACTTCAAGGACCACCGGCTGATCGCCATGATGAACCGGTATGCCCTGTACGTGGGTTCGTCTCCTTATCAGGCACCTGCAGCGTTGGCGATCTTAAGTTATCTGGAGATGGTGCACGGTTTAAGCTATGTCGAAGGCGGGAACCGGCGCTTGGTGGAGGCGTTGGTCCGGTTGGCCAAAAAGGTGGGGGTGATGATACATACCTCTTGTGAAGTGGAAGAGATCCTGGTCAAAGAAGGACAAGCGGCAGGGGTCAAGGCAGGCGGAGAAAAATGGGAGGCGGATTTTGTCATCAGCAATGTGGATGTGCAAGTAACGAAAAATAACTTCCTGGGAAGGAAAGAGGACAAACCGGAGCGGCTGAGCAGTTCCGGAATTTTGTGGTTGCTCGGGGTAAAGCAAAGCTATCCGCAATTGTTGCACCACAACTATTTTTATCCGGATGATGTCGGCCGGCAGTATATCGATATTTTTGAACAACAAAGATGGCCGGAGTCCCCTCTCATTTATGTCGGAAATTCCAGTGTGTCCGAACCGGACCGCGCCCCGGAAGGAGCCAGCAATCTCACGGTGATGGTGCCGGTGCCCTCGGGAAGCCGGGAGAATGTGGAAACCTACCGGGAACAACTGTTGTTTTTGCTGGACAAAGTATGGGGTTTGAAAGATTTGAAAAACCACATCGAAACGGAGCAAATCATGGGGCCGGCTGAGCTGGAGGAATTAACCGGTGCCAAGGGCGGAGCCTTGAACGGCCGGGCATTTCACGGTTTCCGGTCTTTGATCCGGCCGCCCATGAAAGATAAAAAAGTCCGGCGCCTGTATTACACGGGATCCACGACCTATCCGGGCCACGGAGGTGTTTCCGCCTCGGCTTTAAGCGGGCTCCATGTGGCACGGATTCTTCGCGATGATCATGAATACCTCATGGGATTGGAAGAAAAGCGGAAAGCAAAGCAATTAAAGAAAGAAGCCCGTCATGCTTCCAAAATAAAAACTGCTGACAAGGCACCGGTTTCCAGTCAGCAGAAAGGAATGAACGATTAATCCTTTTGAGAGTTTTTTTCTTCTTCTTTTTCCTTGCCGTTTAAGGCATCGCGGAAAGATTTCAATGTTTGTCCGGTGGCCCGTCCCAGCTCGGGCAGCTTTTTGGGCCCGAACAATAACAAGGCAACGACCAGAATAATGATCAGTCCGGGTAATCCGATGTTTGCCATGAAATTTCACCCCTTTATGTTGTTTATTATAATCTTTCAATCCGGTTTGTACCAGTGATGCTTTTTGTCAGTCGTTTCCCGTGAAGATTTTTCTTTGATTTAAAGAAAAAAAGTGTTTGAATGGATTGAATCCGGAACCCGGTTATGGTAAGATCGTAAAAAATCAGGACAATGAATAAATATTGCTCGCTGATCATGTGGACTAGAGGCGCGGCTTTTATGAGTACTTGTCCGGAGTGTCGGGACACGAGGATGGACAAGGAAAGGAAAATGCCGCCGAAGCTTGTGGGAAATCCCGATTGAACACAAGCTGGTGTTGTGCTCGAACAGGGGCAACACTGTCACAGAAGCCACGGCTTTTGTGGAGAGCTAATCCGCAGGGAATATGCGGGCTGGAGCGTTGGAAACCAAGGCGACAGCAAGCTATCTCTGCTGTGGCCTTCTGTTTTTTCTGAGCGAGTTTAGTCCAGCTGAGGAAAGAGGAGAGGAACCATGGGGATCGTTGTGCAAAAGTTTGGCGGTACTTCGGTGGGCGATGTCGCCAGGATTCATAAAGTGGCAGACCGGATCGCTGAAACCGCAAGACAGGGACATCAGTGTGTCATCGTGGTGTCAGCGATGGGAAAATCCACAGATGAGCTGGTTCATCTGGCCAATGAGATCAGTCCGCATCCGGAACCGAGAGAGATGGATATGCTCTTGGCCACTGGAGAACAAGTCAGCATCGCTTTGTTGACGATGGCGCTCAAAGAACGGGGATTGAAAGCAAGATCCATGACGGGGTGGCAAGCCGGAATCCAAACCGATCATGCGCATGGAAAAGCAAGGGTGACAAAAGTCCGCACCGAAGCCGTGCTTGAATGCCTGAACCAGGGTGAAGTCGTTGTGGTTGCAGGATTTCAGGGGATTTCCCCGGAGAATGAGATCACCACTTTGGGACGCGGAGGTTCCGATACAACGGCGGTTGTTTTGGCGGCAGCCCTGGGGGCGGATTGTTGTGAAATTTACACGGATGTGACCGGGGTCTTTACAGCTGACCCGCGCGTGGTGCCCGCCGCCCGGAAAATGGATGAAATCACTTATGAAGAAATGCTCGAACTGGCACACTTGGGAGCCGGCGTTCTTCATCCGCGTTCGGTGGAAACGGCGCTCCATCATCAAGTCCGATTGGTGGTCCGTTCCAGCTTTGTGGATGAACCCGGAACATGGGTGAAAGGGGAGAAAATCATGGAAAACGAGTTAAATGTACGGGGCATTGCTCATGATCTCGATGTTGCAAGAATCAAAGTGCTGGGCCTGCCCAACCGCGAAAATATGTTGTCGCAATTATTCGGACTCATCGGCGAAGCGAATATCAATGTCGACATTATTGTGCAAAGTGAACATGACCATCAGGAGATCGATGTGGCATTCAGTGTGCAAGAATCTGAAAAGGATGCAACGATTGAATTATTAGAATCGGCAAAAGATTCTCTGGGTTATGCCCAATTGATTTCCGAGTCCGGCCTTGCCAAGGTGTCTGCCGTGGGGATGGGCATGATGACAAAACCGGGAGTGGCCGCAAAAATGTTTGCCACACTGAGTGAAGCCGGAATCCGGGTGAAAATGGTTTCGACATCTGAAATTAAAATTTCGTGTGTGGTGGACAGGGAAGTGGCATTGGAAGCCGTTCGCCGGCTTCATACGGCTTTTGGCTTGGATCAAACGGAAGCGAAAGAACCCGTTCTGCAGGGGGTGGCCAAAGAGAGCTGATCTGAATCGGCTCTCTTTTTTTATGAACGGATGACCCGCGCAAAGGGTTACTCTGTTTTTTATAGAATAATATTTAATATGCAGTTTTTTCTTCATCATAAAATAAGAACACAGTGGAAGAGGATGGGCCTGCGCTGTGACCGGAAACCGCTTTATTTTTCCGAAAAATGGGAATTAAGAAAAGATGAAAACGTTTCAGTTTGTTCAGGTTGGGGGGAGAGGATTGCTGAAATACATTCTTCAGCGCTTCATGCAGATGATCATTACGCTCTGGGTGATTGCAACGGTCACTTTTTTTATGATGAAAGCAATTCCCGGAGATCCGTTTTCGGATGAAAAGAAACTGCCGGAGCAGGTATTGGCCAATTTGCGCGCCCATTACCAGTTGGATGATCCCATACCGGTTCAATATTTGAACTATATGAAGCGATTATTGCAATTGGACTTGGGACCTTCCATCAAATTTGAAACCCGTTCGGTCAATGACATGATTCAGGAAGGGTTTCCGGTATCCTTCCAATTGGGAATCCAGGCATTGGTCTGCGCAATCATTGCCGGTTTGTTTCTGGGGGTTGTTGCCGCGCTCAAACAGAACCGGACGGCGGACTATCTGGCCATGGTGCTTGCCGTGCTCGGCATTTCCATCCCAAGTTTTGTGCTGGGGCCTTTATTGCAAAAGTATCTTGCCGTGGAATGGGAACTGTTGCCGGTGGCCACGTGGGAAGGGTTTGCCTCGACGATCATGCCGACACTGGCGCTGGCGGCTTTGCCGCTTGCCACCATTACAAGGCTGATGCGCTCCAGCATGGTGGAAGTGTTGACGCAAGATTACATACGTACCGCCCGGGCCAAAGGATTGCCACCCGTTTATGTGATTTCCCGTCACACGATCCGAAATGCCATTTTGCCCGTGGTGACCGTGATCGGTCCTCTTGCGGTCGGCATTTTGACGGGAAGTTTTGTGATCGAAAATATTTTTTCCATTCCGGGGATCGGCAAATATTTTGTGGAAAGCATTCATAATCGCGATTATCCGTTGATCATGGGGGTTACGTTGTTTTATTCCGTTTTGCTGGTGGGAATCAATTTTCTTGTCGATTTGGCCTACGGACTGATTGATCCGCGCATCCAACTGGGCAAAAAGGAGGGGAAATAACATGGAACCATCAGTAAATCCCCGGTTTCAGCCGGCCAGGCGCCATCCGGCATCCATCGAAAAAATCAAGCGTCCCACCCAAACTTATTGGCAGGATGTATGGGGGCGCCTCCGTAGAAATTATCTGGCCGTCACCGGACTGGCCGTCATATTGCTGATTGCACTGATTGCCGTCATCGGCCCGGTTGTTTCCCCTTATGATGTTCACCAACAGGATTTGGAACACGGGCGGAACCTTCCTCCTTCCAAAGAACACTGGTTTGGAACCGATGATCTGGGACGGGATGTGTTTGTGCGGGTGTGCGAAGGGGGGAAAATCTCCCTGACCATCGGCCTGGCCGCGGCGCTCATTGATTTGGTGATCGGTGTGATTTACGGAGGAATTGCCGGTTATCGCGGGGGACGCACGGATGAAATCATGATGCGGGTGGTGGATGTTTTATGGGGACTGCCCCATCTGTTGACGGTGATTTTATTGATGGTGGTGATGCCGCCGGGTGTGACAACCATTATTATTGCATTGACGGTGACCGGTTGGCTCAATATGGCGCGTTTGGTGCGGGGGCAGATATTGCAGTTGAAGGAGCAGGAATTCGTGCTTGCCGCAAAAACCCTGGGGGCCAACACGCCGAGACTGCTTTTTAAGCATCTGATCCCCAATGCGCTCGGCCCCATCATCATCATGTTGACTTTGACGGTTCCCTCTGCCATTTTTTCAGAAGCTTTTTTAAGTTTTCTCGGTTTGGGGGTCCAATCTCCGGTTGCCAGCTGGGGGACGATGATTGATGACTCGCTGATTACGATTCTGTCCGGAGAATGGTGGCGCCTTCTGTTCCCGGCACTGTTTCTTTGTTTGACCATGCTGGCTTTTAATGTTTTCGGAGACGGATTGCGTGATGCCCTTGATCCGAAAATGAGGAAGTAAGGAAGCAGCAAAGGACAAAGGAGGGGTTGTTTTGGAAACCATCTTGAAAGTCGAGGATCTCCATGTATCTTTCCGGATTCCCGGAGGGGAAGTGCAGGCCGTCAGGGGAGTGAGTTTCTCATTAAATCAAAAAGAAACGCTGGCCATCGTCGGTGAATCCGGAAGCGGAAAAAGCGTGACGGCCTTATCCATCATGCGGTTGATCCCGTCTCCGCCCGGAAGGATCAAGCAGGGAAAAATCTTTTTGGGGCCGAAGGAATTGACGAATTTGCCGGAGGAAGAATGGTATCAGATTCGCGGTTCCCGGATTGCGATGATTTTTCAGGATCCGATGACCTCATTGAATCCGACCATGACCATCGGGTATCAGATCATGGAAGGCATTCGCTGGCATGAGCAGTGCGGTTATCACGAAGCCCGTCAGAAAGCCTTGGAAATTTTGGAGTGGGTGGGGATTTCCCATCCGGAAAGAAGAATGAAGCAATATCCGCACGAATTCAGCGGCGGGATGCGGCAGCGGGTCATGATTGCCATCGCCCTGTCATGTTCTCCGGAAATTTTGATTGCCGATGAACCGACCACGGCGTTGGATGTCACCATTCAGGCGCAAATATTGGATTTGATGAAAAACATCCAGCAACAGACCGGCACCTCCATTTTGTTGATTACCCATGATTTGGGGATTGTTGCGGAAACGGTGGACCGGGTTGCGGTGATGTACGGGGGACAGATCGTGGAGACCGGAACTGTGCGGGAAATATTCCATCAACCGCATCATCCGTATACCTGGGGACTCATTCAATCCATGCCCCGGTTAGACCGGTCCAAAGAACAAGCACTCCGGCCGGTTTCCGGGTCCCCTCCGGATTTGTTCCTTCCTCCCCAGGGATGTCCGTTTGCGGATCGTTGCCTGTATGCGATGAATATCTGTTTTGAAGAAATGCCGGAAGTCACTCCGGTCACCCATACGCACCAAGTGCGCTGTTGGTTGGAAGACCCCCAGGCGCCGCCGGCAGATTTTTCCAAGGCGGTTGACAATTTATAGAATTATCTTTATAATTGATTAGAAAAATTATATAAGAAACTGCTTCTTATCCAGAGTGGTGGAGGGACTGGCCCGATGAAACCCGGCAACCTCGCTAGTTATTAGCGGTTGGTGCCAATTCCTGCAGGATTTGATTCCTGAGAGATGAGAAGAGGTTGACGGAACGTGTGACGGATCGTGAAGCCCTCTTCGCTCAAGGAGAGGGCTTCATGTTTTTATCCAGGAGCTTTTGGGGGAATGCAAAATGACTTTACAGTTGGTCGAGATAAAAGATACGGTGTCCATCGGATCTTTTGAATTGGAATGCGGGGAGATTTTGCCGGATGTGACACTGGCTTATGAGAAAGTGGGCCGGGTCGGCACAGACCAGGTGATTTTGGTTTGCCATGCATTGACCGGGGATGCCCATGCGGTGGGCAATGAGTCGGATCCGGGATGGTGGGACGGGCTGATTGGCACAGGCAAATATATTGACTTGACCGAATACACCGTGATCACGATGAATGTGCTCGGGGGATGCGGAGGAAGCACCGGTCCCGCTTCGACGGACCCGCGCACCGGAAAACCATATGGAAGCCGGTTTCCCAAGGTGACCATTCGCGACATGGTGCGGGCGCAATATGAAGCGCTTTTGAAGCTGGGCATCCACCGCCTGAAAGCAGTGATCGGGGGATCGATGGGCGGGATGCTTGCTTTGGAGTTTGCCGTGATGTACCCGGATTTCATGGAAAAGTGCATCCCGATTGCAACTGCCGCCTCGCTGTCGGTCATGTCCATAGCTTATAATACGATCGGGCGCAGAGCGATTGTCAGTGATCCGGATTGGCAGGGAGGGGATTATTATCCGTCAAAAGGCCCGGTTCGGGGATTGTCCATCGCCCGGATGATCGGAATGGTGACATACCGTACGGATCTTTTGTTTGAAGAACGTTTTTCCCGGCAGAATCCGGAAAATGCGCGGGAAATGGTGGACAGTTATTTGCATTATCAAGGCCGCAAGCTGGTCAACCGGTTTGATGCCAATACGTATCTCAGGTTTCTCGATGCCATGGATCATCATGATTTGGGACGCGGACGGGGCGGTGTGGAAGAAGCGGTCAGGAAGATTCATGCCGAAGTTTTGACCATCGGAATCGAGGAAGACATTTATTTTCCCGTCTGGCAACAGCGCGATTTCCACCAAATTTGTCTGAAAAAAGGGGTCAAGTCGGTTTATCATGAGTTTTCTTCTGATTACGGGCATGATGCTTTCCTTGTCGAGTTCAACCGGTTCGGTCCGCAGATTCACCGGTTTTTAAACGGAGGATAAAATTTGACCGTTCCTTGACGGCGGAAACAATATGGGAGTAAAATATATAGCGAGTTGAAACCCTTTTCTATTTTCTTAAAAATTATTGATAGACTTTTCAATTCATTCACTGATCGCGATTATGTCCTAGATTGGAGGCAAATGATGAGCACACAACGCAGCTTTTTCAACCGTCGGATTCACTCGTTGTTGGGCGTAATACCGGTGGGCTTTTTTTTAGTTGAGCATTTATTCACCAACTACTACGCCACACGAGGGGCAGATGCGTTTGTGGAAAAAGTCGAATGGCTTTGGGGTTTACCGTTTTTGCTTGTACTTGAAATTTTCTTTATTTTTCTGCCTCTCTTATATCACGGTATTTACGGATTGTACATTGCGTTCCAGGCGAAAAACAACGTGGGAAATTTCGGTACTTTCCGTAACTGGATGTTCGTTTTGCAACGGGTAACCGGTGTTGTGACATTGGTTTATGTCATCTGGCATGTGTGGGAAACCAGGGTACAGGTTGCTTTGTATGACCTGACGTCGGAACAATTGGCTCAGCTCATGGCAGACACTGTGCAAAATCCGGTTGTTTTCGCTCTGTATATCATCGGGGTCCTTTGTGCCGTTTTCCATTTCAGCAATGGAATGTGGTCATTCCTTGTCAGCTGGGGTGTGACGGTGGGACCGCGTGCCCAGCTTGTTTCCACATGGGTGTGGAGCGCGGTTTTTGTGATTGTTTCTTATTTGGGAATTTCAGCACTATTCGCGTTTGCCAGACCTGAATTTATTCAACAATTGGCACAGCATTAGAAGGGAGCACTTGCCAATGAATGAAAAAATAATCGTTGTGGGCGGTGGTTTGGCTGGTTTGATGGCAACCATCAAAGCGGCTGAAGCCGGTGCCAATGTACAACTCTTTTCGCTTGTTCCTGTGAAACGCTCTCACTCTGTATGTGCACAAGGCGGTATCAACGGTGCTGTCAATACCAAGGGTGAAGGAGACTCCCCATGGGAACATTTTGACGACACGGTTTACGGCGGAGACTTCCTGGCCAACCAGCCGCCGGTAAAAGCAATGTGTGAAGCAGCTCCGGGAATTATCTATATGATGGATCGCATGGGTGTTCCGTTTAACCGGACCCCGGAAGGATTGATCGACTTCCGCCGATTCGGGGGAACCAAACATCACCGGACGGCTTATGCCGGAGCCACCACCGGACAACAGTTGCTTTATGCGCTGGATGAGCAAGTCCGCCGGTTTGAGGTGGATGGAAAAGTCACCAAGTTTGAGCATTGGGAATTTGTCCGGATTGTTCAGGATGATGAAGGACGTTGCCGGGGGATTGTCGCCCAAAACCTGAGAAGCAGCGAATTTGTCACCTTCTTGGCCGATGCAGTGATCCTGGCAACCGGCGGCCCGGGAATCATCTTCGGGAAATCGACCAACTCGATGATCAATACCGGAACGGCTGCCAGTGCGGTATACCAACAAGGGGCTTATTATGCCAACGGTGAATTTATTCAAATTCATCCCACGGCCATTCCGGGAGATGACAAGTTGCGTTTGATGTCGGAATCGGCAAGGGGTGAAGGCGGACGGGTCTGGACCTATAAAGACGGGAAACCGTGGTACTTCCTGGAAGAATGGTATCCCGCTTACGGAAACCTGGTTCCGAGGGACATCGCGACACGCGCCATCTTTAAAGTCTGTGTCGATATGAAATTGGGAATCAACGGCGAAAACATGGTTTACCTGGATCTGTCTCACAAAGATCCGCGCGAGTTGGACATCAAACTCGGTGGAATCATTGAGATCTACGAAAAATTCGTCGGAGAGGACCCGAGAAAAGTTCCCATGAAAATTTTCCCTGCCGTTCACTACTCCATGGGCGGCTTGTGGGTTGATTATGATCAAATGACCAATATCCCCGGACTGTTTGCCGCCGGAGAGTGTGATTACCAATATCACGGAGCCAACCGCCTGGGTGCAAACTCCTTGCTCTCCAGTATCTACGGCGGAATGGTGGCCGGGCCGAAAGCCATTGAATATGTGCGCGGATTGAATTACAGCATTGAAGACATGTCTGTGGATCAGTTCGAATCGCAACGCAAAGCGGAAGAAGAAAAATATGAAAGCATCCTGAAAATGGACAGCGGCAATGAAAATGCCTATCTCTTGCACAAAGAGTTGGGTGAATGGATGACGGATAATGTCACGGTTGTCCGGTACAATGACCGCCTGAAGAAAACCGATGAGAAAATCCAGGAACTGATGGAGCGTTATCAAAACATCAATATGGTGGATACCAGCAAATGGAGCAATCAGGCCGGACCGTTCACCCGCCATTTGTGGAACATGTTGCAATTGGCCCGTGTGATCACGCTGGGTGCCTACAACCGGAATGAGAGCCGCGGTGCCCATTATAAACCGGAATTCCCCGACCGGAACGACGAAGAATGGTTGAAAACCACCAAAGCGAAATTTACACCGGAAGGCCCTGTGTTTGAATATGAACCGGTTGATGTTTCTTTGATTAAGCCTCGCCCGCGTCGTTATGATGTGGATAAAGGAGGTGCGAAAAAATGAGTGAACAAAAAACAGTGCACCTCATCATAACACGCCAAGACGGACCTGATGATAAACCTTATGAAGAAGAGTTTAAAATTCCTTATCGCAAGAACATGAATATCATTTCCGCATTGATGGAAATCCAACGAAATCCCGTAAACAGCGAAGGAAAAACCGTTTCTCCGGTCCAATGGGAGTCCAACTGTCTGGAAGAAGTGTGCGGAGCTTGTTCGATGGTGATTAACGGAAAGCCGCGCCAAGCTTGTACCGCACTCATTGACAAATTGGAACAACCCATCCGGGTTCAACCGATGAAAACTTTCCCGGTGATTCGGGACTTGATTGTGGACCGCAGCCGGATGTTTAATGCATTGAAAAAAGTGAAAGCATGGATTCCGATTGACGGAACCCACGATCTCGGCCCGGGACCGCGGATGAGCGAAAATGAACAGCAATGGCGTTATGAATTGTCAAAATGCATGACCTGCGGGGTTTGTCTGGAAGCCTGCCCGAATGTCAACAGCCATTCGGATTTCATGGGACCCTTTGTGGTGGGACAAGTTCAATTATTTAACTCACATCCGACAGGGGCCATGAACAAAGAAGAACGTCTCGAAGCCCTCTTGGACAAAGGCGGCTTGCAAGAGTGCGGAAACTCACAAAACTGTGTGCAAGCTTGTCCGAAAGGCATACCGCTGACAACGGCGATTGCCAAATCCAACCGGGATGCGACAAAACATCTGTTTAAAAAGTGGTTGTCCGTTTAAACAAAAAAGAACCGCTGGAAAGATTCCAGCGGTTCTTTTTTTAAATTATTGCCGTGAAGAGGCAGAGGTGAATAATTCACCGATTGCTTTAAAGAGATCGCCCAACCATTCAAAAATGGTGTCGATGATTCCTTGCGTGGTTTCCGAATTTAAAATATCTTTGATATCTCCACGCAAGCTTTCAAATTGCTGGCTCAATTGATCCCAGTCGATGCCCAATTTGTCAAAGTTTTGGGCGTATTGAACCAGATTGTTGATGGTTTCCTGATTCAAGTTGATATCAAAGTCATTGGAAACGTTGATGATGATGTCCCGGAATTCTTCCGGAGTTTTCGGTTTTTCTTCAGAGACTTGCTTTTTCACTTCGTTGATGAATTGAACAGCTTTGTTGGGATCGCCGATCTCTTGGGAGAGTTCTTGCGTCCGGACAATTTCTTCGTTAGCCACTTGTTTTTTATTTTCATCAATTTTTTCTCCGGTTGCTGTTTCAAAAGCTTTGATAATCCCGGTCAAACCTGCGGTGCCGGATACTTCAAACGGAGCGGTGACATAAATGTCCGCATCTTTGATTCCGGCTGTGATGGCAGCATTGGCATACATGCTGGGTGTAATGGTGGTAATTTTGTTGGTTTTCACCGAGATTCCTTCACCGGAAGAAGTAAGTACAATTTTTGCGGAGGAGATGGCCCGGCGTCCGATGACATCCGCCCCCAAATATTTTCCAAGGTATTGATGTTCTTCTTGGTTGGTTACATCGATGATGGTGACATTATCCGCGTTTTCGCTGACACCCATTTCTTTCAAAATTTGATCCCGTTGGGTTCCGGTCAAATCTTTCCCCAAGGTGACCACGGTTTCTCCTTTAATGGCATCGGCGGAAGCCGGTTGCGGCCCAATCAAGGAGAAAGCCGTCATTGCCACAAGAGCAAGGATGCTCCACAATTTAATATTTTTCATCCGTAATGAAATCCCCCTTTTCATGAAAAGAAACATGTGACAATCCAAACGTTTCCTTCATTTTCCATTGAGGTAAAGTGGCTCAAGCTTATTGTAACTTGTTCCGTGGATTCTGTGAACAGTAAAAAGCAGGCAGGCAACCAAAATTTATCATTTATTTTACTGAAAAATCAGAAAATGGTGCGGGATGGGAGGAAGCGTTTGCCAAAAGGACGGGCATTTTTTCAGGCGGCAAACGCTTCCCCGTGGCAACCATCCGTTAAAAGACCGGATCTTTCAGTTCAGCCAGTTTTTCCAGAGAAGTTTTATCCACGTCTTCATGCAAACTGTTGCCATGGGCATCCATGGTGACGATGGCGGCAAAGCCTTTCACTTGGAGATGCCACATTGCTTCCGGAACGCCAAATTCCATGAAGTCGACACCGTCCACACTGGTGATGCAGTCGGCATAATATTGGGCTGCTCCGCCGATGGCGTTGAGGTAAACCGCCCCGTGTTCTTTTAAGGCTTGCAAGGTTTTCTTGCCCATGCCGCCTTTTCCGATGATGGCACGAATGCCGAATTTCTTGATGATATCCCCTTGATACGGTTCTTCGCGGATGCTGGTGGTGGGGCCGGCGGCTTTGACATGCCAGTTGCCGTCCTGATCTTTGAGCATGACCGGACCGCAGTGGTAGATGACACCCCCGTTTAAATCGACCGGAGCGTCGTGATCCATCAAATGCTTGTGGATTGCGTCACGGCCGGTGTAAATCGGACCGTTGATGATGACGATGTCCCCCACTTTCAGCTGACGGACTTGTTCTTCGGTGATCGGGGTGTGAAGTTCCACGGTGCGGGTGTTCTCAGCAGAACCGGCATCGTTTTCTTCTTTTACTTGGAGATCCACTTTTTCATCGGATTGGTAAAGCCAGCGGGTGATTTTTCCGGTTTTCGGATCGATGGTGACACCCTGGCGGCGGAAAGCCCAGCAGTTATATGCGACCGATACATAAAAGCTGGCCGGAATCCGGTGCATGGCACCGATTTTACAGCCCAACAAAGTCACCTCGCCGCCGAAGCCCATGGTTCCGATGGACAACGTGTTGGCTTTTTCGAGAATATATTCTTCCAATTCGGCCAGTTTTGGATTCGGGTTGGTGTCATCCAAATGACGGAACAATTGTTTTTTGGCCAACTCATAGCCGGTGGTCCGGTCGCCGCCGATTCCGACGCCGATAAAGCCGGCACTGCATCCTTGCCCTTGGGCTTGGTAAACCGAATGCAAAATGCATTTGCGGATTCCGTCCAAATCGCGTCCGGCCCGTCCCAAACCTTCCAATTCACAAGGCAAACTATATTGAATATTCTTGTTTTCACAGCCGCCGCCTTTTAAAATCAGTCGTACTTCCACCTCGTCTTTTTCCCATTGCTCATAGTGAATGACCGGAACGCCTTCTCCCAGGTTGTTTCCGCTGTTTTCCCCGGTGAGGGAATCCACGGAGTTCGGGCGCAAAATTCCTTTTTGCGTGGCTTCGACAATCGCTTCCCGGATGGCTTTGCTCATTTCAATCTGATTGGCGCCGACGGGAACTTTGATTTTAAAAGTCGGCATGCCGGTGTCCTGGCAAATCGGTGAAACGTTTTCTTCGGCCATTTGAATGTTGTCGCAAATGGTGGATAGAGCCAAAGCGGAACGGGTTCCCGCATTTTCCAGTTCTCTGGATTTTTTGATGGCTTTGCGCACATCTGCCGGCAGATTGGTGGATGTTTCGGTGATCAGTTGTAATATGGACTCTTTGAACGCTTGCATGTAAACCCCTTCTTCTTTCATGAATTGGTAACGCATGATCTGAATGATGAAAGCGCTGTGAGAACAAAGCGCAGAAATAAGGCATAAGAACAGAATCTTCTATTCAATATCTATTATAACGATATTTAAAACATTTCTCAGCATGATAAAAGAGAGGGTTTTTTCCATAAAAAATGCCGAAGGGAAGTCCCTTCGGCATTTGTAAACAGCAAATTCAGTTTGCCGGGTCCAATGCGTTTTGCGCGAATTTGACAAACCGTTCTTCTTTGTCAATCATTCCGCAGACACCGCATTGGACACGGTATTTTTCGCCGCGGTACCGAATTTGAAAAGGATCGTCTTCCGGCACGGTCTCAATGATTTCACCGGTCAGCCGATCCTTTTTGACGGAATGCACCACTTGTTCAATGATATTAAAACGACTCCGGTTTGTGCCGCAAGCCGGACATCGATATGGAAATGACATCGTTGGACACCTCCGGTGCCATTAATGTCCCCTGCTTTTTTAAAAATTATTCGTCACAGTCGATCCATTCGTCCGCCCATTTTTGAATGGCGTCAATGACAGGGGTGAGTGCTTTTCCTTTTTCGGTCAAAGCATACTCGATCCGCACCGGCGTTTCCGCATAAACTCTCCGCTCCACCAATCCTTTGGCCTCAAGTTCTTTCAATCGTTCAGCAAGCATCCGCTCGCTCATCAAAGGAATTTGCTCGCGAATATCCCGAAAGCGGCTTGTTTTTTCAATCAAAACACGAATGATAAGGCCTGTCCATTTTTTGGAAATAATTTCAACAGCCATTTCAAATTTCGGACAAATACAGCGGTCCATAGCTTTTCACCTCTCTTATTATCTTAGCAAATGATCAGGATGTTGGCACCTTTCTCAAGAAAATAGATTGGTCTTGTCGACCAATCTATGTGCCGCCCAAATGATAAACCGATTGAATTCTTTGCTTTTCTTTTTGGAAGGATTCGCGGATTTGCCCAAAGCTCCATCCCTTTTCTTTGAAATAAAGCAAATAATCCAGTAACAGAGGGGACCAGTTGAGTTCAAACACTTGTTGGACAAACGCATGTGCAGCGATTTCCCGCAACCGGCTCAATCGTTTGCGAATGGAGAAAGGGCCTTTCTGCTTGATGGTGACCCGGGGCAATTCATCATCGGTCCGCCCGATTTTGGTTTCTTCCAAGTGATGAAACCACTCATGGTATAAATGCAGCAAGAAAAGATCTTCTTCCGTTACCGGGATGTTGAGGCCTTCGAAGAACCGCTGGATTTGATGCATGGATTTGCGGTAAATGCGGATGGTTTTGGTTTTCTTGTTGTATTCGGCGCGAATGGCGGGTTTTTCCGGATGCCGATCCAAAAAGCGCACGGTGATTCCTTGCCTTATGAGAAGATTGATCATATCCTTGAGCGATTGTTTTTGTTCCGCCCACTTGCCGGATGCAAGGATTCCTTTTTGAATGGCCTGGTCAATCAACAAAGGAACTTCGGATGGAGACAGATGGGGAAAATACTCATCTTGTTCCAGTTCCAAAACAAACAAACATTTCGGAGGCAGTGTCGGACACCGCTCATCCAAATTCATCAAGGTTTTGTCCGGATTCGCCACGCGGCTCATATTGGTTTCTCCCCGATATTTTTATTTTTACAGTTACTTTTATGCGATACCGGGCTTGACTCATTCCAACCTGTCAGAGATTTGTTTTGTTCGGGGAGATTAATTGAAGGATCCAGTCTTTGATGTCGATCAAGCGCAGCGTTTTGGGCCTGGTGTTTGTGCCGCAAATAATCATCGGCACTTCCGAATCCAGATAATGCAGGGAGCCGTGGGATCCGCCTTTATGCGTCGGAGAGCCTTCTCCCGTCAACTCATATCCCGGCGAAGCGGTGACAATGATCACCCGGTCCCAAGTATTTATGACACTGGATAAACGGAATAACACATCGGGAAAAATGCCGTAGCGGATCCGGTTTGAATCATCCAGTTTCAGGTCCAGGACGGACGGGTCTCCCTCCAGCTTCCAGGTTTGGCCGTATTTGTCCGCATACGGCCCTTCTTTTTGAAACCGGCAACGGGCTTGTGGGACATTGCCGCTGATGACGTGAATCCAATCCTTTTCTTGCCAGGCAATCAGATCCAGTTTGGGTTCCTTATTCAGTGCCTGAATCACTTCGTTCATCTTAAGATCGGGATCCGTTAAATAAATGTAAGCCATCCGTTCATTGACGCATAACACCAGTTGGTCTTCTTTTCGCGGCGTTTTTTGCCGGATGGGCATGATTCTGTAGTCCCTGAGAAGCTTTCGCAAATCGATGTAAGCAGCTTGATGATCGGGGAGAACCGGGGTTTGCCCGCTGTCGCCCATGACAATCCAAGTGACTTGCCGGATGGCCTCTTCCCAGGAACCGAAAGCATCCAAAACCTTTTGCAGTTCTTTGTCCGCTTTTTCAATCCCCTTGATTTGCGACGGGCCTTTCCGATGAACGGCATCGTCATTGGATGGGAAATAGGCAATGGTAAACGCCGGCAAATGGCCTTTTTTAATCAGCGAAGCCAATTCCATTCGCGAAAAAGAGTCATTAAACCCCAAACGTTTCCAAAGCGAATCGTATTTGGCAGACTTCGAGATTTTGGACATGGAACCAAAAGAAAAAAGAAACGGTGCTTTGGTCTGAATGCGCTTGGGCAAAAGGGCGGTCCACCGGGCCAGGAAGGGAGGAAACAATGTTCTTGGATAATTTCCCCGGTAAATCAGTCCGTTGATGGATGCGGTGGGCAAGTCCGTTTCTTCATGAATGGTTTTCACCTTTTGGCTGATGTATTTTTGGTTCAGATTCAGGAGGCTGTCTTGCAAAACGGTTTTCAAGCCGAAAATAAACGTCTCTTTGAGTCCAGTGCCAAAATTGACGATGCGGTTTTCTTTTTTATGAAAATAAACCAAGCCGTAAATATGATGTTCATTGGGGGTCGCCCCCGTGAGCAAGGTCGTGTCGATGCTCACGGACATGGTTGGAAAGCTCGTAACCACCTTGGGATGATATTGCCCGTTTTCCACCAAATACTTCATTGCCGGTGCTTTGCCGAAATCCAGTACTTCTTTCAATGGAATGTGCATCAATGAATCAATGATGATCAAAACCACCGGCTTTTTTGCGGGGGAATATTTCAAGGATTGCATTTCCTGCTGTTGTTTACGATGTTCTCTGGAACTAGGGGAAAGCCCTGACCCGACAGCCAGCATGACGATGACCAGTGCGATGAGGATTATTCCTATAAGGATCATTCCGTAGTTTCCTTTCTCTTGGTTGTTTGCAAGTAGTTTGGCTCGGAGTCGGGGCAATTATGCCCGGGTTTGACGTTTGGGAAAAAAACATTGTACCTTAAAAGAGTGAGGATTTTAACATTTCAGGCGTAAGTCAGAAAGGGGATCGCGCAAAAATGCATACGCTTTCAAAAGTTCCGGAAACGGAAATCAAAGGACGGATTGCCCGCTTTCAATCCACGCTTCAGCAAAAGGAAACAGACGGTGCTTTGATCACCCAGAACATCGATCTTTATTATTTGACCGGGACGATGCAAAACGGGGTCTTGTACGTGCCGCAAAAAGGAGAACCCTGTTTTTATGTAAAAAAAAGTGTGACCCGTGCGGAATTTGAGACGGTTCTTCCTGTGCAACCTTTGGGAAGATTGCGCGAATTGGGTGGGAAAATCGAATCGACCTTCGGACCGGTCAAAAGGTTGGGACTGGAATGGGATGTGCTTCCTTACGGCCTCGCCCAAAGATATATCGGTTTGTTTCCCGGGGCCGAACCGGTGGACATCTCCTTTGATTTAAGACTCCAAAGAGCCGTCAAGTCCGAATATGAACTCCGGCAAATGCGCCAAGCGGCCTCCCATGTCAAAGAAATCGTGGAATCCCTTCCCCGTTTGATCCGCGAAGGCAAAACGGAGTTGGAGCTGTCGGCAGAAATTGAATACACTTTGCGGTTAAAAGGAAGCATCGGATTGTTCCGGATGCGGGGATATAACCAAGAACTTTGCCTGGGAATGGTGGCTTCCGGCGCGGCTGCGGCCACTCCCACTTATTTTGACGGGCCTGCCGGCGGATTGGGTACGCAACTGGCCAGTCCGCAAGGAGCGAGTGCCAAACCAATCAAAGCCAATGAACCGATTCTGGTGGACATTGCCACGACAGTGGAAGGTTATCTGATTGACCAAACACGGCTGGCAGTGATCGGGGATTTGGATGATGATTTAAAGCAGGCTTATAAGGTGGCCGTTTCCATCATCAGAGAAGCCGAAGAGATGGGAAAACCCGGCGTTTCCTGGAAGTCATTGTATCTCCGTTCGCTGGAAATGGCAAAGGAAGCCGGTTTGGCGGAGCATTTCATGGGATTCGGGCCCGATCAGGCCAAGTTCCTGGGGCATGGCGTCGGTCTGGAAATGGACGAGCTTCCCGTTTTGGCAAGGGGATTTGACCAGCCGTTGCAAGAAGGAATGGTGATCGCCATTGAACCGAAGTTTACCTTCCCGGGCCGCGGGGTCGTCGGCATTGAAAACACATACTTGGTGACAAAAAACGGACTGGAATCGTTGACCACCGCTCCGGAAGAAATCATCTACATTCCGGAATAAAATTTTTACTCTCCCGTTTTTCATCCCTTCCTTCCGAAGTTTCCGGAACCGTTACAGGGGATGTTGAATATGATGATGGAGAAAAGTGACGCAGCGCTTCGAAAATAACAGGATACGCGCCTAAATAGCGGATAAAAACTCACCATTAGCGGAGCCCCGACATAATATAACTTGACTGGTCCCTGACCCTTGTAAATCAAGTGCTCGAGCAAGGAAGGGTGGCATCATTTGAGTAACCGAAGAGGCAACTCCTTGTTGACCAACCGGGAGAGGGAAGTGTTTGAGCTTTTGGTGCAAGACAAGACAACCAAAGAAATCGCCCAACAACTGTTTATCAGCGAAAAAACCGTTCGTAACCATATCAGCAATGTGATGCAGAAATTAAATGTAAAAGGGCGTTCCCAAGCTGTCGTCGAGTTGGTCCGGTTGGGCGAATTGAAAATTTAATGGGATGATCCCTGCCTTTATGCATGTGGCAGGGGTTTTTGTATGGGAAAATGTTTGTGGAAAAGGGGGACAATCTTTGAAGAGCAAAGAGTGCAACTCTTTTCACGCTAAGTGTTTTATACTCTTTTGGAAAACGGATTTTGCTGGGGAAGTATGAGAACTAACAATAAAAAAGCGGCTTGCCATTACTTGTATAGTTTGCGAGTATAAATGTTAATGACCCTGTATTAATTACTTTTTCTTTTTCAACAACTAAGAACAACATAATGAAGAGGGTGAAGATGTGATCCCGGATTACCAAACATTGATGTTACCTGTTCTAAAATATCTGTCCGACGGAAAAGAGCATACAAAGAAAGACCTTCGGGAAGCGCTGGCAACGGAGTTTAAAATAACTGCCAAAGAAAGAAAACAACTGCTGTCCAGTGGAAGACAACCCGTTTTTGATAATAGAGTCAGTTGGGCATGTACATACCTTAAAAAAGCGAAATTAATTGAAAGCCCTAAACGTGGAGTCATAAAAATTACTCCTGCCGGACGAAAGGTCTTAAAGAGCAATCCAAGTGAAGTCAACAATCAATTTTTATTGCAGTTTGAAGAGTTCAGGGAATTTTTCACAAAAAGAAAAGCAGATCCGGCGGTTGATAAAACACAGACTAAAGAGCTTGTTAAACCCCCGAGAGAAACATTAAGTGAGAGTTATGAACTGATTAGAAAAGCATTGGCTGAAGAGCTGTTAGAACAAGTTATGAAATGTTCCCCGGATTTTTTTGAAGGTCTTGTTGTTAAGTTGTTGGTTGCGATGGGATATGGAGGATCTCTGGCAGAAGCGGGTCAAAGAGTCGGAGGAACAGGTGATGAGGGAATTGATGGTATTATTAAAGAAGATAAACTTGGATTGAGCCAGATCTATATTCAAGCCAAAAGATGGGAAAAACCGGTTGGTAGCCCGGAAATTCAACAGTTTGCCGGGGCCTTGGCGGCTAAAAACGCCGAAAAAGGAGTCTTTATCACTACCTCCAGATTTACTGCCAGCGCGATCAATTTTGCAGAAAAGGTTCCGAAAAACATTGTTTTAATTGACGGGGATGATCTGGCTGAACTGATGATCGACTATAATATAGGGGTATCTGAAGAGGAGCGCTATATTGTTAAACGAATTGACAGCGATTTTTTTGAACAATGATTTAAGAAAAAAACAGGTGGGCCGACTCAAAGGTGTGTGCAAATGACACACCTTTTTTATTTGATATTGACGTGAGAATCACAATACATTAAGGATAAACCGAAATTTAGTAATGTAATACTAAATTTGTTGTTGCAAATATCATGTGAATGGGTATATACTATTCTCAGGTGGAGGGGAACGGTGGAAAAAGGAGGCACAAAACATGGCAACGCTTTTTCATTTCCAAGAACTGCTCAGACAGAGAAATATCATTGACTGCGATCGAATCACTGTTGAGTTATTGCGCATCCACCTGACCCAAAAAGCATATGAACAAAAATACAACCACTTGCAGAATGTAGATGAAGCATCTCTATATGAATTGATGAAAGAAACAACCGAAAAACGGCTCGGTTATTTTCCGGGAGACCCGAGCTGGTTTTATGAGCTTTTTCAGGTCGGTAAAGAGATCGACTTCTTTCAGGCTCTAAAGGAAATATTCCAAAAAGACCGGTCTGGAGTAATGGTCAGCCCTGCCTATCTGGTGGATTATTTTTCGCGATCCTTAATGGACGGGCATATTGAGACGGTATTGATTGCGGAAGCGCATAAACATTTGAATGGTTTGATAGAGCTGATCGAAACCAACTTGGATAAAAACTTTGTCCTGACCGCTGAGAAAAAGTGGTTGGCAGAAGCGTTAAAGTTTCTTTTTGAACACTGCAACCATGTGAAAGTGCTTCAAGTTTCCATCTACAGCCTCTTACCATTGGATCAAGAATTTGACCTGATTATCGCCATACCCGCCTTTGGCTTAAAACCGGAAGTAAACACGGAACGGTTCATGACACGGGAATCGGAAGGGATTGCCGCTGAGAACTTGCTTGACTGGTTGAATGAATTCGGGGAGTTGCAAATTGTTGTCCCTGCAAGATTTACTTTTTCAGGCGGTTCCTTTGCGAAGTTGAGATACTGGATTCTCCAACATTTCAATATAAAGTCAATTTTTACATTGCCTGAGGGATCTCTTCGACCCTATACGGGGATGAAAACATACCTGATCACGATTTCCCATCAAGCGGTGGATTCCATCCAACTGGGAAGCCTTGAACTGAAAAATGGACAATTTCTTCCCCGTATTCAAAAGGAAATTGATCAGGATGAGCTTAAAGAACGGGAAGACTGGCGAATCGAACTTTTGTTGGCAGATGACCAGGAGGATCTCCTGGGTGGACTGGCAGGGCCCAACCGGCAAGTGTTCAAGTTAAAAGAGATCGCCGAACTTTTTCGGGGGAAGTCGATTATGAAAAGCCATATCCAACCCGGGGAAATATCGGTTCTCAATATCTCCAATATCGAAGATGGGGAGATTATCTGGGAAGCGATGGACACGATTAATGAAGAGTACCGGAAAGTAAGGCGTTACGCATTGGAAGAAGGGGATTTGGTGATTACTTGTCGGGGGACGGTCAATAAAGTGGCGGTGGTTCGGGAATTGCCCAAAAAAGTGATCGCTTCTGCGAATATTATCGTAGTTCGGTTTTCGAAAGAAGTGATGAGCGAATATGTAAAAATCTTTTTGGAAAGCCCGGTTGGCACCCAATTGGTGAAAACGTTCCAACGCGGAACCACCGTGATGAATATTAACCCGGCCGATCTGGGCGAGATGGAGATTCCGCTGCCGGATATAGCAGAACAGCGGAAGATTGTCGAAGAGTATCGGAAAGAGCATCAACTCTATTTCGAAACTGTCCGCAAAGCCAAAGAACGATGGGAGAAAAAAAGACAGCAGATTTACGATCAATTATTGGACTGAGGAGGTCTTAACTGATGGCGGTATCCAACAACAACAGCGCCGAATTGGGATTTGAACAACGCCTGTGGAGCATGGCGGACAAACTGAGAAACAACATGGACGCAGCCGAATACAAACACGTGGTGTTGGGCTTGCTGTTCCTGAAGTACATATCCGATGCGTTTGAGGAAGAATACGAACGCTTATCCAAAGATGAATGGGCAGACCCCGAAGATCCCGATGAATACCTTGCAAACAATATCTTCTGGGTTCCTCAAGAAGCCCGCTGGTCTCATATCAAAGCCAACGCCAAAAAACCGGAGATCGGGCAAATCATCGACAATGCGATGGTGGCCATCGAACGGGACAACAAGTCATTAAAAGGTGTGCTTCCCAAAGATTACGCCCGTCCGGAATTAGATAAAACCAAATTGGGCGAGATTATCGACCTATTCTCATTCAAAGTGGGGGACAAAAACAGCCAGGCCCACGATGTGCTGGGACGGGTATATGAGTACTTCCTCAATAACTTTGCCAGTGCCGAAGGAAAAAATGGTGGGCAATTCTACACCCCGCGTACCGTCGTTAAGTTGTTGGTTGAAATGATTCAGCCTTTTAAAGGACGGATCTATGATCCCTGCTGCGGTTCGGGAGGAATGTTCGTCCAAAGCCAGGAGTTTATCAAAGCCCATCAAGGTAAGATCGGGGATGTGGCTGTCTACGGACAAGAATCTAACCCGACCACCTGGCGCCTCTGCAAAATGAATCTGGCCATTCGCGGGATCGACAATAACCTGGGCGAACACCACGCGGATACCTTCCACAACGACCTGCATAAAAACCTGAAAGCGGACTACATCTTGGCCAATCCTCCGTTTAACGTCAGCGACTGGGGTGGTGAGCGCTTAACGGAGGACCTTCGCTGGAAATATGGTGTTCCGCCGGCCAAGAACGCAAACTACGCTTGGATTCAGCATATCGTCTTTAAACTGGCTCCCAGCGGAACGGCTGCCTTCATCTTGGCGAACGGTTCCATGTCCACCAACCAGAGCAGCGAAGCCACCATCCGCAAAAATTTGATTGAGAATGACCTGGTCGAAGCCATCGTCACTCTTCCGGGGCAGCTCTTTTACTCTACCCCAATTCCGGTCTGCGTCTGGGTGATGACCAAAAACAAGGCAGCCAAAAACCAACGCAACCGCAAGGGGGAAATCCTCTTTATCGACGCCCGCAAACTGGGCCACTTGGTGGATCGTGTCCGCAGGGAATTAAGCGATGAAGACATTCAAAAGATTGCCCGGACCTTCCATGCATGGCGTGGGCAAAAAGAAGCGGGAGAGTATGAAGATATCAAGGGATTTTGTAAATCAGCCACTTTGGAGGAAGTAAGAGAGCGTGAGTATATTCTGACTCCGGGGCGGTATGTGGGAATTGAAGAGACGGAAGAAGACGGGGAAGCGTTTGCCGATAAAATGGCGCGATTGACCAGTGAGTTGGCGGAGCAGTTTGCCAAGTCAAGGGAATTGGAAGAGGAGATTAGAAAGAATCTGCGGGGGATTGGGTATGAGTTTTGAGGATTGGAAGGAAGTAGAGTTAGAAGAAGTTATTGAATTTAATCCAAAAGAGTCACTCAAAAAAGGGACTATAGCCAAAAAGGTTTCAATGACAGATTTAGAACCATTTATTCGTAAAATACAAGGATTTACGATAGAAAAAGTTGGTGGTGGTTCTAGGTTTAGGAATGGTGATACTTTACTCGCTCGTATTACTCCTTGTTTAGAAAACGGAAAGACCGCATATGTAGATATCCTTGACACAAATGAAGTTGCTTTCGGCTCAACAGAATTTATTGTAATGAGAGCCAAGCCGAACATTACAGATAATAAGTTTGTTTATTATCTTGCTACTTCTCCATTTTTTAGAGAAATAGCTATAAAATCTATGACCGGTACCTCAGGTAGACAACGTGCCCAAGTTAGTGTTTTAGAAAAGACCACAATGAAAATTCCATCTCTAAATGAACAAAAAAAAATTGCAGAGACTTTCTCTTCCCTCGACGAAAAAATCGAACTCAACAACCAAATCAACAAAAACCTTGAAGAAATGGCACAAGCGATCTTTAAATCCTGGTTTGTCGACTTTGAGCCGTTTCAAGATGGAGAGTTTGTTGAAAGTGAGTTAGGGTTGATTCCTAAGGGGTGGGAAGTTAGAAGTCTGGGTGAGATAACTACATTAATTAAAGATGGTACACATAATCCACCAAAAAGAGTGGAAAAAGGGATACCTTTAATCACTGGAGTTACAATACAAAATGGTTTCATTGATTATCAAAGAATGACTTATATAAAAAAAGAAGACTATGAGAAAATACACAAAAAATATCAACCAGAAGAGGGGGACATATTAATTACTAAAATTGGTACTTTAGGGAAAGTAGCATATGTTAGAAAACAAGATCTACCTGTTGCGATCCATTGTAATAGCGCTCTTATTAGAATAAATAGAGAATATTTAACAAATCTTTACATTTATTTTTTGTTTAAATCTACCGTTTTTCAAACTGAGTTCCATAAAAGAAAACAACAAACGGTACAAGAATTTATTAATCTTAAGCAGATTGCTGATATACCTATATTAGTTCCTAAAAAGAATGTTGTATTAGCGTTTGAACAAATTATAAAACCTATCTTTAAACAAATATCATTATTGTTTAATCAAAACTTACAGCTTGCTAAAATAAGAGACACCCTCCTGCCCAAACTCATGTCCGGTGAGATCCGCGTACCTCTATAAACGAAGGGAGACATCAAGATGAGCAGCTTCAACGAGTATGAGCTTGAACAAGCTTCCCTGGAGTGGTTTCAAGAGTTATCCTACGATGTGAGCTATGGCCCCGAGATTTCCCCTGAAGGCGATTATCCGGAACGGAATGAGTACAGCGAAGTCATTTTGGAAGAGAGACTGCGGGATGCCCTGTCCCGCATCAACTCTCACCTTCCGCCGGCAGCGATCGACGAAGCCGTTCGCAAGATTTCGATTCCGCAAAGTCCCAATCTTCTGATTAACAACCAGGCGTTCCATCAAATGATTACGGACGGAATTGATGTCCAGGTTCAACGGGAAGACGGAAGCTTCAAAACGGAGAAAGTCTGGCCGATCGACTTTAAAGATCCCCACAATAACGACTGGCTGGTCGTCAACCAGTTTACCGTCATCGAAAACGGAGTGGAGAAGCGTCCGGATCTGGTCGTTTTCGTCAACGGGATGCCGCTGGTGGTGATCGAATTAAAAAGTGCTTCCAATGAAGAGACCGACATTACCAAAGCATACAACCAGATTCAGACTTACAAAAAGAAGATTCCATCCCTGTTTACTTACAATGCTTTCTCTGTCATCAGTGACGGGGTGAACGCCCGGGCGGGTTCCCTGACGGCTGACGAAGACCGGTATATGATGTGGCGGACGATCGACGGGGAGGACGTCGCTCCGGACGCCATTCCGCAACTGGAAGTTTTAATCAAGGGAATGTTCGAAAAAGAACGTTTCCTGGATATTTTAAGGCATTTCATCTTTTTCCAAACGGACGGGGAAAATGTCTACAAGATTTTAGCCGGATATCATCAGTATCACGCGACGGTGAAGGCGATTGAGAGCACGATCCGCGCAACTGAGGAACAAGGGGACCGCAAAATTGGGGTGATCTGGCATACCCAGGGTTCCGGGAAAAGTTTGTCCATGGTCTTTTATGCCGGAAAATTGGTTTCTGAGCTGGATAATCCGACGATTGTGGTGATCACTGACCGAAACGACCTCGACGATCAGCTTTTCTCCACCTTCAGCAAGTCGAAGCAGTTGTTGCGCCAAACTCCGAAACAGGCCCATTCCCGCAAAGAACTGCGCGAGCTGCTCAATGTGGAGTCCGGGGGCATCATTTTTACCACGATCCACAAGTTTGCCCCGGAGGAAAAAGGAGATCAGATGCCGGTGCTGACCGACCGCCGCAATGTGGTGGTGATTGCCGATGAGGCGCACCGGAGCCAGTACGGGTTCAGCGCGGAAGTGGTGAAAGGAAAAGACGAGGCCAAGGTCAAGTTCGGTTTCGCCAAATATATGCGGGACGCCTTGCCCAACGCTTCGTACATCGGATTTACCGGCACTCCTGTTGAGTTGGCGGATAAAAACACGCCGGCTGTGTTTGGGGACTACATTGACATTTATGATATGACCCGCGCGGTGGAAGACGGAACCACCGTAAAGATCTACTACGAAAGCCGGATTGCCAAACTCTCCCTGCCGGAGGAAGAGAAACCGAAGATCGATGAGGAGTATGAAGAGATCACCGAACATCAGGAACTGGATGAGAAAGAGAAGCTCAAATCCAAATGGGCCCGGTTGGAAGCTTTAGTCGGGGCGGAAAAGCGGCTGAAGCAAATCGCCAAAGACATCGTGGAGCACTTCGAAACCAGGCAGAAAGCCATGTTCGGTAAAGCCATGATTGTCACCATGTCCAGAAGGATTGCCGTCGATCTCTATAACGAGATCGTCGCGTTAAGACCCAAGTGGCACAGTGACGACCTGGATAAAGGCGTCATTAAGGTGGTGATGACCGGAAATTCGAGCGATGAGGAAAAAATGCATCCTCACCACACCACCAAACAGCAGCGCGAACTTCTCGCCAACCGGATGAAGGACATCCATGATGAGCTCAAGATTGTCATTGTCCGCGATATGTGGCTCACCGGTTTTGACGTTCCCTGTATGCACACGATGTACATTGATAAACCCATGAAAGGACATAACCTGATGCAAGCCATCGCCCGTGTCAACCGTGTGTTTAAAGATAAACCGGGCGGATTGGTGGTCGACTATATCGGGATCGCCGACTCTTTGAAAAAGGCTCTGCAACAGTATACCGAAAATGACCGCAAAACGGCGGGTGTGGATACGGAACTGGCAGTTGACCTCATGCTTGAGAAGTATGACCTGATCCGGGATTTATTTCACGGTCATGACTACAGCAAGTTTAAAAGCGGAAGCCCATCCGAGCGGATGCAAACCATCGTTGCCACCGTCGATTATGTATTGGGGCTCGGCGAAGAAAAGAAAAAACACTTTCTGCAACTGGTTACCGAACTGGCAAAAGCTTATGCCTTGTGCGCAACCACTCCCGAAGCGGAAAAATTGAACTTGGAAATCGGGTTCTTTAAATCGGTGAAAGCCGGGATTATCAAGATGATTCCAGCTTCGGGCAAGAAAAAAACGGCTTCCCAGTTGGATGCTGAGATCAACCAATTGGTATCCAAGTCCATTATCTCTGAAGGCGTGGTGGACATTTTGGGCGCCGTTGGCCTCAATAAACCCAACATCGCCATCTTGTCCGATGAGTTTTTGGCCGAGGTGAAAGGATTAAAACAGAAAAACCTTGCCGTAGAGCTGCTCAAACGATTGTTAAACGGAAAAGTAAAAACCATCGCTAAACGGAATCTGGTTCAATCGAAAAAGTTTTCCGAGATGCTGGAAGAATCGATTATCAAGTATCAAAATCGGACGATTGAATCGACCCAAGTCATCATGGAACTGATTGAGCTGGCAAAAGAGATGAATAAAGCCCACAAGCGGGGCGAGGAAACGGGGTTATCCGATGATGAAGTGGCCTTTTATGATGCTTTGGCCAACAACGAATCGGCAAAAGAAGTCCTGGGAGATGAAGTGTTAAAGCAGATCGCGCGCGATCTCACCGATTCGATTAAAAGAAATATAACGGTGGACTGGAATCTGCGGGAAAGCGTCCGAGCCAAAATGAGGGTAACAGTCAAGAGATTGTTGAAGAAATATGGTTATCCGCCGGACCAACAGAAAAGTGCGGTTGAAATTGTGATGAAACAAGCAGAATTAAGCTGTCAGAACGAGGCGGAAGAATTAGACGAAGAACTGGATTAATTCTTGTAAAGCAATGAAAAAGTGAAAGGGGGGATGACCGAAAACAGCTTAAAGGAATGTTTGCGGTTGGAAGTGCCAGTTCCAACTGCAAATCGAAACCGGATCTGCTGAACCTGCGCCAACAGGATCAGCAGAGTCATAGATGCAGTTTTCCACCGCCAAATGGAAGACTGCACAGATGGAGATCACTCCATAGGTTTTACGCGCAAAGAGATTCGTTTGTGCAACCCCTTCAACCTATGCTTCCTTAAATTAGCCTTTCTCTTATTGTAACGAACTCTTTGCGCTCCCTTCAAGTCAAGTCCGATATTTCATTTCTTTGGGAGGAACAAAAGATGAAAAAATGGATGATTGGATGTGGAGCTCTTGTGGGACTGTTCTTGATGTTGGGAGCATGTCGGCACTCATGTCAAGTGTAGACACAGAAAAAGACAATCTTCAGGCAGATAAAAAAACAATTTCAGAAAAGGCGGACGTGCCAGCAGTGTCAACACCTGAACCAGCGGTGAAAGAAAAAGATGAAGTGACGATGGAAGAATTCAAAAAGATTAAAAACGGGATGACATATGAAGAGGTTGTAAAAATTATCGGTTTTGAGGGAACAGAAATGAGTTCTACTGAAATTGGCGGCATCAAAACCATTATGTACTCTTGGCAAAATGACGACGGTTCGAATATGAATGCGATGTTCCAAAACAACAAATTGAATACAAAGGCGCAGTTTGGTTTGAAGTAACGGATGAAAGAGGTAGGCGGAAGTTAGAAAGCTTCTGCCTTCTACAGATATCGTGACCATTATCTATGATTCTGAAAGGAGAATTTTCTATGCCCATCGTTTCCATTCATAAAACCTTTACCGAGGCAATCGCAGAAGTTCCGCCTCAAGTTCAAAAATTGGCTTGGGATATGATTCATCAGCTTACCCAACACCCGGAAGCTCATGGATTGAATTTTGAACGGGTGAAAGGTGCGATTGATCCCAAAGTCCATTCTGTCCGTGTAAATCAAAAATACCGGGCGATTCTTGTCAAGCCGGAAAAAGAAGATGTGAATTTGTTTGTGTGGATTGATAATCATGATCAGGCATACGAGTGGGCGGAAAAGAAGCGATTTGAGGTTAATAAGGCGACGGGTCTTTTACAAATGTGGACAAGCCCGGGAAGGAACGGTTCAAATACGGTAAAAGGAATATTTTCTGATTATACCGAAAAGCAATTGATTGCCATCGGTGTACCGGAAGAGCTTATTCCGGTTATATACAGTATTCAAACAGCCGATGAGCTGTACAAGTATGCCGATGAAATTCCGGAAGATACGTTTGAACCTCTCTTATGGATCGCCCAGGGTGAGCCGTATCAAGATGTACTTCAGATTGTCACCGAGATCAAGGCAGAACAAAGGAAAGGTCAAGAAAAATCAGATCAACCATTCCTCCAAGCGATGTTAAATACGTCGGGCCAAGTGGCTGTGATTTCTTCCGACACACAGCTGCAAGAAATGTTAAAATACCCTTTTGACCGCTGGCGGTTGTTTTTGCATTCTACTCAAAAAGAATTGGTCGAGAAAGATTTTAGCGGCCCGGTAAAAGTGCTCGGAGGAGCCGGAACCGGCAAAACGGTGGTTGCTTTGCACCGGGCAAGGAAGTTGGTGAGAGATTATTTGCTTCCGGATGAGAAACTTCTCTTTACCACCTTTAACGTTAATATGGCAGCAATCGTACAAGACTACTTAAACACCATGTGTACACCTGAGGAGTTACAAAGAATTGATGTCATTAACATCGACCGGTTGGCCAAAGAAATTGTTGAAACTTATTGCGGTGTACAAATCAACAAAATGATTGAGAGTGACCAAGACCGGGAAGTCATCTGGCGGCAAGTCGGAAGCCGTTTAAACATAGACCCAAGTCAATTGCTGCTCATCAAGAGAGAATATGACCGGTTTATCCAACCCTATGGAATCGAAGTAAAGGAAGAATATTTAAATCTTCTGCGCAAAGGAGGGAAAACGAAAATCAGCAAAAGAGAACGGGAAGAAATATGGAAAGTTGTTGAGCATGTCCGCAGTGAGATGGAGGAAAGAGGCTGGTATGAATATTCGGATATCATTCGCATGGCCCGAAAATGGCTGGAAACGAACCCCGGCCGATTGAGTTACCGTGCGGCCATCGTTGATGAAGCGCAGGATTTTACTGAAGAGTCGTTTAAATTGTTGAGGGCCTTGGTCCCGAAAAACAGAAATGACCTGTTTATTGTGGGAGATCCTCACCAACGCATTTACTCCCGTTTTGCGGTTCTTTCACGTTGCGGAATTGATGTTCGCGGGCAAAGATCCAGACGTTTACGCATTAACTACCGTACCACTGAACAAATTCGAAAACAGGCGATGCAAGTCATCAGACAAATTCCATTTGATGACTTAGACGGAGGGCAAAATTTTGCAGATGATATCTCGCTTTTGTCAGGAACCGAACCCGTCTGCGTAAACTTTGCAAACGTAAACCTTGAGAGGCAGTTCATTCTAAAACAGGTGAAGGAATTATTGAGTGAAGGAATTTTGCCTCATGAGATCGGCCTTTTCGCGAGAACAAAAAAAATGGTTGAGAGGTATCAAAAGTTCCTGGAAGATAATGGAGTTCCCGCCTCGCTCCTCACAACAGAATCTCATTTAAGCAACAAGGGAGTTCATTGCGGCACGATGCACCGAAGCAAGGGGCTCGAATTTCGTGTTGTCTTTCTGGCTGGGGTTAATGAAAAAGTCGTTCCCCTCGATACTTTTACAAAAATTGAAGATGTTGAAGAAAGAGAAGAGAAAATGAGACAAGAGCGCTCTCTCTTGTATGTCGCCAGTACAAGAGCGCGCGAGAAATTGTTTATTACTTCGTATGGAGAACTGTCGCCGTTTTTGAGAAATTAAGATCACAGACCTGGCTCGTTGTTCGAGCCGGGTAACCGTTCCAATATTGTCTCTAAATTTAATTTTTTCTAGAAGAGTTTGATAGATACCCCCATCAGGATTTCCGCTTTATACGTACTTAGAGTAGACAAAAAAGGAATGCCCAGATTGATGGAATATGAGAAGGAAAACAATACGAATCTAGTAAACATGGTTATATATCCGATGTGAAGTAAATTGATTTATGATTGATTTTTTATGAAAGCGGGTCGGGTATATGCGTTTGGATTATATGATGATAAAACAACTCCATTCAGCTTTTTCATCAAGAAAATTCATAAACATGGAAGAAGCCAAAAAAATTATAGCTGGCATTGTTAAGCAAGATGTCGATGAGGAGTTTATTCGGGGTTATCTTAGATCAAAAGGTTGTCAGATCGTAGAAGAGCATATTGTCCCTGTCAAAAATGAAAGATCTAGCAAACTTGATCCTGAAGAAGATTTAGATATTGACGAAATCTTAAGCCTTGAGTTAAAAAGAAGACCTGAAAGTTTTATAGATAATGAATCAGAAGATTACAATAACAACACTGACCTGATTAGCAACTACCAAAAATATCATGAAGACCGGGTGTTCAAAAATCTGATCTTAAGTAATAGACGGCTTGTACAAAAAATTGCTTTGAGATATCAAAACTATGTTAGTCATAAGTTAAGCTATGACGATTTAGTTTCAGAAGGGATTATTGGTTTAATCAAAGCGATTCACAGATTTGATCCTACACGAGGTTACCAGTTTTCCACCTATGCGACATGGTGGATTCGTCAGCATATTACACGTGCAATCATGGATACAGGATTGACGGTAAGGATCCCGGCTCATGCATTTGAGACTGTTTTAAAAATAAAAAGAGCTGAACAAAATACCTTTTTCATAATCCAAAAATTGATGTTGAAGAGATATGTAAACAATTGGGAATCTCGAAAGAGAAGTATGAAGAGTCTAAGAAAATTGAACACCGATTTTTGAATCTTGCTTCTTTAAATGCCCTTGTGTCAGGAGAGGGTGAAAATACCGAACTCATCGAATTTATAGATAACGAACGTATGAGAATTTTAGGATATCAGGTTAATGAGTATACAGACCCGGTATATATGGTCGAAAGTAAATCTGAAAGGGACGAGATTAACAAACTGTTGGAAAAATTATCATCAAAACAAAGAGATATAATAAGACTTCGATTCGGTTTTGAGAATGGTCAAACCAAAACTTTGGAGGAAATTGGACAAATCATGGGTGTCACTCGTGAACGAATCAGACAGATTGAAAAGAAAGCCTTGGAAAGATTGAAAATACTAATCCTGAAACATTATAAAGAGCTAGCATCTTAAAACACAGGGAATGGAGTTGATTTCTTTGATGGATCACAACAAATCAATGATTCAATTTCATTTGTCCAATGTAAAAAAGATAGGTACTCAAAAAACATTTTATTCGTGTTTAAAGGATTTGATCAATCATTTTATAACGATCTCACGATTGAAAAATTATTGTCTTATTCCACTGAAGTTAGCATTCAACAACTGGCTGATTCTAGAGCACCCTAGGAAGAGATATATTTTCTCTTTATTTTGAGATTATCACGTTAAAGAATAACCTATATCACCAAACTTTCCCGATTTTATACCCCATTGATAATATTGATGAGATATATCAGTGTTATTATCATGATGATGAATGGCCAGATAACTTATCTGCTGAACTGGAAATATTGCAAACTTATTTTGGGGATATCAAAAAAGTTGACAACCAATATTATGTGACTTACGTTACCGAAACGAATGATCTGGACTTTTATGTTTTTGAGAACGAAGATCAGCTGCCAGAGGATGTTCAAAGTGTTTATGAAGAAGCCTATTTAGAGCTTTCTGAAGAAGAGGATCAGATATTACAGTTCATTCATGATGTTACACAGGGAAAAATAAATGGAAAAGTAGTTCATATTACTTACTCCGGTGAATTGAATTCTTTTCCAAATTACTATTATAATCGGTTAACCCTTCTTCAATACCTGTATAAGGAACAAGTCCAACTGATTTTATCCACGAAGAAACTTGAAACCAAGAGAGTTTACGAGGAAGAGTACTTAAAAATTTTAAAAAAGTATTGGGGATATGATTCATTTAGACTGCTCAAAATGTACAAAAACATCAATGATCCTTCAAATAAAAAAGAGACAATATTGGTATCACAGAGTCAAATTATAGATGATATCATTAAGCAAGCGGAGAAATCACTCAACAAAGAAGATTACAATGATATTTTTGTCACATCTCCTACAGGTGCCAGTAAATCAATCATGTTTCAAATCCCGGCCATATACTTGGCGCATAAATATAATTTAATGACAATCGTCATTTCTCCGCTCATCGGACTTATGACAGACCAAGTACAGGGGTTGCAAAGTAAAAATGTGGATATTTCGGCAACAATCAACTCCGAACTTACCCCGGTAGAAAAATTGGATATCATGGAGAAAATAAAGCAAGGAAAAATCTCCATTCTCTACATTTCTCCTGAAACTTTATTAAGTCGATCCGACATTTCACAACTGATCGGCGAGAGGAAAGTCGGTCTGTTTGTAATTGATGAGGCTCACATCGTTACTACTTGGGGAAAAGCTTTCCGTTCAGATTATTGGTATTTGGGCAGTTATTTACAAAAACTTAGGAAAGAAATGCAATTTCCGATTGCTACGTTTACTGCCACAGCAATCTATGGCGGTGTTGAAGATATGTATGCAGAAACCCGGGATAGTCTGAACTTAATCAATCCAATCAGTTATTTTGGTTATATTAAGAGAGATGATATTGAGGTCAAAATTAGGCAAAAGGATCTCGAGCAGCAAAAATATAATGAGTACTTAAGCGACAAATTTAAGATTCTTTTGGTTCGGTTGGAAACTTTCCTGCAGAGAGGGCAAAAAACGCTGGTTTATTTTCCTACTGTACGTTTAATACTTGACTTTATGCAATTTGCAAGGGTATACGGATCAACTAAATTAATCAGTAATCTTTCAAGTTATTATGGTAGCATGGAGAAGGAAGACAAAAATATTAATTACCTGAAATATAAAAATAACGAAACGAAAATTATGCTCGCAACTAAGGCGTTTGGAATGGGGATAGATATTCCTGATATTCAAAATGTGTATCACTTCGCACCAACTGAAAATGTGTGTGACTATATCCAAGAAATTGGACGTGCTGCACGTTCTCTGAATAAAGGGTATGCTTATTTCGATTTCCTTCCGAAAGATTTTGTTCATGTGAATCGATTGCATGGAATTTCAACTATAAAAAAACACCAACTGATTCAGGTGATGGAGAAAATATTAAAACTGGCGGAAAAAAGCAAAGAGAGCTCCCCTATTCGTAAATTGCTTGTCAGGTCAGATGAGTTTCGCTATATCTTTGAAAAAAAGAATGTCACTGACCAGGTTGAGGATATTGATAACAAGCTAAAAACGGCACTATTAATCATTGAAAAAGATTTCAAATTGAAGATGAACTATTCGCCCATCGTTGCCAGACCGAGGAGCATTTTTGCTAATGAATATTTTTTGGTCGACAAAGAGATTGAAAACAAATTAATCAAACAATTTGGTCGTTACTTCACCTTAGTTCGCAAAAAACAAGGAAAAGAAAAAAGCGTTTACCAGTGTAATTTAAAAAACTTATGGCAAGATCATTATACATCTTTGTCTTACCCACAGTTTAAATACTTGTTTCGTTCAAAAGATGAAAGTTTAAATTTGTTTTTTCTTGATTCCATTCAATCTGTCTTACTGATTGATTTTCTGATAAAAACAAGTAACATCACTCAATTTAAATTGGAGTTACAGAATCTGGTGGGTGAAGTTTCCAGCATTTTTGGTAAATACGCCCGAAACAATCAATACTTCTCCATCGAAGAGTTTGCTCAAGAGCTAAAAAGGCAGACAAAAAAAGATAAATATTATTGTGAAAACCTTGCGATGGTTTGTCTGTATAGCGCGGAGAATTTCGACCGGCTGACAAAAAAACATGCAAACTTTTATAACAGCTTCATCCGTTTTGACGAAGGGCGCAAAAAGTACACACTGCTTAACAGCAGCTACAGTGGCTTTTTAGATTGGGTAAATTCCAAAATGAAACAAATCCTATCAAATCAAAATACATCTGAGGTTGAGAACAATCGTTATGAAATGTACTTATCAAAAGGAAACAGAAAAGAAATCGAAAAAACATTTATCTTGCTTGGATTGGTTGAGGCAATGGGATTACTAATTTATTCAGTAACCGGAGGCGATAATCCGGAAATTTACATTCGTATCAACTCATTTTTTCAGTTATACCGTGAAGTAAACAATCCTACACAATATGAAAATCGAGTTCTGACTAATGTATATGAAAGACATAAAACATCGGTTGAAATGTTAACATATTTGTTTAAAAATGAAGTATCAACGAAAGAGTTTTGGGAATTGATCGAAGACTATTTCTTGGGAAAAATACCAGAAGAAGTAAGCGCGAGGTTAAAAACTATCAGTTGAAATTGGTGGAAAATGTAAAGAAGTTAACTTTAAAGAAATTGATTGGGTAATTTGGACTTTATAACCCATTATCTGAAACACTGTTCCCAATGAAATCCTGTTCCAAAGTTTTTAAAAGTGCGCATCAGTAACGTCATGCAAAAGTTAAATGTAAAAGGGCGTTCCCAAGCTGTCGTCGAGTTGGTCCGGTTGGGCGAATTGAAAATTTAATGGGATGATCCCTGCCTGCATGCATGTGGCAGGGGTTTTTTATTATATAAATCATTATGGAAAAAGGGAAAACGAGAAAAGGGCTCGTTTTCCCAACGTCAGACTTTTGCCGGATGCCGGAAAGTATCTTTGGTAATTTCATGAAATCCCGAGAGACAGATACTTAATGTCTAAGTATTCTTCAATTCCGTATTTACTGCCTTCCCGTCCGATCCCGGAAGCCTTAACTCCACCAAACGGGGCTTGTGCCGTAGACGGCAGGCCGTCGTTGGCCCCGAGAATCCCGTATTCGAGTTGTTCCGCAAGCCGTATCACCCGGCCGACGTCCCGGGTGAAGTAGTAAGCCGCCAAACCATATGGAGTGTTATTGGCCGCCCGAATGACCTCCTCCTCGGTGTCAAAAGGAAGTATGGCGGCAACAGGGCCAAATGTTTCTTCCTGCGTGATGACCATAGAGTGATTAACATCGGTAAGTACGGTGGGTTCAAAGAAATAACCGCGGTCTCCGCAGCAGCTGCCACCGGTGACGAGCTTTGCTCCCTTGGATCACGTACATGGTATTCCACTTTTTTCACCGCAGCCGGCTCGATGAGCGGACCGACAAGGACTTTCTCGTCTAATCCATTCCCCACTTGCATGCTTGACAAATGTGTAGCCAACTTTTCGGTAAAGGCTTCTAAAATCGAGCGGTGGACGTAGAAGCGGTTGGCCGAGACGCACGTTTCGCCCATACCGCGCATTTTGCAAGTCACTGCGTTGCCGACAGCGGTGTCCAAATCGGCATCTTCAAAGACGATAAACGGCGCATGCCCCCCGAGTTCAAGAGAGAGCCTCTTCACGGTATCGGCGGCTTGACGCATCAGGATCTTGCCGACCTCTGTGGATCCCGTAAAGGAAACCTTGCGGACGCGGGAGTCATCCATAATAACTTTGGTGAGCGCCGGCGCGTCTGTTCCTGCCACCACCGACAAAACACCCTTCGGAAGTCCGGCTTCTTCGAACACACGGGCGATTTCAAGTGCCGATAAAGGTGTGAGTTCCGATGGCTTGACAATCATCGTACAACCGGCAGCGAGTGCCGGGCCCAACTTACGAGTAATCATGGCGGCAGGAAAGTTCCAAGGGGTGATGGACGCTGTGACGTCCACCGGTCGTTTAAGAACAATAATCCGCTTGTAGCGCGAACCAGAGGGAATGGTTTCGCCGTAGATCCGTTTCCCCTCTTCAGCAAACCACTCTAGAAAAGAAGCTGCATAGGCAATTTCCCCACGTGCCTCAAAGAGTGGTTTGCCTTCTTCCATCGTTATGATACGGGCCAGGGAGTCGGCGCGCTGACGCATGAGTGCTGCTGCTTTTTGCAAGATATGCGCACGTTCCGAGGCCAGAGTGTCGGCCCATTCTGCCTGAGCTGCAACGGATGCCTCAATCGCAGCCTGCATGTCTAAAGGGGAGGCGTTTGGAACCGTGGCAATCACTTCTTCGGTCGCCGGATTAATGACGTCAAACGTTTCCCCCGATTGTCCATCCGTCCAGTTCCCTCCGATAAAAAGAGAGTACCGACCTAGTTCTGAATTCATTTATAATCTCTCCTTCAACTTTGCATACTCACATCGTGACAACAAGCCGTGAAACGTCACCGCGATCCAAGCGGTCAAATCCTTCATTAATGTCCTCGAGACGCAAGTGGTCAGTCAGCAACCGATTGACCGGTAAGCGCCCTTTTTTGTAAAGCTCGATAAAACGAGGAATGTCGCGTGCCGGAACGCAGCTTCCAACGTAAGACCCCTTAATGGTTCGTTCTTCAGCGGCGAGCAAGACTTGCGGGAAAGAGAGATGGTGTTTCGGATGGGGGAGTCCTGCCGTGACGGTTGTGCCACCGCGACGCGTGATGTTGATTGCAGTCTGCATAGCGGGAACTGCACCAGCGGTTTCAAATGCAAATTCCACACCGCCGTCGGTTTCCGCACGAATTTGTTCCGTCACTTCCGGATCGCGTGCGTCAAATGCTGCAGTTGCCCCCAGTTCCAGTGCCGTCTTGAGCTTTGCGGGATTTATATCCACAGCTACAATGGTTCTTGCTCCTGCTACAAGGGCACCCAGTATGGCGCACAGGCCGACTCCACCCAATCCAACAACAGCTACACTGCTACCCGCTGGGACGCGGGCGGAATTCACCACAGCCCCAACTCCGGTCATCACTGCACACCCGAAGAGTGCGACTTCATCAAACGGTATTTCGGGATCGACCTTAATCAAAGAGTTCCTCGATACGACCGCATACTCCGCAAACCCCGATATGCCCAGATGGTGATGAATGTCCGTTCCGTCTTTGTGTAACCTTCTCTCCCCGGACAGGAGAGTTCCCACACCGTTAGCATTGGCGCCCGGTTCACAGAGGGCTGGCCGACCTTCTTGGCAGGGCAGGCAGTGTCCGCAACTGGGTACAAAGGCGCAGACAACATGATCGCCAGGCCGGAGGTCGGTTACACCAGGCCCGACTTCAACGACCTCGCCTGCCGCCTCGTGACCAAGGACCATCGGGATGGGACGGGGCCGGCTGCCGTTAATGACAGAAAGGTCCGAGTGGCACAAACCAGCTGCGCGTATGCGAATAAGTACTTCGCCCATTTGGGGCGGGTCAAGGTCAAGAGTTTCTATTCGAAGTGGCCGGCTGTCCTTGTAAGGAGCCGGCAGGTTCATTTCATACAAAACGGCGGCGCGTATTTTCATTTGACAATGCCTCCTTTATACGAAAACATGGTGTTGAGAGTCTTGGATCTTATTCGTAATATCCTTCCGTGGACTTTCGGAACGACTTAAATTGCTCTGAATCATGACCAAACCAGGTTTCCGACTGGGTTTCTTGCGCAATCCGGCGGATGCGCTCCACTGTTTTTACATATCCGAGTGAATCGTAGATAATCCCCGGTGGTTTTACCGGAGGCACGAAGTTTTCAGAACTGTAAATCGCGTCGGAAGCCAGGATAATGTTGCCCTTTTCCGGGAGTTTAACGTGCAGTCCGAGCATCCCCCATGCGTGTCCGCTGCCAAAGTTGAGGATTCGTACTCCTTCAGCCAGCGGGACGTTATCTTCGTCGCGCTTAATGGTGCGCCACTGCAGGTTGTTCTTGATCCAAGCGTCAATGTCGGCCCAAACGTACGCTCCCTCAGAGCGGTTACGAGCGTAAACTTGCAGGGTCCCGTTGAATTCGTCTTCATGGACGATCACGGTTGCATTGGTAAACATTTCGAGACAGCCAGCGTGATCGAGATGGAGATGAGAAGCAATTACGAATTTAATGTCTTCCGGACGCACTTTTAGCTGTTCCAAGCGATTGTGCAGATAACACTCCTCGCTTGCGATCCAGGGGAACATCGACTGGGTGGCTTCTGACCAGCGACCTTGAGGTCCCATGGAATTGGGGTTACATGAGGTATCAAAAAGAATTTTTCCTTCTGGATGATCAATCAAGACAGAATAAATCGGAAACTCGATCATTTCCGCAGGTGCGTTTGGATTGTCAACAGTAGCAGGATTGTGCATGGCGATCATCCAGTTTTTGTCCATCCTCATCCGTCCGTTGTCCAAGACGTACAGCTTCGGGCGTGCTTTCACGATGTTGGCCATGCTCATACCTCCTTTATCACAAATATGATTTTCGTTTATATTTCAAAAGCAAAAATTGTGCCAACATAAAAAACACGCAACATATGCCATGAAAATGGTAGGCGAACAGTGATTGGTGAATTTTTTCACTGATTATAGATTGATTTTTTTGATTATTCCCGATTATCGTTGTTATAATAAAATGGTGACGAAATTCACCGTTCGATGATAAATTTCACCACTGAAGAACCGATTATTTTTTCGCGTGGGGTGGTTATCATACTGAAAGCAAAATGCTTTGACCCGGAACAGTTGGAACAAATTGCGGAAATTATCGAGTGGATTCCGGATGGCGTATATGTTACCAATGGTTCCGGAGTTACACTCCTTGTGAATTCTGCATATGAGAAGCTGTCGGAGACCCGGCGGGAAGAGCTCATTGGCCGCCACATGAATGATTTGATTAAAGAAGGCTACATCAATAATTCGGTTTCCCTTCTCGTGATCGAACATAAGCGTTCTATATCGCTGATGCAAAACTTGAGGAATGGTAAGGAGGTAATTATTACCGGGAATCCCGAATTTGATGAAGCTGGAGAAATCCAACTGGTAGTCACGAGTGTTCGTGATATTACGCGTTTGAACCGGCTGACGGAAGAATTGGAGAAGGTGGTCGGACTTTCCGAACTGAATCGACATCAGTATCACCTGACGACGGATGGAGACAACATTTTTGTTTCCGAAAGCAAATGGATGAAAGAGATTGTCGGAAAAGTGAAACAGGTGGCTCCGTATCCAACAAACGTACTGTTGCTTGGCCCATCCGGCGTTGGCAAAGAAGTGATCGCAAACCTCATCCATCATTTGAGTGATCGCAGGAATAAACCGTTTATCAAAGTGAATTGTGCTGCGATACCGGAGGCACTGCTTGAGTCGGAGCTGTTTGGATATGAACCTGGTGCTTTTACAGGAGCTCGCAAGGGGGGAAAAAAGGATTGTTTGAATTGGCGGATGGTGGAACGATCTTACTTGATGAAATTGGTGAAATGCCGCTTGCTTTGCAGACGAAGCTGTTGCGGGTGCTGCAAGATCCCCAGGTTTATCGGATAGGTGGCGTCCAAGCACGCCCTGTGAACGTCTGTGTGATTTCCGCGACCAACCGGGATTTGCGTAGTCTGGTGAAAGAAGGACGCTTTCGTCAGGATTTGTTTTACCGTCTGCAGGTTGTTGAGATTCATATCCCCCCTTTGTCGGAGAGGCCTGAAGATGTGCCTGCTCTTATTGATTATTACTTTATGCATTACTCAAAAAAATTCCACGTTCAAAAACGTCTCAGTCGCGACGCCAAGGAACAGTTGTGCCGTTATAATTGGCCGGGGAATGTAAGGGAAATTAAAAATCTGATGGAGAATCTGATTGTCTCCGTTCCATCCCTTGTAATCGAGCTTCACCACCTTCCTGCTCATATTCAAAATGCACAATTGGTGAATAATCCGCTCACATTAAAGGAGAGAGTGGAGAGGTATGAACAACAGTTGGTTTTAGCGACGATGAAGTCGCAACCGTCCCTTCGTCAAGCCGCGAAGGTTCTTGGGATTGACCATTCAACATTAATCAAAAAACTACAAAGATGGAACCGAAATGGTTCGATCTAAAATATAAACTTGATAAAATACGGCTGAAGAACGGCAACGGGGAACTTTTGTCAGGGGGATCAGGAGGAAATCTGCTTTGAATCACAATGGATTCTTTTCATTTAACTTCATTTAACCAATTTGAACGACCGGGAGTTTGTGCTTTTCCTCTTCGGTTCATTATTTCAAGGTGTTGATTCCAGAAATCCAAATCGTTTCATCGGGGCGGATATGGATCTTCCTGCTGCAACGAAGTGGCAAAGTTTTTGTCGTTATCAAACCGGACAATTCCACACGTAAACGTCGCATTGTCTATAAAGCACTCATAGTGGAAACAGGGCAACAAACTTTAAATATCTACAATCATGAGTTGTTTCTCACAGAGTATGTCGTCGAGTTGGTTCGGTTGGGCGTTTAATGGGATGATCCCTGCCTGCATGTGGCAGGGGTTTGTTTTTGTTGAATTTTAGAAGGAAAGGCGGTTTTTTAAAGCCCTGCGGACGGTTTGGTCGGCTTTCCGTGTTGTTTCGGGCAGGCGGTAATGCGGAGAAAGCTTTAAAATCCAGTCACAGGCTGTCGATAAGGAGATACGGTGACCAATTGAAACATAGATCGGTTTTACATGATCCTGAGTCCGCAATACGTTGCCAATCACCTCACCGTGATCGGTCAGGGGAGCATGGCTGCCCCTTTGAATTTCCGGCTGTCCGGCTTCACCCATCAATCTTGTTTTGGCACAGCCGATCGTGGGGACATCGAATAAAACGCCTAAGTGACTTGCGATCCCAAATAGTCTTGGATGTGCGATCCCTTGCCCGTCACAAACAATCAGATCCGGTGAGATGTTTAATTTTTTTAATGCTTTGGCAATGGGTGGGATTTCCCTGAATGAAAATAAACCCGGAATATAAGGGAATCGGGCAACGTCTTCGGCGATCGCTGTTTCCGCGACATCCAGTGATCCGGCATCCAGCACCACAGCAGCCGCAACCAGTTTCCCGGATTTTTGATCATAAGCGACATCCACACCGGCAACATACTTGACTGCATCCAGTTGGTCTTTTTTTATCACTTTGGAGGCCAAATGCTTTTGGATTCGTAATGCTTCGGATTCGTCTAAATCCCAAGAATGGTTCATGCAGGGTTCCAATCTTTTCACCCTTTGTGTTTGTGGTATAGACCATAGATTTTAACGGTTTTGTGCCAAAAAGTACAGACCGGCGATCCATTTGAACAATCCGGTACATATGTCATGCCCCGATTGACCGGTCAAGGAGAAAGGTGTGTAAGAAGGATTGCAAGTAGGAAATTTAGTTCAAATATAATGAATTATGAAAAATCACTAGTGGTTGGAGTTTGAAATTTAATTCAGTACGACTTTGTTAAGTATAATATTTTTTCTAACTAGCTGTAACATTTATCGATAATGAAGTCATTCAAAAGGAAGCGCTCTGAAATGTTTGAACTATCACTGATTCAAAACAAATGAATCAGCTGGAAAAAAAGAAGATTAGTTAGAATAATAAATGATTGAACGAATTGAAAAAAATAGTTATATTTTTATTATAAGACTATTCAAAAGGTGATAGATGTGTTGGACAATTTTAATCAACTTTTAAAAGAAGATGAATTAGTTAAGCTCGTACAGAATAGCTCATTTGTAGGATGGATATATCACATTGATTATGATTATGCAAAAGTCATGACTAATGATTTATGGAAGAATCAGGCGGTAGGTATCCCGCATAATTGTTTTCTAGTAGCTGCTTCCTTTAATCCTGATCAATACAAAGACGTTCATGAAGAAGATAAACAAGTAATATTATTAAGGGTTGTTGGATCTACAAAGTTACCTCAGGATGATGATTTAGTAAGGGCGAAAATAGATTATTTTCAAAATCAGACTAATATTTATTTAAGTGAGGATTATGATGAAATAACTAAAAACCAAATGCAATTTGGTGGATTAGATTGTAGGGTCATTGGGACTTTCTATAAACGAGATGGGCAGCTTTACTTGGGAAGTGATTTAGAAACTTTTTATGTAAGCACTAGATTGTCTGTTTATCGTCCTCGTGGTGAAGCGTTGCAGCAGATAGTAAATCACATTGATCCACTTCAACGTAAACGTTCAATTGAAAATGCAAAGGAACAAGGTTTTACAAAATTACTGCCTCCTATTCAAATTGGTACGGTAAGATATACTTCAACAGATAGGTTACATAGAAGTTCAAAGGAAAAAAATGTGCCGTTTACTATTTTTCCATATGATTTTTTAGCAAGGCGAACGGCTGTACTTGGTATGACGAGAACTGGAAAGTCAAATATGATTAAGAAGACAGTTTCAGTTGTAAAGAAAATTGCCGATGAAGGCAATGTAAAGATTGGTCAAATTATTTTTGATATTAATGGGGAATATGCTAATGCAAATAAACAAGATAATGGAGCATTAGCGAATGTTTATCCTGATCAGACTGTTCGATACAGAATGATACAAACAGCAGGGTTTCTAGATTTACGGAATAACTTTTATGAAAAAATCAATGAAGGATTTAATGTTATTAAGCGTGAACTTCAGGCTGCAAATAGTATAGATGCCGATTACAAAAAAAGTTTTATAAACATGTCATTGGAGGAACCAAAGGATAGGTGGGAATCTGCTTATGGAAGATGGATGAGAAGGGTAGCAGCTTATCAAGTTCTTTTATATAAAGCGGGTTTTAAGTCAACTAAAAACTTTAGAGTTCATTTCCCTGCAAATAAAGATGTTAGGGATATTGTTTTTAAAAAGTTAGGTCAAGAGAATTTTAAATCATTTAGTGTTAATGAAAAAAGTGGTATAGTATCAATGAATTTGCCGGATGCCAATAAATGGTTTGAAATTATCCGGAACGTAAAAAATGAGTTGCCAAAATCTAAAAGTGGAGAACCTTGGGTAGATGTAGATTTAAGCAACCTCCTAGACATGATGGTTCAAAAAAATAGTAATAACAATTATATATCAGGTTACAAAATACTTGATGTAGCTAAAAAGTACCATTCGCCAAATAGAGGGAGGATTGCTGTCGGCGAAGAAATATATAGCCATTTAAGAGAAGGGAAAATCGTTATTCTTGACTTGTCCGTTGGAGACCCAACGATTCGGAAAAATATTAGTCTAGAAATCGCTGAATATATTTTTAACAAATCAATGGAGCAATTTATCAAAGACGTTCCTCCGCCGAATATTGTAATATACATTGAAGAAGCACATAATTTAATTGGAAAAAATATGGATTTAACTGAAACATGGCCTCGGATAGCAAAAGAAGGGGCTAAATACAATATTGCATTAGTTTATGCGACACAAGAAGTTTCATCAATTCATCCGAATATTTTGGCTAATACAGAAAATTGGTTTGTAACCCATTTAAATAATGAAAAAGAAATCAAAGAGCTAACTAAGTTTTATGATTTTGCAGATTTTAGTCGTTCCTTATTGAAAGCACAAGATGTTGGATTTGCCAGAGTTAAAACTTTGTCTAGTCCGTTTGTAGTACCAGTACAGATCGATCTTTTTAAACCAGAATGATTAGGTGGTTATATAATGCCTTATGATGGAGAGTTTGCAAATAAATCATCACATATGAATTTAATAAAAAGTCCAGATGTAAAGGAATTCCTTGATAAATGTAAGCTGTTAAGTCCGATTGATGGTAAAGAACGCGACGAAATCAAAAAAAAATTTGTTATGCCAACTTTGAAAAGTGATTATTTGCCTGAATTTATTATAGCCGTAGATGGTAGTATTTATGAATCAAGTGTCGAGGAGGCTATCCCAAGTACCAAAATGGGTTATATAAAAATTGGTAGCCTGTTAATAGAATTAAATAAATACAGGCTACTCAATAAAAAGGGGGGGTTTGTTAACCCTTTTGAGGTGGCAAAGCTTCAACAAAACAACTCTTCTATTTCATTTACTTTACCTAGTTCGAATGTGATCCTAGATGGGTATAAATCTGTTCGAGATAGTTTTAGGGCACAATTAGATAAATTATTGTACGAATTTAGGATAAAATCAGATGACCCAAAAACGAGTTTACGATCAACTTTATTCTATTTAGCTTCAATAAGACCCAATGAATTTAATACATCTTTAGAAGAAAGACCCCATTTATTTTTGCATAAATGTCCCAATGAGGAATGTGATGAACGGGATATTAGAATTGAGGACCTAGAGGAGCAAATCTATTGTAAGTGCGGTGAACCAATTTATCCGACTGATTGTCTTAGGATTTGGGAAGAGATCAATGAGTATCAATCAAACGTAGTAGCTCTTTCTAGAACAATGCAAGTCCTTGAGCATCTAATTCCTATTCATTATATCCGTTGTTTAGAAGAACAGGGCTCTTTGGATATTTTATCAAAAATGGCTTTTATATTAGATGGGGCTTTAGCTATATTTGGTCCCTCAGCATGGCTACATGCAAGTATATTAAGATATATACATTTAATAAATAAAAAGCTAGAGAATAATGGTTATGAGCCACTTTTTATCATGAGTTTGATAAAAAGTGGCCAGGTTGTAGATTTTGTAAAAATGATTAATTCTCATATTCCAAACAACAGGATATTTGCACTTAATGATGCATTTCGATACAAGTATATTTCTCCTGGAAGAAGAGTTCCTAAAAATGGTCATGGCTATGAAACATATTATGGACAAGATTTTATATACAAAACTCCTTCGGGAAGAGTGTTTGTCTTTAATCTTGTTTATCCATTTGAAAGTAAAACTAAGCCGAATTTAGAGGTTTTCAAGCGAGAGAAGGCTAATATTGAGAAATATAATTCAGTTTTACCAAAAGCATTAAGCTTAATTGAAGAATTTGAGTGCGATCTTTATGAGAATGCTGTAGTACCAATAGCACTAGCGCACCGATACACGGCTATTAGTATGAAACCAGGTGGGAAAATTTTAGATTTATTAACAAGAAAAGCATTAATAAAATAATGTTCATATGCCCACTTTTAAGCAGTGGGCATTAATTTTTCGTCTGGCCAAGAAGCTCTGGTAATGATAATATAAACAAAAAAGGGAATGTATTGAGGAAAGTGATTTGAAATGATATCAAATAAAATAAGATCTCCTTTAAGGTTTCCTGGCTCTAAAAGCAAGGTTTTAAACAGATTTTATCCATATTTTTATATCCCTCATATAGAATATCGTGAACCATTTTTTGGGGGTGGAGCTATATTTTTTGGGAAGCCCAAGGCAAAGATAAATTGGATAAATGATAAAGATTATAGTGTCTATGCTTTTTTTAAAATAGTTCGTGACTATCCAGATGACATTTGCAAATTTGTTTTAAGTATAAAACCTAGTATTGAGATTTGGAAAGAAATTAGATCAATAAAGCCGCAAAATGAGTTGGAAGTCGCATATAAGTTTTTATTTTTAAATAGAACAAACTACTCCGGCATAATTACAGCTAATCCTATTGGAGGGATAAAACAAAAATCCAATTGGAAAATTGATTGTAGATGGAATCCTGAAATGCTTTGTAAAAGAATTAAAGAATGCTCAAGTAAACTTCAAAATGTAAAAATTACTTGCTTAGATTTTGAAGAACTTATCTTAGCCCCAGGGAAAGATGTATTCCTAGTATTGGATCCTCCATATTATAAAAAAGGTCATGAATTATACCCTGTAAGTATGAGTCATGAAGAGCATGTTAAACTGGCTAGGCTTCTAAAAAAAACTCAACATAATTTTTTGTTAACTATTGATGATTGTGAAGAGGTGAAAGAGATATATCAATCAGTGGACTTTTATGTTAATCAGGAGTCATGGTGTTATTCGATTAATCAGGGAAATAACACAAAAATAGGAAGGGAATTATTTATTTCTAATATTGATATATCTAAGTATATGCAAATCACTATATTTTAAAGAGTTGTTTTTAAAGGAATAAGTATTTGGTGTCTGCTGTAGAATGCCTCTAAATCGGACTCTTTTCTGATCGTAATCGGATTATTACCTATCGATTTCTAGTCTGCATTGGCATGATCCGTGTCAAGTATTAACTTTGAAATACTCTTATTACAAAGATGAGTTTCTGCATTTTAAATAACCTGAACTCTGTACTATTTTGTGCAAGAATATTATTTTTCACGTTAGTGAGTTTCACTTTTGTGATACATCTTAAAGTGAGAAGCCGAAGTCACAATCTATTGCTCATGTGTTTGCACTCTCATACAGTCTTATTGAAAATATCCCTGCTGCATAGATGTGGCAGGGGTTTTTTGTGTTCAATTTGTTGATTTAGTAGTTTTTTCTTAAAAACCAAAAAATATTTGCGAAAATTAGAAAAAACAGTAAAATTACACTGTATTGTTGTTTCAAGGGATGTAGCCGTTTGTGGGAAAAATTGCTTTGATTGTAACAAACGGTGAGCTTGAAACGAGAAAAGGGACATGATGCTGTTAATGGGGTTTTATAGAAATATCAAAGGGATAATCCTTCAAGTTGCCTGACGGTCAGTGTTACTATGGAGAAAATGTGTTTTTCATATTTGATAATTGGGACAGACAGAATTTGCGGGGAGATCATGAAAGAACAGAATGTATTGGCAAAAACAGAAGAACGGCAAACCAACACCAAGTTCGCTTTGTTCAAAAATAAATCCTTTTTATTGGTTTGGTTGGCTGGTATATTTACCAGTTTGGCCGGTTCCATGTATACCTTGACAGTAAGCTGGTATGTGGTGAAGGAATCCGGTGCCGGGCAGATCTTGGGAGTTGTCCTGATGGTGGCGTCCATTCCGCGGTTGTTCCTCATGCCCGTCGGCGGTGTGACGGCGGATCGTTTCAAGCGATCCCGAATCATGATTGTTTCCGACTCGGCCCGTGCTCTGCTGATTTTTGTGATGGCTTTCTGTGTGATGACCAACGTTCTGAGCATCCCCTTATTGCTTGTGTTTGCTTTTCTTTTTGGAACTTTGGAAGCATTTTATTGGCCGGCAACCAACTCCGTTTTACCGGCGGTTGTGCCCAAGAACCATTTGGCTCAAGCCAATTCTTTCAATGCATTAACCCAACAAGCGGGACTTCTTACCGGTTCGCTGATCGCAGGCGGACTGTTGACGTTGTTTTCTTACGGGCTGGTTTTTGTCACCATCTCTGTATTTCTCGCCATTAGTTCATTCTTTCTCTTCTTTGTCCGGGAGGAAGAGAACAAAACCCGGAAAAAACAAGGAAATCCGTTGTCGGTGATGCAAGATCTGAGGGAAGGATTGAACGATCTAAAAAAGGACACGTTTGCCTTTTCATTAATCCTGACGACATTAATCGCCAGTTTTTTCTTCTCCGGGCCCATAAACATCGCCATTCCTTTGTATGTGGAAGAGATCTTGCACGGTTCGGCGCTGGATCTCAGTTATTTGGAAATGGCATTATCCGCAGGAATGATCATCGGGGCAATTTTCTTGGCACTGGTTACATTGCGGTTCAGACGGGCGCTGATTGCCATGATCCTTATTGCCCTCAACGGATTGAGTTTGGTCGGTCTGGGGTTGACCAACCGGCTGTTGTTCGGAATGGGTTCTCTGTTTTTCTGCGGTTTTGTTTTGATCTCAGGCAATACATTATTGGTTACTCTTCTTCAAGAACGCATTCCTGTGGAAAAATTGGGGCGGATCATGGGGTTAATGACCACGTTCTCGATCGGTTTGACGCCGGTATCCCACGGGGTGTTCACCATTTTTTTGAATCATGGCTTGTCCGTTTCCTTGATGCTGATCATTTGCGGAAGTTGCATCGTGCTCTTTCAAGGGCTGATTCTTGCCGTCATGAAAGGGATTCGTGCAGTGGATTAATGAGTCTCTAAAGCGTTATGGCCCGCAAGAACGAGGGCCGGTGCGAAAACCATTCCCCTGTATAATGAGAAAACGATATCGAATGAGGAATTTTAGCTTCCACCTATGTCGGTTGGTTGACGAAAAAGGTGTCCGAAGTGGCTTGGATGTATCTGTCCGGTGTTTTGATCATCTCTTCTTATGTGTTGACGGTGATCTTTGATCATTCGCCGGTTGTTTTCATCTTGGCGGTTCTGGTGATCCGGGCGGCCCGATCCATTAGCTGGCCGATTTCTTCGAATCTCGGTAACCAATACATTTCAACGGGAAGCCGGGCGACCACCCTCTCTGTTAAGTATTCTTGATTCCGTATTGGATGTTGTTTTGATCGGCTCGTTGGCGGTGGTGTCCAAGTGGGGGATACCGGAAATTTTTTGGGGCTGTGCGGCGATCTCATTAATCTTTTGTTTCCTGTCCGCAAAAAAAGAGATTCTGTCAAAGGATGAAGCCAGTTTGGAAGCAGGCGGAAGCGTTGAGCAAGCACTTGAGCAAAGATAAAGAAAGATCCCTGCTGCACAGGAAGTGGCAGGGGTCTTTCTTGCGGTATGCGTTGAATTTTTAATTCTCATGAATGAAAGAATGTAAATAAAACAAACGCGTTGAAGAAAGAAATGAAATATAGTAACATGAATCCACTCGGGCAGAAAATTATGAATTGAAATACCGGAAGGGGATGATGTTGCATGAGCTCCAAAAAGTCTGTGTCGCAGAGCGAAGATTTTTCGGGTTGGTACATAGAGACGATCAAAAAAGCGGACTTAATGGATTATTCGCCGGTCCGGGGGTGCATCGTTTTTAAACCGGCCGGATATGCGCTTTGGGAAGCGATTCAAAAAGAATTGGATGCCCGGCTGAAAGAAACGGGTCATGAAAATGCCTACTTCCCCTTGTTTATCCCGCAAAGTTTTTTCGAGAAAGAAAAAGAGCATGTGGAAGGGTTTAATCCGGAACTGCCTTGGGTGACGGAAGCCGGGGGCGATCCGCTGGAGGAAAAGTTGGCGATCCGCCCGACCTCGGAAACCATGATCGGACACATGTTTTCCAAATGGGTGAAATCGTACCGGGACTTGCCTTTGCTCATGAATCAGTGGTGCAACGTGGTCCGTTGGGAAAAACGTACGTTGCCGTTTTTGAGGACGAGCGAGTTTTTGTGGCAGGAAGGGCATACCGCTCATGCCACCGAACAGGAAGCCAAAGAAGAAACGTTTAAAATTTTGGATTTGTACGCGGAGTTTATTGAAAGCGGTTTGGCGATTCCCGTTGTCCGCGGAGAGAAAACACCTTCGGAAAAGTTTGCCGGGGCGGTTCACACCTATTCCGTGGAAGCTATGATGAAAGACGGAAAGGCGCTCCAGGCCGGAACTTCCCATTATATGGGGCAACGCTTTGCGAAAAGTTTCGATATCCAATTTACGGATGCAAACAACCAATTGGCGTATGCATACACCACTTCCTGGGGAGTGAGCACCCGCTTGATCGGGGCATTGATCATGGTTCACGGCGACGATCAAGGATTGGTGCTGCCGCCGCGCATTGCCCCGACACAGGTCATCATCATCCCGATCGGTGCGAAAGGCGAACGGGAGCGTGTGCTGTCTTATGCCGCACAAATCCTGGATCGATTCAAAGCGAAGGGAATCCGGGTGAAACTGGACGACCGGGATAACTACAGTCCCGGATGGAAATTTAACGAATATGAAGCGAAAGGCATCCCGCTTCGCATGGAAATCGGGCCCCGGGATGTCAATCAGGATCAGGTCGTGCTCGCACGAAGGGACACGTTGGAAAAAATCACGGTTCCGACCGCGGAAGTTTTGGAGACGGTCGATCGTCTGTTCAATGAGATTCAGGAAAACTTGTATCAACAAGCGAAAGCCAATTTTGACCGGAACACCCACATGGCAGAAACCCTTGAAGCATTGACGGATATTATCCAAACCAAGCGCGGTTTTGTCTTGTCCGGCTGGTGCGGCGATGACCGTTGTGAAGCCAAAGTGAAGGAAGAAAGCGGTGCCGTCAGCCGCAACATTCCTTTTGATCCCCCGGAAACCATGAAAACATGTGTCGCATGCGGAGAGAAAGCCAAATACACCGTCTGGTTTGCCAAGTCTTATTAATTGCCGGCACCCTGCTGCAAATAAAGTGGCAGGGGATTTCTTATGAAATGGGAAGGAACGGGGGGAGATGTGCCATGAACGAAAAAAGACCGAGGCTCGTCATTGCCGGAACGGGGAGCGGAGTGGGCAAAACGACGGTGACCCTTGGTTTGATGGCGGCGTTTCAAAAGCGGGGGCTCAAGGTGCAGGGATTTAAGGCCGGGCCGGATTATATTGATCCGGGTTACCATACGGCGATCACCGGGCGCCCTTCCCGCAATCTGGATACCTGGATGGTGCCGCCGGAGAACATGGTGGAGATTTTTCTCAATGGCAGCCGGGATGCTGATCTTTCCATCGTAGAAGGGGTCATGGGACTGTATGACGGCAAAGATCCTTTGAGCGACAAGGGGAGCACGGCGGAGATTGCCATTTTGTTGCAAAGCCCGGTGATCCTGGTGGTGGATGTCTACAGTTTGGCGCGCAGTGCGGCGGCGGTGGTGAAGGGTTATCAGGGGTTGAATCCGTCTGTGCCCGTGGCCGGAGTGATTGCCAACCGGGCCGGAGGGGAAGGACATTTTCAGCTTGTCAAATCTGCAATTGAAAAAGAGTGCGGCATTCCGGTTTTCGGTTGGCTTCCCCCGGATCCGTCCGTTGACATCCCGGAACGCCATTTGGGTTTAATCCCCGCCCTTGAACGGGGGGAAATGGTTCCCCTGTTTGACCGGTTGGCAGAGCTCATGGAAAAAGGAGTGGATTTGGACGGTTTAAAGAAGGTTGCCGGGAATGCCCCTTTGCTTGCCGGGCCCGGGCGTCGGCTTTTTTCGCAAAAATGGATGGAACCACATTCCGTCATCATCGCAGTGGCAAAAGATGCGGCTTTTCATTTTTATTACCCGGAAAATCTGGAGTTGCTGAAGCAGTACGGAGCCCGGCTGCAGTTTTTCAGCCCGCTCAAAGGCGAACCGGTGCCGGAAGAAGCCGATGGATTGATCGTGGGTGGCGGGTTCCCGGAAGAGTTTGTGCGGGAATTATCCGCAAATGAGGAAGTGAAACGTTCTTTCCGGGAAAACATCACTAGAGGCATGCCGACATATGCCGAGTGTGGCGGATACATGTACTTGACCGAGGCGATCGTGGATCGGGAAGGGAAGAAACATCCGATGACGGGCGTGATCCCGGCCGTGGTCCGGATGAATGACCGATTGACGGCGCTGGGGTACCGGGAAGTGGAAGCCGTGACAGACAACCTGTTGCTCAAGCAAGGGGAGAAAGCGCGTGGACATGAATTTCACTATTCCACGCTGGCGATGCAGAAAGAGCAGGATGCTTGGGCTTATAAAATCCGCGGGCATGCCGGCAACAAGCGGGAAGGATATGCACGGGGAAATCTTTTGGCCGGGTATACCCATCTCCATTTTGCTTCCAACCCTTCTGTGGCCAAACGTTTCATTGTGGCTTGCCGAAACTACCGGGACAGCAAGAAGGGGTAAGCGCATCATGGTGTGTTGCTTGCCCCGTCTTCTTTTCCAGGGTGAACCCTGAAGAACCATCACTGATTGACATCATAAGTAATTTTTGGTATCATTATTTCCGAGTAAACAGATGTGAAATATATAATTATCCGACCAGATCACTGGAGGTTCCTGTATCCCGGCTTTTACGGCCGGATTGGGACCTCCTTTTTTGTTTGGAAATCCCGTTGAAAGGAGCAGGTGCCATGTCTGGATTCATTTCCGGAGATTCCCGTCCGCTCAAGTTTGAAAACCGGGAAGATCATGTCGGTCCGCGCCATTTACGCCGTTTGCCGGAAGGAACAAAGGAGCGCCCTTATACCCTGTTCAAAGTGAAGCCGCTCACGCCGGTAATCGGTGCTGAAATTGCCGGGGTCAACTTGAGCGGGCCTGTCACACCGGAGCTGCAAGCCGAATTGAACCGGGCGCTGCTTGAGTGGAAGGTGCTTTTCTTCCGAAATCAAAACGTCACCAGTGAACAACTGAAAGTTTTTGCACGGTTATGGGGAGAACTGGAGGTTCACCCTTTTTTGCCGCAAGGCGAGTCCAAGGAATTTGTCCGGTTTGCCAGGGATCAAAAGCAAGCCGGATACGAAAATATCTGGCATACCGATGTGACTTTCCGGCCCCGTCCGGCAAAAGCTTGCCTGTTGAAAATGATCAAGGTTCCGCCGGTTGGGGGCGATACACTGTGGGCAGACATGGGAGCCGCCTATGACAATTTACCCGACAAGATCAAGGAGAGCATCGACGGGCTGACCGCCATTCACGACTTTACCCCGGCTTTCAGCGATTTCATGACAAAAGAAGAATTGGCGGAAAAACAAGCCGAATTCCCTCCTGTGGAACACCCGGTGGTCCGGACCCATCCGGAAACCGAGCGCAAAACTTTGTTTGTGAATCCGTCCTTTACAACCCGGATCGTCGGGATGAAACCAGAAGAGAGCGAGGCATTGCTGCAATATTTGTTTCGGCAGGCGCAGATTCCCGAGTACCAAGTCCGTTTTCGCTGGGAAGAAAACACGATCGCTTTCTGGGATAACCGGGCCACTCAACATTACGCGGTTTCCGACTATTATCCCAATCCCCGCCAAGCCGAACGGGTGGCCATCGTTGGCGACCAGCCGTATTAAAAGAGGGAACTTTCCCTCTTTTTTATTTGTCCATGTAACGATTGGAGATAATCTGTTGGTCGTGAACTGTAACGTGAAATCGGTGGATTGTTGCCGGATATGGAAAATAACAGGCACTAAAACAAAACATCCCCGCTTAAGTCACTGGACTCAGTGAAGTTTCGAGCGGGGTTGTTTTATGTTTATGGAAATTATCAGGGGTTCTCTTTATTCAATTCTTTCACTGTTTCACCTTCGATTAATCTGGGTTGATAATAGGTTTGGTAAGGTAAATCCTTTTTACCCTGTAATTTCTTAATAATCCAATTGGCAGCATCATAACCCATTTGTTCTTGCGGGTGTGTCAATGTCGTCAGCTTAATAAAAGAGGTTTTGGCGAGAAAAGAATTGTCCTGACCAATAATTGACAATTTGTCCGGAACCGGGATGTCAAGTTGTCTGCATACATTTACCAATTCAAATGCGACCTCGTCATTGTAGCAGACAATGGCCGTCAATTCATTCAGATGTTTGTTCAGGAAATCTTTTAAGTTCATGCCCAAAGCCGGCTTTGTCTCTGTATTGAATGATAAGACCAACTCCGGCTGAAAAGGGAGTCGGGCTTCCTCGAGCGCTTTGATATACCCCTTCATTCTGTGCTTACCCTGTAAATCATCCATTTTTGCAATGAGTCCGATTTGCGTGTGTCCTTTGGAAATCAATTCGTTGGTTGCAAGATAACTGGACTGTACATCATCCAGACAAAGAAAAGGGACATCCAATTCATTGTAATAAGCATTGATCATAATAAACGGAACGTTTTGTTTCTTTAATGACAAGTAGTATGAAATATTGGGATTGTACAAGTTGCTTTTGGTGGGTTCGACGATCAATCCGTCGATGCCCGAAGACAACATCATTTCCAAGGCTTTTTTTTCTTGTTCGATCTCATTATTGGTGCTGGCCAGCAGCAATGAATAGTTATCCTCATTCAGTCTTCTTTCGATGCCCCGAATGATGGAAGGAAAAATGTAATCCGAAATATAGGTTGTGATCACCCCGATGGTTTTTTGATTTGAGTGGGCCCCCGACTTTATTTGGAACTGATTGCTGACATAGGTTCCGGACCCCTTGCTGCTTCTTAAAAAGCCTTCCTTTGACAGTTCCAAAATGGCTTTTCGCACAGTGTGCCGGCTGACTTTGTATATTTCCTGCAAGGCTGACTCCGTGGGGATTTGTTCTCCAACACTGTATTCCCCGGAAAGAATTTTACTTTTGATGTCATCGATGATTGCTTGATACTTTGGTTTCATATTACCACTGCTCCTGAAAGTTGTTTGTGCTTTGCTTCCGTTTTAAAAATTTGTATGGACATATCTTAACATGATGTGAAATGAATCGAAAGCAGTTAAACAATTGGTGCGAACAAATTTCCAATAATCGTAATCGGCGTCATTCATTTCGTTTGTTAATACATAAATATAAATGAGAATATCATTTATTTTGTAGAAGATGTATGCACATATTTTGTTTAAGATTGACATATGTACGTATAAAAAATATACTTACCTTAAAAGCGCTCCCCGGTGATTGTTTTTAACCATTGATTTTAAGTCGGAAACCGGAGGGATGAAATTGTTGGAACAGCTGAAAGAAGAAGTGCTTCAAGCCAATTTGCAATTGGTTGAACACGGGCTGGTGAAATATACTTGGGGGAATGCAAGTGCGATTGATCGTGAAAGCGGTTTATTTGTGATCAAACCCAGTGGTGTTGATTATGCAACGATGAAGCCCGGTGACATGGTGGTGGTTGATTTGGAAGGCAATGTGGTTGAAGGTAAGCTGAAGCCTTCATCGGACACACCCACTCACGCGGTGCTCTATAAGCATTATGAGAAAATTGGCGGGATTGTGCATACGCATTCGACATGGGCAACCATCTGGGCTCAGGCAGGTTTGGATGTTCCCGCGATGGGAACCACGCATGCAGATACATTCCACGGTTCCATTCCATGCGCCCGTTTTCTGACGCCAAAAGAAATTGAACGCGGGTATGAAACAGAAACGGGAAACGTGATTATTGAAACATTTGAAGAACGGGGATTGGATATCTTGGCCGTTCCCGGGGTTTTGTTAAAAGGACATGGTCCGTTTACATGGGGGAAAGATGTAAGATCGGCGGTCATGCATAGTGTCGTGCTTGAAGAAATTTCAAAAATGAATTTCTTTACACAAGAATTAAATCACTTTGCGAAAGAATTGCCGAAACATATTTTAGATAAGCACTATTATAGAAAACACGGAAAAAATGCCTATTACGGACAAAATTAAAAGAAAAGAAAATAAAGAAAAGAGGGGTACGATGTCAACGCCAAAAAGACGGGAATTTTGGTTTGTCGTGGGTTCGCAACATCTCTATGGGGAAGAAACGCTGGCCCGGGTGAAAGCGCATGCACAAACCATTACGGATGAATTGAATGAAAGCGGTTTATTGCCGTACCCGATTGTGTTGCAAGACCTGGCCGTGAGTGCCGACAAAATCACGAACATCATGAAAGAAGTCAATTATCGGGATGAAGTTTGCGGAGTGATCACATGGATGCATACGTTTTCACCCGCAAAAATGTGGATTCGCGGGACAAAATTATTGCAAAAACCATTGCTTCATTTAGCAACACAATTCAATGAAAGCATTCCTTGGGAAACGATTGACATGGATTTTATGAACCTGAATCAGTCGGCGCATGGCGACCGTGAATATGGTTTCATTAATGCCCGCTTGAAAAAACAAAATAAAGTGGTTGTCGGATACTGGAAACGTGAGGAAGTACAGAAGCAAATCGCGGAATGGATGGATGTGGCAGTTGCTTATAACGAAAGCTTCCAGATTAAAGTAGCCCGTTTTGGCGACAACATGCGCAATGTTGCGGTAACCGAAGGGGATAAAATCGAAGCGCAGATTCAATTTGGGTGGACTGTTGATTACTATGGCATCGGCGATCTTGTTCAAGAGGTGAATGCCGTCAAAGATGAGGAAGTTGATGCCTTATTTGAAGAGTATGCAAACCTTTATGAATTTGATTACGGGACGTACAGCAAGGAAGATTGGGAGAAAAGCGTGAAAGTTCAGGCGCGGTATGAAATAGCCATCAAGCGCTTTTTGGATGAGCGGGGTTACAATGCTTTCACAACAAATTTCGAAGATTTGCACGGCATGAAACAACTTCCGGGGCTTGCCGTACAGCGTCTGACGGCCCAAGGATACGGCTTTGCCGCCGAAGGGGATTGGAAGACGGCGGCACTCAACCGGTTGCTCAAAATCATGAGCCGCAACGGTTCAACCGGTTTCATGGAAGATTACACGTATGAATTGGCGAGCGGTCAAGAGTATGTGCTTCAATCCCATATGTTGGAAGTGGATCCTGCGCTGGCAAAAAACAAACCGAAAATTGTTGTAGCTCCCTTGGGAATAGGCGATCGTGAGGATCCGGCCCGTTTGGTGTTTGACGGCAAGGCGGGGGATGGTGTTGTTGTTTCAATGGCGGACTTCGGTACGCATTTCAAATTGTTGATCAATGAAGTTTCTGCATTTGAGCCAACCGTTCCTGCGCCAAAACTTCCGGTGGCCCGTGTGCTTTGGCGCGTCAAGCCGAATTTTCGTGACGGGGTTCAGGCTTGGATTGAGAACGGAGGCGGGCACCATACCGTGGTTTCGCTGGATTTAACAACGGATCAAATCGTCACTTATGCAAAACTTGTGGGTGCAGAATACGTGGTGATCAAGTAATCACAGCTTCCGGGGAATCGGATTCCCCGGAAGGGATCCTTCTTGAAAAAGGGGATCTTGGTCACTTTCCCGTTCATGTTTCAGGGAAAACAAGGCCAAACACATTTTTGAAAACGTTTTACCCATGATTGATGCATGAAGGAAAGGGAAGTCAATAAGTGGTCAACATGAGGAGGAACAGGCATGGCAAATGACAAGAAAATTCCCAGTGGCTTTATCTATTTTTTCGGGGCTTTCGGTGGCATCCTCTTTGGTTACGATATCGGTGTGATGACGGGGGCTTTGCCTTTTTTGGAACATGATTGGAACCTGCAAAACAATGCCGGTGCAATTGGTTGGATCACTTCTTCTCTGATGTTTGGGGCGATTTTTGGAGGGGCTTTGGCCGGACAACTTTCAGACCGTTTGGGACGACGAAAAATGATTTTAATTGCTTCCCTGGTTTTTGTCGTTGGTTCTGTTTTGTCAGGGATTGCCCCGCACAATGGAATCTATTTTTTGGCCGGTGTCCGGATTTTATTGGGACTGGCTGTCGGAGCCGCTTCAGCGCTGGTCCCGGCTTATATGTCGGAAATGGCACCGGCGAAATTGCGCGGCCGTTTGTCCGGAATTAACCAAACAATGATCGTTTCCGGGATGTTGCTATCATATATTGTTGATTATTTATTGAAAGATTTATCCGTAACCATGGCTTGGCGTCTGATGTTGGGGATGGCCGCCCTGCCCGCTTTGATTCTGTTTATCGGTGTTTTGCGGCTGCCGGAGTCCCCCCGTTTTCTGATAAAAAACAACAAACTGAATGAAGCCCGCAAAGTATTGGGATATATTCGTCAGGACCCGGAACAAATCGAATCCGAAATAAAACAAATTCAAGAAACCGTGATCGAGGAAAAAAGGCAAATCAAAAAGCATCATGGAGCACGCTTTTTCAGAGTAAATATCGTTATTTGGTCATTGCCGGTGTCGGGATTGCCGCGTTTCAACAATTTCAGGGCGCGAACGCCATTTTCTATTACATTCCCTTGATTGTGGAAAAAGCAACAGGGCATGCGGCAAAATCCGCATTAATGTGGCCGATTATTCAAGGGATCATTCTTGTATTGGGTTCCCTTGTATTCCTGTTGATTGCGGATAAATTTAACCGTCGAGCTTTATTGATGACCGGCGGAACCATCATGGGATTGTCTTTTATTTTCCCGGTTGTGATGAATGTGTTGGTTCCAAATGCAAATCCGATGATGATCGTTGTTTTTTTGAGTATATATGTAGCCTTTTATTCATTTACTTGGGCTCCGTTGACCTGGGTGATCGTAGGGGAAATTTTCCCGCTGTTAATCCGCGGGCGGGCATCCGGATTGGCTTCATCTTTTAACTGGATCGGTTCTTTTTTGGTGGGACTGTTGTTCCCGATCATGACGGCTTCGATGTCTCAAGAAGCTGTATTTGCAATCTTCGGGTTGATTTGTTTACTCGGCGTTTTATTTATCCGCACACGCGTTCCGGAAACACGCGGCCATACTTTGGAGGAGATTGAGAAATTTGAGAAAGGCACCAAAAGATTGGGGTGAGTGAAGTGAACTTGGTTAAAGTTTCTGAGGCCATTCGACAAGGGGATGTCACGTTAGGCATTGAATTGGGATCGACGCGTATCAAAGCCGTACTGGTGACGGATGATTTTCATACTATTGCGACGGGTAGTTATGTCTGGGAGAATAAATTTGAAAATGGAATTTGGACGTATGCATTGGATGAAGTATGGGAAGGAATTCGAAGCAGTTATGCGCAGCTTGCCGAAGAAGTCCGGAGCAAGTACCAGGTCACGCTCACCAAGATCGGCGCCATCGGTGTCAGTGCCATGATGCACGGATATTTGGCTTTTTCGAAAAACGGAGAATTGTTAACCCCGTTTCGAACTTGGCGTAATAACATCACGGAACAAGCCGCAAACCAATTAACCGACTTGTTTCAATTTAATATTCCGGAACGATGGAGTATTGCCCATCTGTATCAAGCCATCTTAAACAAAGAGCCTCATGTAAAAGACATTCATTTTATTACAACCTTGGCTGGTTATGTTCACTGGAAACTGTCCGGAAAAAAGGTGTTGGGAATCGGGGATGCTTCGGGGGTTTTCCCCGTAGACGAAGTTACCGGAACTTATTCTGCCGATTTTTTAAAACGATTTGAGAGTTTGGAAAATGTGACGTTTTACCCATGGAAAATCAAAGAGATTTTGCCGGAAGTTTTAAAAGCAGGTGAGTACGCAGGGAGATTGACCAAGGAAGGGGCACGGTTGCTGGATGCCGGCGGCAAGCTCCAAGAGGGCAGTTTGATGGTTCCTCCGGAGGGGGATGCCGGAACCGGGATGGTCAGCACCAACAGTGTTCGTAAACGGACAGGAAATATATCAGTCGGAACCTCCGCTTTTTCCATGATTGTTTTGGATAAACCATTGAAAAAAGTTTACAGAGATGTCGACATCGTCATGACACCTGATGGCACCCCTGTGGCAATGATCCATACGAACAATTGCTCATCGGATATTGATGCTTGGGCCAATCTGTTTAAAGAGTTTGCAGAATGCCTGGGTGTGGATATAAATACGAATAAATTATATGAAACATTGTTTCAGGCTGCAGCCAAGGCGGATTGCGATGCGGGGGGATTGGTCAATTACAGTTATTTGTCGGGGGAAAATATTACCAGAATGCCTGCCGGACGCCCGCTTTTTGTCAGGAATCCCGACAGCGCGTTTACCTTGCCAAATTTTGTTCTGGCACAGTTGTATGCAGCCTTGGCCCCGTTAAAAATCGGGATGGATATTCTGAAAAAGGAAGAGCAAATCGAAACAAAATTCTTTATCGCCCAAGGAGGTCTGTTTAAAACGCCGGGCATTGCCCAGCAAGTTCTGGCCAACGCTTTGAATACCCCAATTGCAGTAATGAGTACAGCGGGGGAAGGCGGAGCTTGGGGGATGGCTTTGCTCGCGATTTTCGCCAAACGAAAAGATCGGTATCAAAATTTGGAGGACTTTTTGGACCGGGAAGTTTTTGCAAACCTTGAAAGCACCATCTTATCTCCGGAGCCTGAAGGAGTTTCCGGGTATGAAGCTTTTATCGAACGATATCAAAAGGGTTTGCCCGTTGAATCGATGGCAATCAAATGCCTTCCATAGCAATAACAATGAAAAGCATTTCTTCAACAGGGTTGAGGAAATGCTTTTTTTCTGCAGCCGGTTTTCTCGGCCGATTACGGATTTTCGGATCAATATGCCGGCTTGCGTTGGGGGACTTTTTTTCTTTGCACATTCAGTGCCGTCACAGTTTTCATTGGCGGGAGCGAAGAGAGCATCGTTTTATAAAAGGGAAAAAGAATGAAAATGTGCAATAATGAAACGAAACATGATCGCAAAAGAGAGGTGTAACAAGATGAAGGCCATCATGCTGCAAGGAACGGCTTCCGATGTCGGAAAAAGTGTGATATGCACGGCTTTTTGCCGTTATTTTTTTGAAGAAGGTTTTCGGGTGGCTCCGTTTAAGTCGCAAAACATGGCTTTAAATTCGTATGTGACACGGGATGGAGGGGAAATCGGCCGGGCACAGGGCATTCAGGCGGAGGCGGCGGGAATTGAACCCACGGTCGATATGAACCCGGTACTTCTGAAGCCCACAGGAGAAATGGTGTCGGAAGTGATTTTGCACGGGCGCCGTTTTGCCGAACTCCGTGCCGGTTCGTTCCATCATGAACTGGATTCGATTCTGGCTTCCGTTCAACAGTCGTTGAACCGGTTATCCCGGGATTATGACATTCTGGTGATGGAAGGAGCAGGGAGTCCGGCGGAGATTAATTTGAAAGAGCGGGATATCGCGAACATGTGGACGGCCCGGATGGCGGATGCGCCGGTTTTGCTGATCGCCGACATTGACCGCGGGGGCATGTTCGCTTCGGTTGTGGGCACCTTGGAATTGCTGGAGCCGGACGAGCGGCGGCGGGTGAAAGGCATCATCATCAATAAATTCCGTGGAGACAAATCATTATTGGAACCGGGAATCCGATGGCTGGAACAGCGAACCGGGATCCCGGTTTTGGGTGTCCTTCCTTATGTGGAGGTTGGCATCGATCCGGAAGATTCCCTGTCGCTCACCGAACTGGCGTTAAAAGGAAACCAAAAAGAAACGGCCGATCTGGATGTGGCCGTGATCCGTTTTCCCCGTATTGCCAACTTCACGGATTTTTCCCCGCTCATGGATCATCCGGATTTGTCTGTCCGGTTTGTAAAAGCGGCCCGGGAACTGGGAAGACCAGATGTCATCATTCTGCCCGGGACGGAAAATCCGAAAGAAGATTTTGCCTGGCTGAAAAAGACCGGACTGGAAGAAAAAATCCGGGTGTTAAAAATACAAGGAAGTTCGGTTATCGGGATCGGCGGAGGCTTTCCCATGTTGGGGACGAAATGGGTTTATCCTGATTGTGAGTCCGAACGCGAAGAGGCCGGTTTGGGGCTTCTTCCCATGGAAATACAATGGAATTTCAACACACCAACCAGCCGGAGCCAAGCAAAACCTTTGGCCGCTTGGGGAGGACCGGACCCGGTGGAAGGATATGAGATTCATTCCGCCCGCCCCCGGAAAGCCGCGGGAGTTTCTCCACTGTTTGAGCTGTCCGACGGCCGGTTCGACGGCGCGGTTTCCGAAGACGGAGAAGTGTGGGGAACCGGACTTCACGGCGTTTTTGACAATCCTTCCTTTACCGTGCATTGGATCTGCCATCTCCACTTGAAAAAAGGGTTGCCAAAACGGAAACAAACGATGAAACGAAGAAGGGAAGAAAGGGAAAAGATTTACTCTTTGCTGGCGCAATGGATCCGTGAACACATGGACATGGAACAAGTGAAAAAGATCATGGGACTTTGCAGGGACAAAGACGACAGGGAGTGACGGGATTTTAATAAATCGGAGGATTAAGATGGAGAAATGGTATAAGAAAGTAAATATGGATGCGAAAGCGGCTTATTATTTGGTCTTATCTGAGAAGGTCCTCGATAAATTAGCCGGATATGACTGGTTTTCCACTGTGAGAAAATCCATGGATATGTGTTGGGAGTGGACAGAGAATAAAAAGGGTGATTCCTATCTCATGTACTTGGAATTGGCTGATGAAGATAAGGGATTTTATATTATTGGACTGGAATATGACGATTTCGAAGAAGGCTCGCAGGAAGAATTTATCTATTGGTGCCTTTTTTTGGCTGTTTCTTATACCGTAAAGCAAGCACTCCTCTTTGAAAAAAGAGAACATGAAGCCCCTCAGGAAATACAACCCATTGATGATGAATATATGGAGAAAGCGTTTATGCAAAATATCCGAAAAGTAAACGGCTGCCAAGAAGAATGGTTCAAACGCTTAAAAGAGTACCTGCTGAAAAATCACCCGGCCGGAAGTGACAAAGAGAACCAAAGAGAAGAATTGTTGAGGTTGATTGTATAAATGAAAAGAATTCCGCTCTCTTAACCGGAGCGGAATTTGTTTTTATAATCCTGGTTGAGGAGGGGCTCATGATGATTTGGTATGAAAACATAACTGACGATGCCAAAGTGGCTTATGTATTGTCTTTGACAGAAGAGATTGCGGAACAAACAAAAGATTATGAATGGTACAGACTTATTCGGAGATTATTGAAGATGTGTTGGGAATGGGTGGAGGAGAAAAAACATAGTGCCGATGATATCTATTATGAATTTGACGATGAAGATGATGCGATGGTTTACATAGAGTGTTACCCGGAAGTTAAATCCAATCCACAATTAAAATATCTTTGTTTCTGTATATTTGACGGTTTTTGTTATGCCATTTGGAAAGCGTATCAATACGAAGGGGAGAAATCAGTGCCACAGTATTTTGAAAGCGAAAGTGATTTGTCGATTCAGGAGTTTACAGAAAAGATAACAAAAATAGACGGCTGCCAAGAAGAATGGGCCGAACGTTTAAAAGAGTACCTGCTGAAAAATCACCCGGCGGGCAGTGACAAGAAGATCCAAAGAGAAGAGTTGTTGAAGTTGATTGCATAAATGAAAAGAATCCCGCTCCTTCTTCAACAGAGTGGGATTTATTTTTTTCCATGGTTTTTAATTGACGGATCTTTGCTATACAGAAGTGACCTTTAAACCGTGCAACAGCAATTTAGTCCAATGATTGAACCTTCCTGCAATAAGCAGGTTTATTTCGGCTTATTTTTTATCGCAATTGTCATCAACAAATTCATGCACTATTTATAAAAATTTATATATAAATATAATTGCCAAGGAGAATAATACTTTTTAAAATTATTAATTGTTTCCTGTACAATGTATTTAGAGAAATAAGAAAGGAGGAAACGGGGTTACGGATTTTCGTACCCGTCGAAGATATGGGAAAATATTTTGTACGGTTTCTCCTTTTGTTGCTGATCGTCTCGGTGGGAACAGCCTTCTGGGTTCATGACCTTGTACATGCTGACGGGGGAATTAATATTCCTGAAATTAACGAAGATTTCGATCAATTCGAACAAAAAGACCCGGTTCAGAAGGAACAACCGGTCTCATCCCCTCCGGTTGAAAAAAAGAAAGGAATTGTGGATAAGTTTACCGAATCATTGTCAAAGGTTGGAGATTGGTTCGGGGACAAAATTTCAGGAGCATGGGAATGGACCAAAGAGAAAGCGGCTGCCTTTTGGGATTGGTTCGCCGAGATTTGCTCCAAAATGGCAGAAGTTGTGATTGATACGCTGTCATCGGCTTGGGAATGGGTGAAAAAATATAAAGAATATATTGCTTTTGCCGTCGTTTTAGTGGTTGGTGTTGTATTATGTCTTTTTCCGCTCACGTCTGGATTGGGTGCGGCCATTTTGTGGGGAATGGGTATATCCTTCTTGGTCAGTGCCGTTTTAAATGGCGGGATTAATAAGAACACTTTCTTGGAGGCGGCCATTGGCGGCATTTTGGGATTGGTTGGAGGAGGTATCACGGCAGGAGCTTCCCGGGCATTGACGAGCGGCATCGGGCAAAAGCTGATCATGGGTGCCAAGAATTCCAAAGTCTTGGGGTCTGTTCTGCAAGGAGGACAGAAACTGGTCTCCAAATTGCCGGCACCTCTGCAAAAAGTGTTTGGCAAAGGCGGATTCCTCGGATCGGTCGAGGGTGCCGGAACCAGTGTGACAGACGATATCCTGCATGGGCGGAAGATCAATTGGAAAAATGCCTTTTTGGCAGGACTGTTTGGAGCCGGCTCCGTCGCCGTGGTTCACTTTGCCCAACCAGCGATCAATAAAGCTGTTCAGCAATTGGAACCGGTTCTGGCCAAAACCCCGATTGTCAAAAATATTTTCAACAAAGTTGACGATTGTTTTGCTGTACAGCCAACCAGAGGGTACCATGCTTTGTTCTTGGCGACAAATATTAAATGTGATTATTCAGGCATAACAGACATTCTGAAAGAAGACTTGAAAAATTTGAGAGGAAAAGTAGGTCATAATAAACATACCCTTGCTGTTGCCAGAACAGATGTTAAAGGATTGGAAGATCGATTGTTTAAAGGTGCTTCGCCTGGTGCCATAAAAAAAGCATCAAAAGAAGCCGGGTTAGTTCCTTTGGATGAAAAATATCCAAACAGATCAATTAAGTCACCGTTTGATAGTCCGCAAATGTCTAGACATGCTGAAGAATATGTCATGGCTGAATTTGAAGCTGCAGTAAAAGAGGCTAAATTAAATCCAAAAGAAGTATCTGGAAAGCTATATATCCATCAATCAAACCCTAGAGGAGCATGTCCGGCATGTATTGCGGGAATTACAAACCCTGATGCAAAGAGCGGTATATTCTTGGAATTTAGCAAGATGTATCCTAAGCTTGAAATAGTAGTTACATCGGAAATAGTAGAAGGAAAAAAAGCTGTTGGAAGACAATTCTTTAGATTGAAAAATGGTAAATATATTGAATGAAAATCAGGAGGTTTCCTGGGATGGAATGGATTGAGAATGTGAGTTCAGAAGCAAAAGTGGCTTTTCTGCTGACATTAACAGAGAAAATCATGCATAAAATAGAAAATTATAAATGGTATGGCTTGGCCAGAAGAACCATGGATATGTGTTGGGAATGGCTGGAAGAGAAAAAGCATAGTGGAGATGAACTTTATTTGAAAATAGACAATGATGTGGATGGATTAGCACATATCAAAGGGGTGGCGTTTGTCGATGATCAACCGGACCCTCAAGAAAAGGCGCTGTGGTTTTGTGTAACACAGGCGGCGTTTTATGTTACATGGCAGGCTTATGAATATGAAGAGGAAGAATATGTTCCACAGGCGATAGAAATGACAGATGATGAAGTAATTGATTGGTTCATGGAAAAAATAGTGAAAGTAGACGGCTATCAGGAAGAATGGGCGGAACGCTTAAGAGAGTACCTGCTTAAAAACCACCCGGCAGGCAGTGGAAAGAAGATCAAGAAAGAAGAATTGTTGAAATTGATTTCATAATTCTGTTTTGGTGATCATAAAAAGACCCGCACCGTTAATATGGAGCGGGTTTTCGTTTTTGAATTGATCAGCGGTATTGGAAGTGGATGGGAAACGAATTTGGCGGCGAAATGGTTGGGGAGATGATAATCCAAAAAAATATCAAGAAAGGGATTAGGAATGAATGGATTCAAGGCTGCCTAAACAAAAAGGAACCAACTGGGCTGCTAAATATCATGCAAAAGAAATGTACGTCAAATGATGGTCGAAGTTGGTTTGGAAGAACTGGAAGTTATCATCCCGAGCGGGTCTGAAATCTTAAAAGTAGATAAAGAAAAATTAAGAAAGTCTTGGTGATGAAAATGAACAATATTCAACTCCATATTTATAACGAAACAGGCTCAACATTAATGGAAAATCCATCTTGGGATCAAGTAAAAAAAGTGATGAAACAAGTTGATGGAATAAACATTGATTTAATTGGATTAAAGGTGGTTGGCAAAGGGGAGTTAACTTTAATGGGAGGAAATGAGATAAAAGGCCGACGCCTTTATGCTGTTCAATACAGTCCGGAGAACAATTCCATTCATTTGGTAGTGGAAAATATGAGGGTGAAAAATATAGATGAGTATGAATATATTAGCTGCCAACAAACAGGCATTGATTTTCCACAGCGTTTGCTTGTTCCTTTAAACACGGCTATTATTGCATTTGAAGAATTTTATAATTCCGGAAATCTAACGGATAAATTGAAGTGGGTTGACTAGTAAATATTGCGACGAAATAAAGAACTTTATATTTTGAAAGAATTTAAAAACTTATTCCGTTGCAGATTTTATCTTGGGAGAAGATATCTGGGAAGAATGATCAACCGGAATTTTTATAAGCAGAGTTTGGCACATTCCCCGAAAGAGAATCACAAGGAAGTTCATCGAGAAAGCATGATATCTGCCATGAATCAACGGTTTGAGGAATGATACTGCATATCACCTTTTAAATAGCTTGAATGACATACTCTGTTTATAATGCAAATGCAATGGAGGGATATTTAATGAAATGGATAGAATGGGTGAATAATGTCAGGTCAGATGCAAAGGCAGCTTATGCTTTGGCTTTGGTGGAAAAACATATGAGTGAGATTGAAAACTATGATTGGTTTAAGATGGTCAGAGAGGCGGTTGATAAGTGTTGGAAGTGGGTGGAAGAAAAACAGTACAGTGGCGATGATCTTTATGAAACAGCAGATAATGAGGAGGAAGATGGATTGATTTATATTGAAGGAATGTCTTTTGCAGCTGATAATGCATACGGTCCTCAAGCAGAACTGATTTGGTCGTGTGCGGTTGATGCTGTGTTATATACTGCCCGCCAGGCGTATGAAATGAAAGGGGAAGCATTTCCACAACCCGTTGGAATTAATGATGATGAATTTATGGATGAAGAGTTTAACCAGAAAATAAAAAAGGTAAATGGGTATAAAGAAGAATGGTCCGAACGCTTAAAAGAGTACCTGTTGGAAAATCACCCGACCGGAAGTGACAAGAAGATCAAAAGAGATGAATTGTTGAAGTTGATTTCATAAATCCATGGACGTTGTTTCGATGATAAAACGGCCCGCACCGGTAAAAAAGAGCGGGTTTTCGTTTTGGCTTGATCACCTTGAAGGGGAATCCTGTCATAAGTTATATATCCAATAAGGAAATAATCAGAGTGATGTGAGACTTTTCTTCGAGAATTTAAAAAGTTGGAAAGGCGGGATTTGCCATCGCATGGTAAAAACATCTCAGTGAGGATGCAAAAGCGGCTTATGTATTGTGCTTATCGGAAAAGATGTTGGTTTTGACAAGAAATTACTCATGGCATCGCCTGATTCGGAACGTGATGGATATGTGCTGGGAATGGGTTGAACATCGTAAATACAGTGCGGTGGAGATTTATGACGTGTTTGCTGATGAAGATGATGCACTGGTTTTCATTGAGCACTATCCGGGAGTGGTTGATAATCCTGCACTAAAATCTCTGTTTTTCTGCATATTTGACGGCATTTGTTATGTGATATGGAAAGCTTATCAAACAGAGCAAGATTATTTTCCCCCATGCTGGAAAGCGAAAGTGATCAATCCATCGAGCTCTTTATGGAAAAAATCAGAGAAGTGGATGGCTGCCAGGAAGAATGGTCCGAACGTTTAAAGGAATATTTGCTTAAAAACCACCCAGTCGGAAGCGGCAAGAAGATTAAAAGAGAAGAGTTGTTGAAACTGATCTGAAAAAAATTTGATATTTCTAATTTGGAAGAATCTGTATCGATTGTGCTGCCTGGGTTGTTCCACCTTGCTCTTAAATTCCTTCTTTGGGCAAACACAATGTTCATCATGAGGTCCGGTTGATTTTCCAAATCCTTCTGCTCCTACTTATCTCGATTTGATTAGCACTTGTCGAAGACCAGAAAGTCTTTCATAAACATCCCTATTTACTTCCGCTTTTCCGCCTCTTCTTTTAATTGAATAGTCGCAGGCGGATTTCTTTTTGGCGTTGAGTTTACTCAATCTTCAGTTCAATCATGAAACCAATTCTTTGTTCGCTTTATTCATTTATCTCCACGCTTTGAAAAAGGTTTTTATATTGCTTTGCCAAGTGGATCGTCAAAGTATTCAAAAAATGGCACTTCCGCAACTTCATGATGGTTCGTATACTCAACCCTTCAACCAGTGGTTCATCAGAGACGGCTTGATGATCCAGCCATTCATTAAAAGGCTTTTGAAGCCGATCCGTCACCTTGTCTAAAAGAGATATCATCGCTTTAATTTCATGATTATGCCATCCTTCTCTTTAAAACTCTGATTAATTTTCTCTCATTGAATTCAAGCATTTGTTTACCTCCTGATTTTTTAAACTATAATTAATTATACTTATATTTTGGATGATTTTTTATTTTATTATCTTGAAAGTTAGCTTAGGAGGGAGAACTTTTGCTGAGTTTTGATGAAAATCAACTTAAATCTGTTTTGATTGAAGAAGAAGGAATTGAGGAATCGAAAACATCCTTTATCATAGAAAACCTGAAAAAATTGGACGATCTGCTTCAGGAAACGATGGATCAGTGGATGAAGGATCGGAGCATATCTAATTTTAATGTTGAAGGTGTTGATTTAAAGTTCATCATGGAAAAAGGGAAAGTAAATTTTCATAACGCGTTGACCATCATGAACACTTTTTTGTATGATCCGAATTTGGCGAAAACTTATAGAAAAAATCCATACACTTTTTCAGGTCCTATGCGATGAAAAAAGGTTGGCTCATCTCTTTCTTTGATTTTTCTTAGCGCATGCCCATCGGAAAATTTGGAAGGGAAGGGTGGTTATCCTTTTCGGATCACTCTCCGAACAACTTCTCTTCCCATGATTCCACCAGCTCTCATCGTCCCTCCGATGACCGCTTGACCGGTATCATGTTTGGAATTCTAAAAGTTGGAAAGGCGGGACTTGCCATCGCTTGGTATGAACATCTCAGTGAGGATGCAAAAGCAGCTTATGTACTGTGCTTATCGGAAAAGATATTGGTTTTGACAAGAAGTTACCCGTGGCATCAATTGATTCGGAACATGATGGATATGTGTTGGGAATGGGTTGAAGGGAAAAAGTATGGTGCAGATGATCTGTATTATCAGTTTGATGACGAAGAAGACGGACTCATTTTTATTGAAGGAGAGAAGGAAGTGGCGGAAAGCCCGCAATTCATGCTCATTCTCCATACGATTCTGGAAGCAATTTGTTACATAATGTGGCAAGCTTATAAGTATGAAAAGAAAGATTATCTTCCGCAAATCCTTGACTTGGTGAGTGATGAATCGATTGAAATGGATTTTATGGCAAAAATAAAGCGAATTCATGGTTATCAAGAAGAATGGTCTGAACGCTTAAAAGAATACTTGCTAAAAAATTACCCTGCCAGAAGTGATAAGCAAATCAAAAGAGAAGAATTGTTGAAGTTAATTTCATAAAGACGATGGAGGATTAAGCATTCAAGATAAATTCAAAGTTTTTTCCAATCCAACTTGGGAAACCGTTTATGAATTTTTGGAAATCATGGATGGATTTGACCGAATCCTTTAAAATCAGATTGGCTTTCTGGAGAATGTGGATTTTGAAAATTATCAATGTGACGGGGGATCTTGATGGGGAAATGGTATCAGAAAGTAAACATGGATGCAAAAGCCGCTTATTATTTAACGTTGTCAGAAAAAATATCGGAACCATTGGATTTTGGTGATGATTGGGATGCGGTTATCAGAAAATCCATCAATCTTTGTTGGGAATGGGTTGAGGCGAAGATGCATGATTCTTATGCCATGTATGATGGACTGACGGATGAAGACGAGGGTTTTTATGTTCTTTCAACTTTGGACGGTGTCTTCCAAGATGATTTGCAAGCGGAATCGGCGTATTGGTGTTTGTTCTTTGCCGTATCTTATACCTTAAAGCAAGCATTAATATTTGAAAACAAGGAACATCATGGTCCGCAAGAACTCGAATCCGTCAATGACGATTCCACCTATATTCAGTTTATGGAAGAAATCAAAAAAACAGAAGGCTACCAAGAAGAGTGGTCCCGGCGTTTAAAAGAGCACTTGCTTAAAAATTACCCAGCCGGAAGTGACGAGCAAATCAAAAGAGAAGAATTGTTGGCTTTGATTGTATAAATGTATGATTGAATAGAAGTATAAGTGAGGCTTGTTCTTTTTCACCGAAGCAGGCCTTTGGCTTGGTTAAAAATGCAAGCGGATTTGTAAATGGGGGAAAATAATAGATGAACTGTCTGTACACCCGATTAAAAAGACTGCTGGAAATCACTGAATCTGAAGAATATGACATTGATTTGAGAAAATATCCACTGTTGGAGAAAAAATGTGAGGCATTGATTGGCGAAATCAGGGGGTATTTGGAAACATCGGCATCCAAGGATGAAATCGAAGACATTATTAAATCATATCCAGCAATTGTGTATTTATTGCGAGTTGATTTGGCATTTGACTTATTTCACCAAGCATTCATGCTAGGATCTCTGGACAAAGATGTAATCATCTCATTTGCCCGTTTCATTTATGCGTATGGCCCGGATTGGGATGAAGAATCGAAGCGAATTGAGGAATTTGTAGCTGAAAATAAACTTGAAGAGGCCGTAAAAATCGCCTTATCGGTAAAGTATGATTGAACAGGTGATCGAATGAGTAAATGGGAACTAACTATTTTCAAGCCAGGTGGCGGGAAAGAAAAGATTAAAAATCCGGATTGGAAACAAATCAAAAGTTACTTGGATCAAGTGGATGGGGACCAAGTGGGTTGTGATTACTTTGATACTTTATATTTAACCAACCCGGATTTTGGCGACATGACCGTCACCGGGGGAAATGAAATCGATGGTCGCCGACTGTACGCAGTATCATTTTTCCCGATAGAATTTGATTATCGCATACAATATTGTTTGGCAAATCCTGAGGTTCAAACACGAGATGAAGAATTTGAAATGATCACAACCCAAGGAGTGGGAGCGGATTATAACAAGGAATGGTTGGTGGAATATGATCCGATGATTCAAGCTTTTAAACATTTCTTTGAAACAGGAAAACTTGACGATGCACTAATTTGGGAAGATTTAGCACACAGAGTCCTTAAAAAATGAAAAAATCGTTCCGATGTGTTTAAAAGTCATGTCAACGATCCATCAAGGGTGAAGTGGCATGAAAAGGTAAATGAAGAGGCCGAAGCTGCATATTTGCAGATTCATACCCCCGGGAAAGGGTGAAGGAGGTGCCATGAGTTGGTACACCCAAATCAATGAAGAGGCTCGGGTGGCTTATTTATTGAGTTTAACAGAGAAAATCTTGGATCAAGTAACCAAAGGTCCCGCTGATGCCCGAAAAACTATTGATATGTGCTGGGTATGGGTCGAAGAGAAGAAATATGATGGCGGTGATCTTTACTCTGTATTTGACAATGAAGAAGATGGCGGAGTCTCCATGTTTTATGAAGATGCAGTGGATGAGGAAAATTCTCAGCAGGCAAGTATATGGTTATGCATCAATTATGCATTGGAGTATACCATCTGGCAGGCGTATAAATTTGAATATGGTCACGATAATTATGTCCCACAATCCATTGAAATCGTTGATGATGAAATGATTGATGAATTTACAAAAGAAATAGCAAAAACAGAAGGCTACCAAAAAGAGTGGGCCAAGTGTTTAAAGGAATACCTGCTGAAACATTATCCGGCAGGAAGTGAAAAGAAGATCAACAGAGAACAATTGTTGAACTTGATTGAATAATCGTCCATGGATGTTGTAAAGAAGCCCGCTCCTTTTTCACCGGAGCGGGCTTTGGCTTGGTTGAAACCTTATTTTTATTCCTTTATATCCTCCAGAATTTCGACATAGCCGTTGGTTCCGTCAACACGGATGTATTGGCCATCTTTTAAGATTTGGGTTGCGTTTTCCACGCTGACGACCGCGGGGATGCCGTATTCCCGGGCAACGACGGATCCGTGGGTCATTAATCCCCCGACTTCGGTGATGAGCGCTTTGGCGGAATGGAACAAGGGGGTCCAACCAGGATCGGTGTAGGGAGCGACCAGGATCTCTCCTTTGTTTAATGTTCCTTCTTCCAACCGGCGGATGACTTTGACATACCCTTCCACCACCCCGGCTGATGCCGGAATGCCCACCAGAGCGCCCGGCGGGGCATCTTTGTTTTCCACACCTCCATTGAAGGTTTCCCCTTCGCTGGTGATGATCCGGGGAGGCGTGAAATTCCGGTATACTTTTTCCTCTTCTTTGCGCCTGTCGATACGTCTGATAGCTTCGTCCCCGGCCAACCGGTTTTCCAACAGTTGGATCAGTTCGTCAAGTGTGAGGTAAAAGACATCCTCTTTTTGTTTCAGGATACCTTTTTCACTCAGTTTTTGCGCTTCTTCCAAAATCGCTTCCCGGTACAGCTCAAAATAGCGGATCATAATATATTTGGGCAATTCACGGATGCCCACCGTGTTCCGGAAGATGGCGATCCACCGGGAAAGTTTCCTGGCTTTCCGGGCTCCGCCGCGTGTTGCTTTGATTTTTTCCAGCAAAGACCGGATGGCTTCCTGTGCTTCTTTTTCCCCTTGTTTAAATTTTTCGCGGTGCTCCCCGGGGGCATTGTTTTTCATATGGCTGAGAATGGATGGAATGAGCATGGCGGGCGCTTCTTTGTAGCGGACCCGGGTGATGTCGATCTCACCGGGTGCCCGCATCCCGAACTTTTTCATGAACCGGTCCAGTTCGGCTTGGAAAGCTTTACCGCCTTCCACTTGGTTTAGCCCTTCATAAAAGTTGTGGTCTTCTGCTTGCTCCAGATAGCGGACCACGTCGGGATAACGTCTGGCTGCATCCGCCAAATCCCCGATCATCAGCCCCATTTCGCTGGTGATATTGCCGGGGGGAGACTTTTCGATGGCGTGATCCCAAGCCTCTTCGCCCAGCCATTTTTTGATTTTGCTTTTGATTACCGCAAGAGCGATCATTCCGGTGTAGGTATAGGCCAACGGATCGGGAATGGTTTGGAACAAGGTATGATCCCGGATTAACCGGATGCGTACGGCCCCGGTGTATTTGGACAATTCTTTTTTGAAGCGGGCCAGATCTTGTTCAAAAGTGGAGTAGGCCCGCTTCACAATCCGGTTTGGATCTTCAAAATACCAGGTCCGGATGATTCTGGGGATGGCGTTTCTGTAGATCCCCATAATCGCTTTGGTCGGACGCAAAGCGTGCTTTAAGATTCCCCGTTTGGGCGCGAGCCGCTTGAAATCTTTGCTTTGGATCACTTTTTTCAGCACCAGGATGTTGTCATCGGCAAGGGTGCTTTGCAGAATCTTCCGCTGCACGGGCTTTAAGAACAGATAACCGGAACAATCCCAGAAAAGGCGCCCTCCGGCTTCCATAAGCGTCGTTTCGTTATCCAAGGGAATGAGTGACTGAAAAACCGAGATCCCGAGCGGTTTCATGTAATCGGTCATCATTTGCGAATGGCCGATGGACAGATAAACCCGGTAGTTTTCATTTTTTCCGGCGGCAGGGACGGGATAAAGGGAAGTGACCGGCCGGCTCTGAAGCAGGTAAAGGTTATCGCCTTCCAAACACCATTCTATATCTTGTTCCGAGCCGAAATGTTTTTCCACTTTTTTCCCCAACGCTGCCAAGGCAAGAATTTTTTCATCCGGGAGCACCTGTTTTTGGCGAAGTTCCGGAGAAAGTTCCCGGACCTCGGTACCGCCTTCCGGGAGAGGAAAAACCCCTTTTTCTTTCTTGGCAATTTGTTTTTGGATGATTTCATTGTCCCGCACTTTGTACAAATCGGCGGTTACAATCCCGGAAACCAGTGCTTCCCCCAACCCGAAACCGGCATCGATGGAGACCGTGCGCCGGTGTCCCGTGACCGGGTCAGCGGTGAACAGGATGCCTGAAACGTCCGGAAAGACCATCCGTTGGACGACAATGGCCAAGGAAACGGAGTGATGATCAAAACCGTTTTTGAGGCGGTAGACAATGGCCCGGTCGGTAAAAAGGGAGGCCCAGCATTTTTTGACGGCCTTTAAAAGCGGTTCTTCCCCCTTGATGTTTAAGTAGGATTCCTGCTGGCCGGCAAAAGAGGCATGGGGCAAGTCTTCCGCCGTTGCGCTGGAGCGGACGGCATAGGCATGCTCCGTTCCCGATTCCTCCCAAGCCTTGATAATTTCAGATTTTATCGCAGCGGGAAATTCCAGGGACTCAAAAAATTCCCGCACTTTTTGTCCGATTGAACGAATGGTGTCCAACTGATCGGGTTGCAGCTCATTCAAGTGATCCAACCAATCTTTGAGTTCATCCCGTTCGTCAATGATCCGGCGGTAAGCGCCGGTGGTGATGCAAAACCCGGGGGGTACCGGAAATCCGGCGTTGGCCAATTCTCCCAGATTGGCCCCTTTTCCCCCGGCCATCGGCAAGCTGTGGCGATCCATTTCCTCAAAACGCAAAACATAATTCAAAGCCATTCACTTCCTTTTATTAAGATGATTATGGGATCTTGGAATCACGTAAGGAAATATATTGATAACCACCTTGCCTTATACAATAAGCCGCAAGAAGGAAGACTTCCTGCGGCTTTTTTTGCACCACAAAAGAAACCGTGGCTACAACACGATGTCACTCCTCCTCTCAGAACGCTTGCGAGGTTAGCTGACGGATTCGGGTGTTGAGAGTCACCCTACCCGGACAAAACAGCTTGCCCGGGATTCACCCCGGAACAGGTGGTTCCCCCGCTCCCATCATGGGATTCAGCGATTTTTATGAAGAGATTTATTGAGATTGAGATCATCTTACTCCCCGGTATAAGGGTTGTAAAACAGAATCACAGGCGGTTGGTTTTCATTTCCGGCGGTTTGATCCTTCTCATGCTGTTTTTGTTTTGTTTTCTCATTATCGTGAAGGATTTCGGGAGAAAATGTGTGTACTAGAAAATGAAAGAAAAAGAGGCTGATTAGACAGCCTCTTTAAGAAAGAACTTATAAAGATGAAGCAGAAGAGCTTGCTGGATTCTCCTCATGGACAGCAATCCGTTCCACTTTTCCAACCAGAAAAATATAAGATAATGCACCGATTAAAGCCATGGTACCAATAAAGATCAGCGCTGGAGCGAAATTGCCATCTTTGATTAAGAATCCAATGACCAGAGGGACCACAATGGAAGAAAGGTTACCAATAAAGTTGAAAACACCACCGGTTAACCCAATCAGGTTTTTGGGGGCAAGGGAAGAGACGAGCACCCAGGTGATGGATGCGAGTCCATTTCCAAAGAAAGCGATGGTCATAAAGAAAATGATGAGAGCAGCACTGTTTACAAAGTTGGCTCCTATAATGGAAATGGAAAGGAACAGCCCGACAATGATTGGTGTCTTGCGAGCAACCCCCATGGAAATGCCTCGTTTCACCAAATAATCAGACAAGAATCCAGAAATCAATACACCTACAAAAGCTGCTAAAAAGGGAATAGAAGCTAAAAAACCAGATTGAATAAAGCCCAGTCCCCGATATTCGACGAGGTATGTGGGAAACCAAGTCAAGAAGAACCATAAGGTGGAAGTGACTGCAAATTGTCCAAGATAAATCCCCCAAAGCTTGCGATGGGTAAAGACTTCTTTTAAATCACTCCATTGAAATTTCTTTTTATCTTTGTTGGTTAGGTAATCTTTTGTATCGATTAATCCGCCTCCTTCTTTGATATAGTCCAGTTCGTCCTGGTTAACTTTTCGACTATCGGAAGGATTGCGGTAAATCAAATACCAAATGGCAGACCAAATGATCCCGATCAGACCGGTTACAATCAATAATCCTCGCCAACCTAAGAAGTGTTGGATCGTCACAAGCAATGGAGTTAAAAATGCCAAACCAACAAATTGACCCGAGGTGTACATTCCAATGGCCGAAGCTCTTTCACGATCCGGAAACCAACTGGTCACAATTTTGTTATTGGTCGGAAAGGATGGGGCTTCAAATGCCCCAATTGCAAAACGAAGCCCAAATAAAGAAGCAAACCCTCTGGTAAAGCCTTGAAAAAGGGTCGCTAAGGACCAAGTAAACAAAGAAAGACTATAGATGATTCGGGGACCAAGTCGGTCTACCAACCATCCACCTGGAATTTGGAGAGCGGCATACGCCCAACCAAAGGCAGAAAAGATGAGTCCCAATTGGACCGAATTCAATTGCAAATCTTGACTGATCGCCGTGGCGGCCACGGAGATATTGCTTCGATCCATATAGTTGATGACAACGTTTACAAAAATGAGTGCCAAAATGGCGTAACGTACCCGTGTCGGTTTGTTTCGATTTTTCCGTTGATTCATGTCTGGTCTTGCGCCTTTCTCCTTTCGTTTTACCATTCGGCAATGCTACCATCTCGATGTCGCCAGACGGGATTGCGCCAGTTGTGTTCGATCTTTGCCATTTTTCTGACGTGTTCTTCATCAATCTCGATACCAAGTCCGGGATCGTTTGGAATCTGAACATATCCGTCTTTATATGCAAAAACCTGTTTGTCAACAAGGTAATCAAGCAAATCACTACCTTGGTTATAATGAATGCCTAAGCTTTGTTCTTGGATAAAGGCGTTATAGCAGGTCGCATCTACATGCAAGCAAGCTGCCAAAGCAATGGGGCCCAATGGACAGTGGGGGGCAGCGGCTACATCAAATGCTTCAGCCATGGAAATAATTTTTTTGCATTCGGTGATTCCCCCGGCATGAGAAAGGTCTGGTTGGATAATGTCTACATAACCATCAATTAAAAGATTTTTAAAATGCCAGCGCGAGAACATTCGCTCACCCGTAGCAATCGGGATATGGGTAGACTGTGCAATTTCTTTTAATGCTTCATTATTTTCTGGCAATACGGGTTCTTCGATAAACATGGGACGATACGGTTCGAGCTCTTTGGCTAAAATTTTGGCCATCGGCTTATGGACGCGACCATGAAAATCAATGCCAATACCGACGGATGGGCCAACAGCTTCTCGAACTGCAGCGATCCTTTCGACGGCTTGGTCAATCTTTTCATAAGAATCAATGATTTGCAGTTCCTCAGTACCATTCATTTTGACAGCGGTAAAACCGGATTCGACCGCTTTTTTGGCTGCATCTGCTACATTGGATGGACGATCGCCACCAATCCAAGAATAAATACGGATAGAATCCCGGCAAGCGCCACCTAGCAATTGATAAACGGGAATGCCAAAATATTTCCCTTTCAGATCCCACAGGGCTTGATCAATGCCAGCAATGGCACTCATTAATATTGGTCCCCCTCGGTAAAAACCAGAGCGGTACATAAGGTTCCAATGGTCTTCAATCCGAAGAGGGTCTTGTCCAATTAAATACTCCATTAGTTCTTTAACGGCAGTTTTGACGGTTTCTGCCCGGCCTTCAATCACTGGTTCTCCCCAACCGATGAGTCCCTCATCGGTTTCTACTTTTAAAAACAGCCAGCGGGGTGGAACTTGAAACAATTTATAACCTGTTATTTTCATTAAACTTCGCTCCTTTATCTATGAATATGGTTTACAGCTGAGACAAATTGTTTTGCCTTGGACGTGATCGCTTTTAGTGATTCCTCATTAATTTCCTGTCTGGGATTGACGAGCGAACTCCCGATGCCACAACCGACGGCGCCTGCTTCGATAAATTGAGCGATGTTATCTAGATCAATTCCGCCTGTAGGAAGGAGAGGAATCTGAGGAAGGGGACCACGCAGGTCCTTGATATATCGAGGTCCCAACGTAGCTGGGAAAACCTTGATAATATCTCCACCATATTCATAAGCCCGAAGGATTTCCGTTGGTGTCAAAGCACCAGGAATGCTAATTATCCCATATCGTTTGGTCATTTTAATGGTTTCCTCATCAGTTGTGGGAGATAAAATGAATTTGGCACCAGCCAGGATCGCAGCACGAGCGGTTTCTGCATCCAAGACCGTACCCGCTCCAATCACAACTTGGTCACCAAAGGTGTCTGTAGCCGCTTCCAAAACAGATAACACTTTGGGGGAGTTCATCGTGATTTCGACGACATGAATCCCGCCATCCCTTAGCGCATGGATGATTTGAATGACATCGGAGGGATGAGCCCCGCGGATGATCGCGACAATTTTGTTCTCAACAATGCGAGCGTAAGTGTTCACTCCATCAGCTCCTTCCTTTATTTAGCGTTCAATATCTTCTTGGTCCACGGATTTTAAAAACGCTTCCAATGTTTCGCGATCTGGAAGCCCTTCGATATCTCCAGGAACAGTAGTCACCATGGCTCCAATGGCGCAACCTCTTTCAACCGACTGGGAAATAGAGAGTCCATCCAACAAGCCTGAGAGCACACCCGCTGCGAAACCATCTCCGGCCCCAACGGGATCGATCACTTTTTTCACTGGAAAACTGTGAATAAATCCCGATTGATTGTGAAGGGAATAGTAGGCGCCTTTTTCTCCACATTTTATGATCACGATTTCATTTCCGAGTTGATGGAAAACATCGGCCATTTCTTTGATATCTGTGGTTTCCGTTAGAAATATTCCTTCCTGATAACCGGGGAGGACCAGATCTGCCATTTCTGCCATCGATAAAAGCGTTTTTCTTGCTTCCTTCTTACTCCAAAGCTTAAGACGCAAATTAGGATCAAAAACAATTTTCACGCCATGTTTTTTTGCCACGTCCATGCTATAGAATATCGCTTTCCGACAGGATTCACTTAATGCAGGGGTGATCCCGGTAAGATAGAGGAAACGTGCGCTGGCGATGTAGTCTTCGTCAATTTGCTCATGATGGATGCGGCTAGCTGCTGAATGCTTCCGGTAATAGGTGATACGAACATCTTTTTCATTTCGAATTTCTTTAAAAAAGATGCCCGTCAAAGCTTGATCATCCACAGTGACACGACTTGTATCGACACCTTCTCCGCGAATTGAATGGAGTAGAAAGGCGCCAAATTCATCTTTTCCAACCCGACTGATCCAACCCGTCTTGTGCCCTAGCTTGGCTAACCCGATCAATGTATTGGTTTCAGCTCCAGCCATTTTTAATGAAAAATTTCGGGCGTATCTCATAGGCCCTCGTTGATCGGGAGTAAACAGTGCCATTGTTTCTCCAATACTGACAACATCCATTCAAAAGCCTCCAATTATTTGTGAAGTGCATGGGAATATCCAATGTTTTTTGAAATGATCAATGCAGTTTGTGAAAGTTTCTCTATGATTTGTTCTTTACGGTGAAGCATTCGCTCTCTCGGCCCTGCAACACTGATAGCTGCTTGTATCTTGTGGTCAACGCCAAAGATAGGAGCAGCCAGGCAGAACAAGCCTTCTTCATTCTCCTCATCATCCACGGCGTATCCTTGTTCTGCAAAGGTTTCGAGTTGTGTTTCCAATGTTTCCCTGTCTGTGATCGTCTTGGGTGTGATCGGAGTCAGTTTGATTTCGTCCAACAATGCTTTTCGATCTGGTTCTGGCAAAAATGCTAAGAAAGTTTTGCCTAAACCCGTGCAATATAAAGGTTTCCGATAACCTGGTTGCGCGGTGGTACGAATCGAACGATCACTGTCAATTTTGGCAACATAGACCAGTTCTTTCCCAGAGAGGACGGCCATAAAAACCGTTTCTTCCACTTCTTCCATCAATTTTTTAAGATACGGCCTTCCCTGTGATGAGATATCCAACGAATCCATAGCAACGGTTCCAATTTGGATCAGCTTGGGGCCTAATTGATAACGTTTGAGCGAATCTTGAGTGAGGTACCCTGCCTGAAGAAGAGTACGAACCAAATTGGAAGTGCTACTTTGTGGGATGGTGAGTTTCTCACTAATCTCTTTAATGGTCAGGCCTTCAGTGTTATTTGCCAGTAGCTCAAAAATGAGTAACACTCGTTCTGCAGATTTAACAGACATTTTCCACCTCGCTAAATCACATATGTGATTTAATATTCCATATATGATATTTATAATCTGATCTTATCATAAGGCATCAAAATAAAAAACCCTGTTTATTCAAAAAACAGGGTGTGACAAGATCAAGGTTGTTTATATGGTTGTTCTTTGGAATATTTTTTCTTTGTGGCCTTAGATCAAGAGGGATATTTGCTGTTTTTTCTTATAACTAACAGTTGATGTTTAACCTTTTTTCTTTTTGATGGATCTTTTGGATTAACTTCTCGTTATAATCTTTGCCATCGATCCCATTATGTACGCGTCGATGGCAGTTTGGACAAATGGCTGCGACATGTTCGGGATGGTCATATCCACCATCGGATAAGCGTCTTAAATGATGAACCTCAAGAAAGGGCTCATTCTTTTTATTGATAAAAGGAGCCGGTTGGCCGCATGCTTCGCATTTCCCTTTCGATCTGGCGAGTGCGTATTTTTTGACCGCGAGTGTTCTTTTTCGGTAAATCACTTTCCCCTCAGAGATGGTGCTACTTTGTGTTTTTATTTGCTGATCAAGTGCTATCTTTTTTAAGGTATGAAGGTCGTTGGTTTTGAAATCTTCGGATTCTATCGGGGTTTCATCCCATTGATTGACGAGATCCGAAATTGCGAGGTGAAAAACAATAATCTCACGTTGGCCATCGTTTTCAAAATGATGTCCGATGTAAGTTAACTGATTGACAAACGCGACGACTCCTTTTCGAACATACTGGAATAAATAAAGGTCTTTGCCGTTTTCATTATGTTCTCGAATGGCTTTATTACCTTTCGTAAATTGCATCGGACCTTTTTGTCCTTCGCCTGTATAATAAAAAACACCGTCTTCCCAATAATCTTTATAGCCGTAGTTTTGTCCAGACTCTCCTGTGAAAAGCATGATAAATGGGTAATTTTTTGGAGTAGAAATGCCTCCATAACGTTGTCCACCATAGAGTTCGTGAAGTTTTCTGCGCTGGTATTCTTTTCCGATGATAAACATAGATGAGGAAACCTCCTAATATTATCTAAAAATATATATTCGGACGAATAAATATTTTTTATTAATTATAAATTAAATTATACAATTCGATTTATTAGAACGAATGATTGCCCAAAAATAAAACCCCCGTCTGTACAAGACGGAGGCTTTCCAATATATCTGTCGGGTTCTTTTTTAGGATTGTCCCAGCTCGTAAAATTGTTTATATTCAACTTGTCATTTTTCGTTCAAAGGAGCTTGATGGTTTTGTTAAAATCAGATGTCCGTCTGAGTAAGTTTCTGAGCAAAGTTTTACGTCATAAGCCGGAGATGGTCGGTCTTGAGTTGGATCAAAATGGATGGGTGGATGTGGAGAAGCTTTTGACGGCATGCCGCAACCATGGGGTTCCGATGGATCGGACGGTGTTGGAGCGGATTGTGGCGACGAATGAGAAGCAGCGTTTTGCTTTGAGTGAAGATGGACAAAAGATCCGCGCGAATCAAGGGCATTCCATCGCGGTCAATTTAAATCTCAAGCCGGTGCAACCGCCGGATCGGTTGTATCATGGAACGGCGGAACGTTTTCTTCATTCCATCCGTCAAAAGGGACTGGTGAAAGGAAAACGGCATCATGTGCATTTATCCGGGGATCCGGATGTGGCCCGTAAGGTGGGAAGCAGACACGGAAAACCTGTCATCTTGGTTGTTCTGGCAAAGGAGATGCATAAGGAAGGATATGTCTTTTTTCGTTCTGCCAATGGGGTTTGGTTGACAGATCATGTTCCGGTCCGCTATTTAAAGGAAAGGAAATAAACAATTTGCGGTCATTGTTTTCAGCATTTAGTTATTCAATGATTTTTCCTGCCACGTTTCCTGCGTGATGGCATAGATGTGATGGTCTTCCCAGACACCGTTGATTTGTAAATAGTATTTGGAGAGACCGACATAAAGAAAGCCCACTTTTTCGACCACCCGGATGGAAGCGGTGTTTCGCGGCATGATCGCGGCTTCAACGCGATGTAACCCGGCTTGGTTGAAAGCAAAGTCCAATGCCAAGTTGACGGCTTCTGTCGTATATCCTTTTCTTTGCATCGAGTGATCCATAAAATAACCGATGGAGGCATTTTGCCAAGCTCCACGAACAATATGGCTTAAATTGACCTGGCCGATCAATTGGTCCGTGGAGGCCAGGAAGATACCGAAACTGTATCCCAAATCGTTTTTCCACTTCCAAAGGTTTTTTTCGATTTTTTCTTTTTGACCTTCCAACGTGTGATACGCGTCGGGCCGGATGGGTTCAAACGGCTGGAAATATTTCAGATTGCGGGTTCTCAATTCATACAACGCTTCGGCATCAGAAAGTTCTAACTTTCTGATATAAATTTGATTGGTTGAAAGCATAATTTTTGCTCCTTTATTGAAAAATGATGAATTGACAAACTGTTTCTTTATTTTAGTGCAAAACCTCCGTCTGAACAAGACGGAGGTCTGTTATTTAACGCAGATGGTTTGCAAACTGCTTTTTCGTCGAGATTTCCATTTCTCCATCCTTTTTATCCGCATCTTCTTCCTCTTCATCTCTAAAGTCATCATCCACACGCATTTCTGCACGAATGGTTGCAAGATCAGAGGCAATATTCAGTTGGCTTCGGTTCAGGTTGAAAATGACTTGTTCCATTTTTTCTTTGGGAATTTGCTTTTGCAATTCAGATTCAATGGTTTGGATCAACCGGTTCATGACGGTGTTGAAAAAGGAGCGGATGGTTTGATCACTGTGGGTTCGGTGATCGTACCATTTGGTGAAACCATAAGCCCCCGCCAAATCTTCCATGGTTTTTTGCTTGAAGCTGCGCCCTTTATAAGCAATATATTGGAGCAGTTGGTAAGCCAAGGACAATTCGTCTTTTTTGCTTAATGTGGTGTTAAATAATCGGGTTTTGTGGAACGCGGCTGTTTCAATTAACTCTTCGATGTCAAAGGAACGACTGGAAGTGCAGTGCTTTTGGATGATTTTTTGAATGGACGCAGAGGATTGGATGACGTTGAACAGTTCTTTTGCATCGTTTTGCCAGTGTTTTTTGGAGGTGGAAAGCAATTTGGAGGCAGTTTCGACGAATTGTTCATAAGTTTTTTCCACTGCTTCATTCGGAGAGGTTCTGGCTTTTGGATAGATAGTGCAGGATTGACATTCGGACTGAATGGGGCATTGCGCACAGCGAAAGGGCAAAGGTTTTGAGTTTTTGTGCAGACCGCCTTCCACTTGATGAACAATCTCATTGACTCCACTTAATAAAGTGTTCATTTTTTTCGTCAGCTTTTTTTCTTTTTTCCAAAGAATTGTTTTGGTTTCATTTTGATATTTAATTTGGCCGATGATGTGATCTGTGAAAAAATGTGAATGGAAGATTTTCATTTGGGCGGCCAATTCAATGAGATCACTTTTTTTGCTGTAACGGAGATAGCCGGGGATTTTATCATTGGAACGATCCAAGTGGATATAAAATTTGTTTCCTTCATAAGTCACCTCCAGTTTGGTACCAAGGGGAGGTTTTGATGAAAAATCATAGAGAACCAATGAAGGGTTGATTTTTAATTCTTTCAAAAGCAGCCGGTATGGATCCAATTGTTTCTCCAGGATGCGGACCGTCCACTGTTTCCAGTTCTTATGGAGCCACCAGAGCACCCCGATTACTAATCCGGTCAGAAAGATATATAACACATACGATTTGAGGACCAACATAGCCAGGAGTAAGGAACCTAGGAAAATGATTGGCTCATTTGGTCTTTTCTTTTTGGTGTGACGTTTACGCTTTTTCGTCTTTGCTCTTTTCTTGGCGTAAAAGAGGTCCTTTTTTAGCTTTTGATAATGCTCATAACGCTTTTTTCGTTTTTCATATCGCCTTCGTTGAGCAGATATATCAATATTCCATTGATATTCATTATCCGTCTTTCGTTTGAACCAGTATTCCGGACAATACAAATAATCCTTTAATTCTTTGGTATTGATTTTCTCCATGTTCATCACTCTTTCTATGTATTTGTGATCGTTTGAATTACATCACTGGCGGTGCTGATGGCTGCAAGCAAAGTGGAACCCAATTGAAGCTCTGGATGGATTTTTTCAATTTTTTCCCGGAAGCGTGTCAGTTTGCTCTTGGAGACTTTATCGTTTTTCATTTCTTCCAAGAGGTCCTCCGTCGTGGCACTCAGTTTTACCAGTTCTTTGTCAGGGTTGGGCACGTTTTCCAATGCTTCGTGCAACTTTTGAAGAGCGATCCATAATTTTTCCATGAGGTCTTCTTGGGATGATTGGGAATAAGAGGCGTGAATGGTTGCCTGATCACTGGCAATATTGACTTGGCTTTTGGAGCTGTTAAAAGTGGCGTTGCCTTGGATTTTCATTGGACTTCCCCCTTCTTTTTGATTCCCGTAAGCCATAAAACGATTATATTATGAAAATATAATATATACAAAAATTTTCATCAAAATTCGATTGCTATGATTCTTGATCCAAAAGGATTTAACCATTTTTTCTCCGTATTCTTCAAATTCTTGCGGGGAATGACATCGATCCGGTATCTTTTTGGTTTATTAATTTTTATGTGAGGATTTGAAACAGTGACAAATCGGATGTTGTGAAATATTTATGTGGTTGCAAAGTGGCAACAAGCTTATAAACGATGAAATCCGGCTTCTTTCGCTAAAGAGAAGGAATTTAATTTTATCAAATTCATTTTGATTTTGACTGATTTGTAAAGAAAAGAGGGTTTTTTACAAAAAGCGTTGAATAATTTTTAAATGTTTATGTTTTATTATATTAAAACAAAATTTTTGTCGATGTGAGAGGAGGAGAAAGATGCGAAAACACTTTCTGCTTTTACTGACAGTCCTGATGCTTTCCGGAGTTTTCCTGATTCCGGCAGAAGGACAAGCTCAAGAATCTCAGGATGTGGAAGCATTAAAAAAAGAAGTGGAAAGCCTTCGCTCTGAAGTCGAAAAGCTGAAAGCCAAAAATGATGAGTACAACTTTTTAAAAGAGCAGATCAAGGAATTTAAAAATTCAGCAGATAAGGACATGGATGATAACCGTGCATTCGTAGAAAGAGAATGGGATAAGTTTTTAACCTTTTTATATGTTGTTGGGGGATTAGCTGCCTTTTTCCTCGGAGCATCTTTTTTTTCGTTTTGTAAGAAATTGAAAGACAAAGCTGAGCAAGAATATGAGGACTTGAAGAAAAAATCAATGGATAAATTTGAAAAACAAAAAGCAGAAGTGGAAGAAGAATTCAGTAAGAAATGGGATCGATTTGTAAAAGAAAACAAATTGAATAAAAGAGTAGATGACTTAGAGCAGTTGATGGAAAATGAACGGAGATATAAAGAAGCGAAGATACTGGTTCTTGGGTCAGAGGAAGATTTGTATAAGATGCAGGAATATCTAAATCCCGCGCTGATCAAGCGAGGAGTGAGAAAGCCTGAATATTTTTTATTAGAGACAGATCCAGAACGGTTTCCTGAAGAAAAAGTTAAAAATAAACTGAGAGACAATGATACTTTTGTTTATTGCTATGACAAAAGAAATCAAAGTAATGATCTAAGAATGAGAAAAATGATTCAATTGTTGACTGAGGAGGATTCAGATATTCCGGTTATTGTTTATTCAGATGATCCGAATAATCGAATTTCAAAAGATGATATGGGAGAACTCAATAAATATGGTTGGTTTACTCCTGCTAACACTCGTTTAACTTTATTAGGCCATATCTTTACATATATCCATGCACTCCCTGAAAAAAAGGAGGGCTGAGCACATGAAGCATCCCAGGATTACAGCCAGGTTTCGTGTGATGACTCCATTAAAATTATATGGTGCATATAACAAAGGAAAAAAACCGATAGTCGAGCTTCGCATCCCTTCCATCAAAGGAGCGCTACGGTATTGGTACCGGGCTGCCAATCCGCATTATAAGAAAAAGGTGAAACCACTCGGGATCACGCAAGAAGAGTATCTGTTTGGCGGTGCCAATGGAAAAGCCGGACAATCGGCTTTTTTGATGCGGTTTTTAGAAAAACCCAAGGGAAGAGGAAACTCAGATTTTTATAAGGATAAAAGTTTTGAAATCGAATTTCTTTTACGACCTCATTTAAAACAAGGTAAAAAACCGGATCCGGATTGGTGGGGACTTCTGGCCAGCATTTGGCTGCTCGGCCATTTTGGAGGTGTGGGAGCAAAAGTCCGTCGCGGATACGGGACGATTGCTTTGGAAAAATGGGAAGCGAAAAATTGTGAAAAGCTTCAATCCATGATCGATAATGATTTCCCGATTTTACATAACGCCAAATCACTTGAAGATTGGGAAGAGAATTTAACAAGATGCTGGAATAATTTCGTGGTAAACCATGATCCGAACGATGAACAAAGCCATACCATCCTGGATCATCATTCTTCACTATTTGTATCAGTTGTCAATGACAAATGTGCCGATAAAGTATGGGAGACCGCAGGCGATATTATCAAAAATTTTTGTTCCAAAAATAAAAGAAATGCAGTCATCTTTGGTCTTCCAAAACGTACTCAAGGCGGTACATTGGAGCCGAAAGATAAAGAATATGATCGAACTCCTTCGCCGGTTTGGTTAAGGGTGTTTCAAGTCAAGCAGCGATACTACTCAGCCTTTTTGTTTTTAACCACTCAATTTCCGGAAGAGTTGCATTTGAGAAAAAAGAGAAATGGAAAACCATATTTTGAGGATTATCCACCCGTAAACTATGCCGGAGCCATTCAATCATTTAAAGATCAATTAAAAGAGAAACATTACCGGAGGGTATGTGGCTATGAATGATCAACGACTGCTTCATTTTTCCATCGGTCCGGTACAGGATTTTGTGGCCCAGGCCAGACGGACGCGGGATTTGCTGGCCGGCTCTTTTTTGTTGTCTTATTTGTCAGGATGTGCCATGGCTTACATTACGGAACACAAGGGGAAAATCGTGTTTCCCAGAGTGCATGAAGATCCGCTGGTAAAGGCGATTCGAAAATCCGGCTTGAAGGAACCGCATGTGGACGGACCGTGGATCGGGTCATTGCCCAACCGCTTTACCGCCTCCATCCCGGAAGATTTCCGGCCGGAAGCATGTGAAAAGGCGGTGCTTGAAGCATGGGAAAGGATCGCAGATGCTGTTTGGAAGCGGTTTGTGGCGAGACCGGCATCTGCGGGTAAAAACACCAGGGAGATTTGGGAACGCCAAGTGAAAAACTGGTGGGAGATCACATGGGTGGTGGCTGATAGCCCCAGTCAGTTAAATTACCGGAAGTACTGGCGCAGTTATATTCCCACGGATGAACCGGGAGACAAATGCATGCTCATTTCCCGGTTGCAGGAGTTGTCCGGGTATGTGCGGGCCAAAGAGAGAAAAAAACAAAGTGTTTTTTGGAGGTGCTTTAAGGATCATCTGGGACAAACCCATGCCTTGGAAATTAAGGAAGAAACTGAACGGTTGAGTGCGATTGGCACCATCAAGCGCTTTTTCCCACGTGTCACCCAAGAGGCGATCGGTTGGAAATGGACGGATCATGCTGTTTCTTTCCCGTCGGTTTATCATTTGTCTGCTCATTCCGGGATGAAACAGGCGCTTCATGAGTGTCCCGACCTTGCCGTTGATTTTGCGAAAAAAGCGAGGGAATACGGGATTTTGAGAAGTCCTGCCGCCAAAAATCATTTTCCCAATTTACGGGCTGAAGCGGAAAAAGCGGGGGCCGATGCATTTTTGACGCTGGATCCCAAGGCTTTTTATCCCAACGAGTTGGACAAACTGATCGAAAACGATGAAAAGGTCCGGGAACTGAAGAAGCAATTGGATGCATTGAACAAAAAGTTGGGAAAACCGTTTGCGAATTATTATGCACTCCTTGTCATGGACGGGGACAAGTTGGGGGATTTGTTGCAAGCTTTAAAGGACACCCGCGAAGAATGGAAGGTCAGCCAGGCTTTATCTGTTTTTTCACTGGGGGATGAAAAGGAGCCGGGCTTGGCCGATTACATTCGTGACCGGTATGACGGCGTGACGATTTATGCCGGCGGGGACGATTTGATGGCGATGTTTCCGCTGGATCAGGCAATCCCGGCCGCTGTCGATCTTTCCAAGCGGTACAAAAAGGCGTTTGAAAAAGTATTTTCCAAAGATCATATTGCAGCGAAAACAGCGACGGGTTCTGCCGCGATCCTTTTTGCCCATTACAAGGTTCCATTGAAAGAAGTGGTGAAGGAAGGGCATCGCTTGCTGGATGATGTGGCCAAAAGCGGGACCGGACGCGACAGCTTGGCCGTCGGGGTTTGGACAAGCTCGGGGATTGCCACACAGTGGTCGGCACCTTGGGAGCATTTTGTGTTGGATTGGGAAACGAACCGGACCGTCTTTGATGACATTCGGGAAGGTCTGCAAAAGAAGGACGATCCGCTTTTGTCCAACAGCTTTTTATATAAATTGTCCATGTATGAGTCATTGTTGGAAAATCAGGTGGAAGCGGTTCTCGACCGGAAACAGGTCAAACGGTTATTGATTTCAGACTATGTCCGGATTTTGGGAGATTCCGGAAAATGGACCGATGAGAAGAAAGAAAAGATCGAAGAGCAAATGGATCGGTTGCTCCAAGTCTGCTTTGTCGTGAAGCGATCGATGGAGGGGGACACCGTCCGACTCAAAGAGACGAACGAATTCAAAGCAGATGGAGCGATCTTGGCGAAGTTTTTGGCACAGAAAGGATTCGAAAAAGATGCATAACCAACGAAAGTGGATATGGCGTTTTCGTGCATTGGACACTTTGTTTTTCCGGGATGGAACCCCGTTTAATATGGAGGAGACGGGGGTGGCGCCGCAAGGAGTGTTTCCACCTTCAATCTTCACTTTGCAAGGTGCCATCCGGGCGGCAATGGCCTATTTTATCAAACAGTGGGTTCCCGGAAGAAAGTGGCCCAAAGAGCTGGGAGGCGAATACATCGATACCCACGGGCTTTCCTTGGAGGAAAAGCGGAAAGTCTGGGCACAGCCGGATTCACTGGGAAATTTAAGATTGTCCGGACCATATTTGCAAATGCATGGAAAACGATACGACCCGGTACCGCTGGTGTTGTACGGCACCAGAGAGCGGTTGACCCGGCTTTCCCCGACAGAAAAAAGTGGTGAAAGCGACTTTTTGCAAGAGAAATTCTTTTTGTCTCCGGACCGTCATCTGCCGGATGGTAAATGGATCGAGGACTGGTGGGTCGATTGTGAAGGGATGGAGGCCATTCTGGAGGGAGGCGTTCCCGAACCGGATTCGTTTCTCTGTCCAAAAGATCATTGGAAACCGGAGCGGCGTGTCGGGATCAAGCGGGGCCCCAACCGGACGGCTGAGGATCATCATCTGTATGCCGTCACACACACTCGTCCGGACCGGGATCTGGAAGTCGTGGTGGAAGTCTTCGGAATGGATGAAAAATGGCAAGTGCCGGAGAAGTTCATGATTCCGTTGGGCGGGGAAGGCCGTTTTGCGGAAGTGACGGTGGAAGAAAAAGATGCGGAAGATGATTCCGGTTTTCCTGGCATCCCTGAAGATAAACAATTTCACCAAGATGGAAATGGTTATTTTACGGTGACTTTGCTGACGCCCGGCCGGTATCCGGATATGAAAGAAGCGGTGAACCAAGGACCGCCGGAAATCAGGGAACATCTTTCATCCGCTGTTTGCCTTTCCGCCGGCATCGGCAAAGCGGTGCAAATCGGCGGTTGGAATGTGGCCAGAACATGGCCGCGGACGCTGATGACTTTTCTTCCGTCCGGAAGCACCTGGTTTTATCAGGCGGATCCGGAGGAGTTGGTCAAATTTAAGCATTTACATGGAGTGACAACGGGAGAATACCAGGAATACGGGATGGGACAAATGGTGATCGGAACCTGGAAGAAGAGAGGAGAAGCGAAATGAAAGGATACATCTTGGGAATGTTGGCTGAAACACCGGTTCATCCAGGAGCCGGACAAGTATACAGTGTCATCGATTTGCCGGTCGCCCGGGAGAAAACCACCGGCAGTCCGACCATTCCGGGCTCCGGTTTGAAAGGGGCTTTGAGAGAAAAATGGTTGGAGGAAAAAGGGGAAAAAGGTTTGGAAGATTTATTTGGTAAACAAGATCATGCGGGCGCCTTTGGGGTGGCGGATGCACGTCTGTTGTTGCTTCCCGTCCGTTCCTTGACCGGGCATTACCGTTGGGTGACAAGCCCTTATTTACTGAAACGGTTTTACCGGGATATGAAAATGGCCGGGGTGTTGGATAAACAGAATTCTTTTCCGCTCGAAATTCCGGAAATTAATAACGGGGAAATGATTGCTGCTGGTGTATATGAAAAAGATAAACCAATCTTCCTGGAAGAGTTAACATTTAAGGTTCGGGAAGAAACGGACCTGATAGACCGCTTGGTTCCGTATTTAAAGAAATTGATCCGTCATCCTTTTTTACATAAAGAGTTGAAAAACAGGCTTTCGATCATCAATGACGATGAGTTTGCTTACTTTGCCCGCTACGGGTTGCCGGTAAATTTCCGGAATGAATTGGAGTCCGGAACGAAAAAAAGCAATAACTTGTGGCAGGAAGAAGTGATTCCGCCGGATACGCTTTTTTATACGATGTTTGTGGCCCGGTTTGGTAACGAGGAAAAATTGAAGGAGTTTACTGATTATCTGAAAGATAGCCATTACCTCCAAGTCGGGGGAAATGAAACGATCGGCCAAGGCTGGATGGTGACCCAAGTGTTGGGAGGCGGACAGAATGAGTGACAGAACTTTGGAGCAACAGCGCGCTGCTTATTCATTGAGCGTGGTAAGCAAGGTAAAACAAAGAGACAAAACGGGAAAACAGGGGGATGAGTACGCCGGTTATGTGGTGAATTTGGCGGGAGCCATTCTGATCAACGGATTGGGACAGGCTTTGGCCCAGTTGCGTTCGGCAGCCAAAGATAAGGCGGATGATCCCCATGAATGGTTGTATCAGCATATTAACAAGTGGATTTGTAAAAAGCATCCGCATTCCGAGTTTGAAGAGGATAAAGATCTGCTTTTGCAATTAAGCCGGAAATCCCGGGCAGATTATCAGTGGGCGTTGATGGAGACGTTGGCGTTTTTGGAGTGGCATCGCAAGATCGCTGTGGCCGAACTGAAAAAGTCAGAGCCCGGGGAGGAGAAAGATGAGAAGCAATAAACAAGAAAACCAATTTTTTATACCTTTATATAATTTGGGTTCGTCGAAGCCTGATATTCGTGTATTAATGAAGGAAAAAGGAAATGCAGGATTATGGTATGAAAAATTTTGTGATCAATGGGACTGTAGACTTAGTAAAAATCGAAAATTCATCAGAAAATTGGCTTTGGAAGGTACCGGGAAACAACAGTGGAATAATAAAATTGCTAAAATCGGTAAAGTTGGGGACGCGGAAGAGATTGAGAGGGCGAAATACCGTTTGCAGCAATTGGTAAATAAAAAAAAGGGGAAGCTGATCCGGATGAAAACCGTTTCCCGGTTTGTTCCGGGTATGGGACGACCGAATCCGGTTGAAAACGGGGTGAACTGGCATCCGACACTGGGGGTTCCCTATTTGCCGGGTTCTTCGGTCAAAGGAGTTGTCCGGACTTGGGCGGAGTTTTATGAGGAGAATGATCCAAAAGATATTCAACAGATCTTTGGGAGTGACCGGACTGATTCGGAACAAAACGAAAATAACCGCCAAGCAGGAAGTGTCATCTTTTTTGATGCCATTCCGGCAACTCCAATCCGGTTGGTGGGAGATGTGATGACCCCACACTTTTCAAAATACTACACGGATCCGGGAAATATTTCTCCGAGAGAATGGGAGAACCCCATTCCCATTCCTTTTTTGGCCGTGGACGAAAATCAGCCATTTCTCTTTGCGGTTGCTCCCCGTGAGGAAAAAAACATAAAAGATGTGGACAAAGTGGTTCATTGGTTGAAAGAAGCGATGAGTTGGACCGGGGCCGGGGCCAAGACGGCTGTGGGTTACGGTCGTTTTGAAGAAATCTGATAAAAAATTGCCGGTTGAAGTGTTTCAACCGGCAATTTTTTTTTGAACAGATGTTAAAAAAGGCTCCGGCAGTCGTCCGGCACTTGAAAAGGGTTTTCTTTATTGATGCGATCATAAAACATGATTCCGTTCAGGTGATCGATCTCATGTTGAATGACAATGGAAGCATAACCTTTCAATTTCAAGGTGACTTCTTTGCCCTCTAAATTAAACGCTTTGACCTTGACCCATTCGTAACGGGGGACAAAGCCCTTTACTTCCCGGTTGACGGAGAGGCAGCCTTCCCCTTGCGGCAAATACACCATCATAATGGAATGGCTGATGATCTTTGGATTGACGAGGGCATATTCGTGTTCCGTCCCTTCCTCATCCGCGAAGTAAGCCGTAAACATGCGTTTGTTCAAGCCGATTTGATTGGCGGACAAGCCGACACCTGCCCGCAGTTGATACTTTTTGGACAACACGGGGTCTTGGCTGTTTTTCAAGAAGTTCATCATACAGATTAACGTTTCCTGATCCTGTTTGGACAAAGGTACGTTCACTTCCCGGGTCCGTTTGCGCAAAATCGGATGGCCTTCCCTTACAATGTCTTTCATGGTAATGGTATAACCTGTGTGAAATTTACTCATAGATAAATAACTCATCCACCTTTACCTTTAAAACTTTGGATAATTTGAAAGCCAATTCCAGCGTGGGGTCGTATTTATCGTTTTCGATGCAATTGATTGTTTGTCTCGCCACTCCGCAAGCTTTGGCAAGTTGCTCTTGAGTGAGCCCCAGCTTTTTGCGGATTTCTTTGATTTTGTTTTTCAACCGTATCACCCGCGTCAAAAGAATTGGACATTTACAGTTTAACAATTCATCACAGGATGTCAATAACTTTGGACATTTTCGGTTTTATATTTCTGGCAAATGATATGATCAGAGATCATAAAGCTAATCCTTATTCGTATCTGGCATGATATAATTTAAGTGGTCTATTTTTTGCTCAAGGGCAGGTGGCATCATGACGATTTATTTTTACCGGGTAAATGAACCTTATGGCTGTTTTTCCAATTTTTCTCCGCACGGCTTCAGGTTGGATGGGAAATGGTGGCCGACAAGTGAACATTATTTTCAGGCGCAAAAATTTGCCGGGACGCCTTATGAAGAAAAAGTCCGGTTGGCCAAAAGCCCGATGGAAGCGGCCAATACCGGACGGGATCGAAGGTTGCCTTTGCGGGATGATTGGGAAGAAGTAAAAGATGACATCATGCGGAAAGCCGTTCTCAAAAAGTTTCAAACCCACAAGGAGATCCGGGAAATCTTGTTGTCCACCGGAGATGAACGGATTGTTGAAAAGACACCGGTGGATCGTTATTGGGGATGTGGCCCCGACGGAAAAGGAAAAAACCGGTTGGGGGAAATTTTGATGGAAGTCCGGGGAATCCTGCGCGGGGAAAAGGAAAGCGGAAACGAATGTTAAACAGGCAGGCCCGGGAACGAAAAATTTGTATAATGGAAAGAAGCCTGAAGAGAGGAGGAACAACAGTGGCTCAATGGGGATATTTTTTGAATTTTATTTATTATCTCGGCGTTTCCATTCCGCTTGTGCTTTTGGGTTATTTGTTGTTTTTGTGGTCAACGCCTTATCGTGAAATCGGGTTGATCCGCGCCGGAGCGGATACGGAGGATGACACCAAAGTGCGGGCGGCTAAAGCGGCGGCCCATGATTTGGGCGGAAAAGTGTTGGGGTTGGTCATTGTGGTGGCTTCTGCCATTTTTAATTCCGTGAACTTGGTGGATCTGATCATCTGGGGAGTCGTGGGGATTTTGTTTCATTTGGCGATCTTTTTCCTGTTCCACTGGTTTGCGCCGTTTAGTGTGTTGAAGGAAATCCCCAAAGGCAATGTGGCCGTGGCGATTTTCTCATCCAGACTCCATATTGCAGCCGGAATTTTGATGGCCGCACTGATCAGTTATTAAACCGGAGGATCTCCTGATACATAGCAGAGCCGTTTTGTCGCAAAGATGAAATGGCTCTTTTTTTGGGCAGATAGCGGGAGTCCGGAAAGACACGGGGACCGGCAAATATGCATAGGAATATCATCAAAGAAAGGGATTGTATCCAAAGGTATATTCTGTTAATATCAAATAAAAACACACTATTTTGATGAGATTTATTGGCGTTTGCCCGGGAGGCATGGATATGACAGAAGCATTATTTAATGATTTGTTTGATGAATGGGCCGAGCATTATGATGAAACCGTTTTCGGCGGCCATGAGGAATATAAAGAGGTGTTTGAAGGATATTCCGACATTTTGAAAGCGGTAGTGGATGCTCTTCAACTTCCGGAACAAAGTCTGGTGTTGGAGTTTGGTGTCGGCACCGGAAATTTGTCCCGTTTGCTCTTAAATTCCGGTTACCGGGTGATCGGTATCGAGCCATCGGAAGCGATGCGGAAAAAGGCAAAAGAAAAAGTGCCGGATTTAAAGCTGTATGAAGGACACTTTTTGGATGTCCCGGAGGAAATCCCCTCGGTTGACGCGATTGTGAGCACTTATGCCTTTCATCATCTGCCGGATGAAATGAAAGACCGGGCACTCCGCGAGTTGGCCGGCCGGTTGAATCCGGGAGGCAAAATCGTGTTTGCCGATACTGTTTTCCGGGATGAAGAAGCGAAGCGAAACATGCAACAAGAAGCGGAAGAACGCGGTTTCCACGAGCTGGCATCGGATTTGAAACGGGAGTTTTATCCGGTGGTGAGCCGTTTGGAAAACGCTTTCCAACAGGCTGGGTTGACCGTGGCCTTCAAACAGCTGAACCGTTTTGTATGGCTGATGACGGCGCAAAAAGCCTGAAGAGAAAACCGGTTTTTCAGACGGTTGCAAGCGATCGGGAGAGAAATCCTGATCGCTTTTTTGTGTTCTGGTCTTACGGACAATCTGATGATATGCTTAAAGTTGGGCGGGATCCGTTGGATGCGCGGATTCAGCCGTTGATGTGGTGAAGCAAACGGCAAGAGTTTACGTTTGAAACGGATGACTCAGGTGACGGGTGGTGAAAGATGAATGCGTCAGACCAAACGCATGAGTTTGGAACAAGCCATGGCAGACTTGGTGAAAGATGGCGAATCGGTTGTGATGGGCGCCTGTCTGGAGGCGATGATTCCGTTTGCGGCCGCTTATGAGTTGATTCGTCAGAAAAAAGAAAATTTAACGTTAATTGCGCCCATCTCCGATATTTTGTTTGATGTGATGATTGGCGCCGGTGTGGTGGACCGCCTGATTGCCGCGTGGTCCGGCAATGTGAGTGCGGGCCTTGGTTACAATTACCGCCGGGCGATGGAAAAAGGGATTCCCCGCCCCCTCAAAGTGGAGGATCACAGCAATTTTACCATCGGTTTGGCCCTGTTGGCCGGAGCAATGGGAGTTCCGTTTTTGCCGACCCGGTCGTTGCTGGGATCGGATCTTCTCAAAACCAATCCGAAGCTTCAGGTCGGCACTTCTCCGCTCGGGGAGGAAAAACTGGTGTATGTACCCGCCCTGACGCCGGATGTCGCCATTTTGGGCGTACAGCGCGCGGATGAATTTGGGAATGCGCACCTCTGGGGAAATCTCGGCGTGGCGCAAGAAGCCGCCCTGGCGAGCAAAAAAGTGATTTTGCTGGCGGAAGAAATCGTGCCGGGCGACGTGATTACCAGCGACCCCAACCGATTGCTGGTTCCCGGCTTCAAAGTGTCGGCCGTGGTGCATTGTCCGGGATTTTTCCATCCCTCCCCCATGCCGGGATATTATCAACGGGATCATTCCTTCTTTCACGATTACCATCAAGAGAGCAGGGATGAAGAAGGTTTTCGGAAGTGGCTGAACCAATGGGTCTTGTCGGTTTCTTCCCATGAGGAATACCTCCGGTTGCTCGGAAGCCGTTGGGAGAGGCTGAAGATAACGAAAAAAGCGTTGGCGGCAGAAGTGAACTATGCTTACGAATAATGCCGGAGAGGGAGTGGGGAAATGGATTATACCACCGAAGAACTGATGGTGATTGCCGCAGCGAGGGAAATCCGGGACAAAGATGTCGTCTTTGTCGGGATGAGGCTCCCGATGCTGGCTTTTGCCGTGGCCAAAAAACTGCATGCTCCCGACGCCATCGGATTTTTCGAATGCGGTATCGTCCGGGACGAGCCTTCCGATGAACTGTTATACACGATGGGGGATCCTCCCAATGTGACAGGAGCCCAGTGGTGTACCTCCACCAATCACTTGATGTTTCTCATGCAACAAGGATGTGTCGATGTCGGGTTCATCGGCGGGGCGCAAATCGACCGTTACGGAAATATCAATACCTCCTATCTCGGAGGGACCACAACTCCCAAGGTGAAACTGCCCGGAAGCGGGGGAGCGGCGGATATCGCCTCGCTTTCCAACCGGTTGTTGGCCATCATGAACCATGAAAAGCGGAGACTCACCGACCGTGTGGACTACATCACTTCCCCCGGGTTCGGCAATGGGAGCGGATGGCGGGAATCCGTGGGATTGCCCTGGGGAGGATTATCCGCTTTAATCACCAATTTGGGGGTCTTAAAGCCGGATCCTGAAACCAAAGAATTGATGCTTGCAACCATTCATCCCGGCGTCGCTTTTGAACAAGTGCAAGAAAACACCGACTGGCCGTTAAAGCGGTTTGACTCGCTTACCGAAACCCCGCCACCTTCCGGAAAAGAACTGAAAACCCTCCGCTCGATCGATCCGGAAGGTTTTTGGACAGGACGCCGGGGTATTCGGACAGGTGGTTGATAAACAGTTTGTGGATTAAAGCACCTGCTTGTTGCAGGTGCTTTTGTATGGGGGATAATGAAATAATCTTGTAATAAGGACAGAAATTTCATAAAATTAATAATCATCCATTTCTTCGGTTGAAAGGAAAAGGAGGAATGGGGTTACGGGTTTTCGTAACCAAAGGACAATGGCGAAGAGACTGATTCAATATCTTTTAATTAGTTTGATGGCATTGTCAGGTATTGGTTTTTGGCATCAAGGTGTGGTGCTGGCAGACGGCATTCAAGTTCCCACTGTCAATGACGAGTTTGACCAATTTGAACAGAAAGAACCGATTCAACAGGAACAGCCTGTTTCGTCCCCTCCGGTCGATGAACAGAAAGGAATTGTGGATCAGATTACCGAACCATTGTCAGAGATCGTGGACTGGTTGGGGGACAAAATTTCCGGATCATGGGAATGGCTCAAAGCGAAAGCCGCTGCCTTTTGGGATTGGTTAACTGAGATTTGTTCCAAAATGGCGGAAGTTGTTGTGGATGCGCTGTCAACAGTTTGGGAATGGGTGAAAAAATATAAAGAATATATTGCTTGTGCTGTTGTTTTGGTCATTGGCATTGTCTTATGTTTTTTTCCGCTCACGTCCGGATTGGGAGCTTCCATTCTGTGGGGAATGGGGATTTCCTTTCTGGTTAGTGCCGGTCTGAATGGCGGAATTAATAAGGACACTTTCATGGAGGCGGCCATCGGTGGAGTGCTTGGGGTTTTGGGATTTGGCATTGCCGGAGGTCTTGCCAAAGGACTGGCATCCGGCATTGGTCAAAAGTTGATCATGGGTTTGAAAAATACCCCGGGCTTGGGTGCTGTTCTCCGGGGAGGACAACAACTGCTTCCTAAGTTGCCTGGTCCGTTTCAAAAAATGTTTTCCAGAACCGGGCTTATCGGAGCCGTCGAGGGTGCCGGAACCAGTGTGGCAGATGATATCCTTCATAACCGGAATATCAATGTGCTTAATGCCATTATGGCCGGCGTTTTTGGAGCTGGTGCCGTTGCAGTGGTTCATTTTGCCACTCCGGCGGTCAATAAAGCTTTCACTTCACTGGAACCGATTCTGGGCAAAACCCCGATTGTCAAAAACATCATCATGAAAGTGGACGGGTGTGTGGGAAACCGTACATCGGCAGGTTATCTTGCCTCTATTGAAATCCCCGGTTCATGTTTAAAAGTATTGGATTCCAAAACCATTCCGGATGAGATGCGGAGTCCTCATGTCAATCTCACTGGAAAAATACAGTACGGAGAATCCGATTTAAGTCAAATTGTCCAAGCTTACCGGAAAAAGAACAATCTAAGCTCAGGAAGAAACGTAGCCGTCTTTGAATATATCCAAAATGGCGAATACAAAATCATCATAAAAGAAAGTGGTTATGGACATTCTGAGAGAAAAATCGCCAGAGAATTGGAACAAGAAGGAATACATCCTGAGCAGGTAACCCGAATCTATTCGGAACTGGAGCCTTGCGTGATCCCGGGTGGAATGTGCCAACCGTTTATCGATAAAAATTTTCCAAATGCCAAAGTTACTTATAGTTTTGAATACGGAAACACCAGAGAGTCAAGGAGGAAAGGAGTCAATGAACTTAAAAAATCAGTCAAAGAAATAATGAAATAACAGACTGGGACATCCAGATGTTCAAAAGTGTTGGAATGCATAAAAAGGGAGGCTGGATCCATGGCTGAGTTGACTAAAGAATTAAAAGCGTTTTGGAAAGACCAACTGGTTCCGTTTCATCATGAACAGCTGCCTCAATCCGGTTTGTCCGATTCAACTCTGACGTTCTTATCATCGGTCGGGTTGCCGCTGGATTCTGAGAAGGTGAAAGGAAGCCCTTTTTATCTTCATTTTTATGATCAGCCCAAAATGAAACAGGATCATGAAGGTGAGGACTATTTGATGATCGCTGAGAATGAAGGAAATGAAATCGGGATCCATTGCCAGACGGATTGTTTGTATTATTTGGATTCCTTCTTTGCCAAAGGAAAAAGGTGGATGAACGCAAATATTGCTACATTCCTGATGTTTCTCAAAATCTATCTGCGTCACCAGCCGCAACTGATCGATTCGATGGAGACGGGGGATGAAGAAAGGATTCGGGGAATCGTGGGGGAGATTAAACGACAATTTCATCAATTCGATCCAAAAGCTTTGGAAGAGGAAGAAACCTATTGGTCGGTGATTCTTGAGCAAGTGGAAGATGGTTTGATTTGCTGATATGCATATCATCGGAAAGCCGGGAGCTGAGAAATTCAGCTCTCGATTTTTGTTGAGCGTGAAAATCGGAGAGAGGATGATTTGTCGACTTATCTGATTTAAAATATAAATATAAATTTTTTGTTTTTAAAGGTGGCGGCCGGTTGGATGACACAGGGAGGGGAGCAGAAAGTGAAGTGGTATAAAAAAGTAAACACCGATGCAAAAGCGGCTTATTTATTGGCTTTGTCCGAAATGATCGTGTACAAAATATCCGGCTGTGAATGGTTTCAAGAAGCAAGGGAAGCGATGGACAGGTGTTGGGAATGGGTGGAGGAGAAGAAGCATACCGGTCTCGGGCTTTATGAGACATTGGACCGGGATGGGGAAGATGGAGAAAATGGTTTGTTTTTGAAGCAATATATGAAGAAATCGTCCATGATGCACAAACCGGGTTGGTTTGGTTTAGTCTCTTGGATGCCATTTGTTATACGACTTGGCGGGCTTTTCTTTATGAACGGAAAAAGAGTCTTCCCCAAACATTGGAGTTGGAAAGTGATGAAACGATTGATCAGTTTACGGACAAAGTGACGAAAATTAACGGATACCAAGAGCAATGGGCGGAACGTTTGTAACAATATCTTTTGCAAAATTATCCGTCCGGAAGTAACAACAAGATCCGGCGGGAAGAAATTATGCGCCAGATCTGACCTGATGAAAAACACACGGAGCTAGGAAGATCTGAGGCGGAAAACGGGACTTTCGGGATGTACCGGACTTTCTTTCTTGCGGTGGGTCCGATGTGAATCTTTTATTTTTGTCTCATCAAAAAACAAGGGGGCGAACCAAAATGAACACCCGTTTGCCTTTGCAACGGGAAACGATGGGATCTCAACAACCGGCTTATTATCGGTGGTTGATTTTGACGATTGCAACTTGGTCTCAAGCTTCTGCAACGTTGGTCACTTACGGAGTCGGGCCGCTGGCCGCGATTTGGCAGGAACAATGGGGATGGACCACTTCCCAGGCGGGGTTGTTGGTTTCTGCCGTCCAAATCGGCCCTTTATTGTCGATGCTCTTTATTGGCCATGCATTGGATCAATACGGGGAACGCTGGCTGATCAGTTTGGGTTCCGTTTTGTTGGGGCTTTCGTTTTTCTTTGTATCGTTCACGGAGAATTACTTCTTGTTGTTGGGATTACTCGGGATTGTCGGGATTTGGTATGGAACGGCCCAACCCGGGGGAAGCAAAGTGATTTTGCGCTGGTTCTCAGAAAGGGAAAGAGGCTTGGCCATGGGCATCCGGCAGGCCGGCATTCCCATCGGAGGGGCCATCGGCGGAATGTTGCTTCCGTACTTGTCTTTTCATTTCGGATGGAAAGCGGCGGTATATACCCAGGCGGCCCTTGCCATTTTCGGTGGTTTGTTGTTCCTGGTTTTATACCGGGATCCGCCTCTTCCGCGCCAAAGCCAAAACAACCGCAATGCACAATTCAAAGAAAAGATCAAAGAGATTGCCAAAAATAAAAAAACGTTTCCGGTTTTATGCACCGGGATCATCATGGTTTCTCTTCAGATGGTTTTGGTGGGACATTTGATGATCTTCTTCAGCAATGAGACCAATGTCGAACTGGTTCACGCGGGACAGCTGTTATCCGCGGCTTTGCTGAGCGGAATGGCAGGGAGGATCGTGCTGGCTTACATCAGTGACAAGTGGTGGGGCGGAAACAGGGAATACCCGCTTCATCTTTCCATCTGGGCATCCGTGTTGGGCGTCTCTGTTTTGATTTTCCTTCCCGCGTCATTGCCTGTGTGGGTTCTCTTTCTCTTGTCGGCATGGTTGGGCTTTTTTGGAATCGGTTGGTTCAGTTCCTTTCTCCTCGCAGTGGCTGAGCACGCCCCGCCCCAAGCAGACGGGTTGATGGTCAGCTATGCGCTCACACTCAACCAAGTGGCCATCATCCTGGCTCCGGCTGTTTTCGGGTTTATCGTGGATATGCAATCTTATTCCGTGGCTTGGTTGCTCATGGATTTGTTGCTGATCGGTAATGGATTGTTACTTTTAAAGAAAAGGACATTTGAAGGATAATTTGGTGCATGCCACTCAGATCAAAGCGGCTTTTTTATGACCATAAGTGGAGAGGGATCGTTTGCAACAATATCTGCTTCACAACCATCCGGCGGGAAGCAGGAAGAATCAAAAGGGAAGCACTGAGTGAAGTTGATGAATTGATTTTTGATATATTGATTCCTGCCCGCAGGTTTTTGCATAAATCAGAAATGAAAAGATAAACAGGTGATACCCATGAAATGGATTTCAAACGTTCATGATGACGCCGGGCCGGCTTATTTATTGGCTTTAACAGAAAAACTGATCAACCGGTTGAAAGGAACAAAGGGTTATCCGCAGTTGAAAAAGACGATTGGCATGTGTTGGGAATGGGTGGAGAAGAAAAAACACAGTGCGGATGATATTTATTTCGAGTTTGACAATGAAAATGACACGGGGGTGTCGATCTATCTTGAGCTGACCGATGATCCGCAAGAAGAGCAGATTTGGGTGTGTGCAATGTACGCCATTTGTTATACCATATGGCGGGCATATGATCACGCAAATGAAAAATACATTCCCCAACCCATTGAAATGGTTGATCATGACACGATTGATGAATTTATGAAGCAGATCAGACAAATCGACGGATACCAAGCGAAATGGACTGAGCGTTTGCAACAATATCTGCTTCACAACCATCCGGCGGGAAGTAACAAGAAAATCAAGAGAAATGAACTATTGAAGCACATCGATTAATACGAAACCGGGACAGTCTTTCCGGATAACGGGAAGGCTTTATTGATTTGAACGGGTCCGGGTTTGTGAGTGGTTTCAAAGCATATCTTTCTTTTTTCGGCATATATATTTACTTGCGACGGGGAGGAAAAAAGGAGGAGGTTTTGTGCAATTTTATTACGGGGAAAAAATGCCGCTTCGCATTCTGGATGAAGCCGAATTTTGGAAGCAGCAGGAGGCGGAACACACCGTTGTGATCAAGGAACTGGTCAAAAATTTGGAATCCCGGTATGTGGAGGCATTGAATGAGTGGGAAAAAGCTTTGACGGACACCCATCAGCTCGTTGTTCGCTGGATTGAGACGAAGATCCGGTTGCCCTGCAAAAAAAATCCGGAGTTGGAATACCGGGTGAAGCATTTGGTCCGGTTTTGCCTCCACCAAAGTGAGCAGTTTATCAAATTGTGCAGGATGATTCGCGACCAAAGCGCGGCTTTTCAAGGGAACAGGACAGCGCAAGTGGTGATGAATCATATTATTCGGGAATCGGAATATTTTATCGGGATCGCGCAAACGATCCTCTGGCGGTGTTAAACGGTTGAAGACTCCTGTCCCGGTGGGGGAACAGGGGTTTTTTTGTCGCGGAAAATAAGTCATTTTTGCTCATGCATAAATGACTGAACCAATGCAAAAACGACTTACGACATGAACCGGGTGGATCCACATGATTCCCAAACTCCCTGTCAACAAGCGGTTTCATGCCGGCGGATTGTACATTTATATTTGGCATAAAATTTGCAATTTAAAAAATAACGAGACATGGGACAAGGAGGGGGTTTTTTTGCGCTTTGCCGGAAAAGTGGCGGTTGTCACCGGTGCAGGAAGCGGGATAGGCGAAGCGATTGCCAAACGGTTGGCACAGGAAGAAGCATACGTGGTTCTGGTCGGCCGGACATTGAGCAAGTTGGAAAGGGTTGCCGGCGAAATCGGGGAGTCGCATGCGACCACGTACTCGGCTGATGTGACAAGTGAACAGGAAGTGAAGCGGCTTTCGGATTTTATTGAAGAAAAGTTTGGCCAGATCGATATACTCGTCAATAACGCCGGCAGTTCAAAACTGAATTTGTTGGAAAATATTTCGGTTGAAGAATGGGAAGAAGTGCAGGCAGCCAACCTGCGCAGTGTGTTTCTGGTCACCAAAGAATTGTCCAAACGGATGAAGGGCGGACAAAACCGGGCCATTGTCAATATTGCCTCCATTTCGGGAATGAAACCGGGGACGCTGTTTGCCCATTACTCCGCGGCCAAAGCCGGAGTGATCAATCTGACCCGTGCGTTTGCTTATGAGCTTTCCTCATACGGCATTCGTGTCAACTCGGTCAGCCCCGGATTTATTGAAACCCCGCTGATCGAAGACAGTTTGAATAACCCTGGTTTTGTCAAAACCATTGAGCGCCACACTGTTTTGAAACGGGTTGGGAAACCGGAGGAAGTGGCGGGGACCGTCGCCTTTTTGGTTTCCGATGATGCTTCGTACATCACCGGGGCGGACATTGTGGTCGACGGCGGCTGGCTGATTAAATAAGCGGTTGATTTGAAGGAGGCGGAACATGATCGATTTTATGAGACCGAGGAGTTTCCCTGGGAGATTGTCAAAAAGGCACACAAGCTGGGATTGACGACCTTTTCGTATCCCGAGGAATACGGCGGCGGAGGCATCGATGATCCGGTGACCAGCCTGCTGGTTTCCGAAGAACTGGCTTGGGGATGCGCCGGCATCGCGGTGGCCATCAACGGGTCGCATCTGCCCGCTGCCGCCATCATGGCCATGGGAACCACCGAACAGAAGAAAAAATGGATCCCGATGCTGTGTGATCCCGATCGTTGCTTGATCGGCGCCATGGGGCTGACGGAACCCGGAGCCGGTTCGGATGTTTCTTCCATTCAAACCACGGCCCGGCGGGAAGGCGATGTGTATGTATTAAACGGGACCAAACAGTTTATCACCAACGGGGGCATCGCGGACATCCACGTGGTGTTTGCCACTTTGGACCGGAGCAAAGGCTGGAAGGGCATCGCGGCGTTTCTCATTGATGACAAAAACACGCCGGGTTTTTCCATGGGACGCAAAGAAAAGAAGATGGGGGTCCGGGCGTCGCATACCGCCCAGATCATCCTGGAAGATGTGCGGGTTCCGGTTGAAAACCGGCTGGGCGGGGAACCGGGGGATCCGGAATATGTCCCGGGGTATGTCGGGGCTTTGAAAATGTTGGAGCACACCCGGCCGGGAGTGGCTGCCTCCGCCATCGGCATTGCCCGGGCGGCCTATGAATATGCCCTGCAGTACGCCAAGGAGCGAATCCAATTTAAAAAACCGATTATTGAGCATCAAGCCGTTGCCTTTAAACTGGCTGACATGGCGACCCGGATTGATGCCGCCCGGCTTTTGACCTGGAGGGCCGGTTGGATGCGGCATCGAAAGATTCCTTTTCACCGGGGCGAAGGTAGTATGGCGAAGTTGTTTGCCGGGGATGTCGCCGTGCAAACCACGATGGATGCCATTCAAATCCTCGGCGGCTATGGATACATCAAGGAGTATCCGGTGGAAAAATGGGCCCGGGACGCCAAGATCTATCAAATTTGGGAAGGAACGGCCGAAATCCAAAGACTCGTGATCTCCCGGGCCATTGCCAAACACGGGAAATGACGGTAAGGGAGGAAACGAAAAGTGGATGTGAATGCATTCCGGAAATGGGTGGGCAAAGAATCCGCCCCGGTCAAAAATGAAGTGGAAAAAGGCGCCATCCGCAAATTTGCCGAAGCAATCGGGGATCCCAACCCGCTGTATCATGATGAGGCGTATGCCCAAACCACACGCCACGGCCGGATCGTCGCACCGCCGACGTTTTGCCGGACGTTTGATTATGGCATGATTCCGGGGTTTTCTCTCAAGACGGACGGTCTCATTCACGGGGAACAACAGTTTGAATACTTCCGTCCTGTTTATGCAGGGGATGTGATTTACTGCTCGACGAAATTGGCGGATGTTTATGAAAAGCAAGGGAAATTGGGGAAGATGATCTTTTTGCTGTATGAGCAAAAAGGCGTGGATGAAGCGGGAGAGACGGTCTTTATTGCCCGGTCCAATGTGATTTACCGGGGACAGGAGGGATGAAGTTGCGGACATTTCAACTGGGGGATCCGATCGGCCCGTTCAAAAAACCGCCGGTCACCCGTACCCAGTTGGTGATGTATGCGGGAGCGTCGGGAGATTTCAACCCCATTCATTATGATGACGATTATGCCCGAAAATCCGGATTGGGCGGAGTGATTGCCCACGGCATGCTGACCATGGCCTTTGTCGGGCAAATGCTGACCAACCTGATCGGGACGGACGGGGATTTGAGAACATTCGGGGTCCGGTTTACGGGAATGGTTCGTCCGGGCGATGAGATCACCTGTGAAGGACGGGTGAAAGAAACGAGATGGGAAGAAGGAAAACAAGTGGTTTTATGCGACATTTGGGCATCGACGCAAAATGGGGACCGGGTTGTCACCGGCAAGGCGGAATTTTCCGTCCCGGCAGCGTGATTTTTTCAATAAGGAGTGGATGAAATATGAGATTGAAAGACCGTGTGGGGATTGTCACCGGATCGGGAAGAGGAATTGGTGCTGCAACGGCGATATGCCTGGCGGAAGAAGGAGCCAAGATCACCGTGACGGATGTGAATGCCGAAACCTGTGAAGAAACGGCGCAAAAAATTCGCGAAGCCGGAGGAGAAGCCATTGCGGTCCCTTGCGACATCACGAAACGGCAAGAAGTGGAAGACATGGTGCAAAAAACCGTGGACACGTTTGGCCGGTTGGACATCCTGGTGAATAATGCCGGGGTGATCCGCGATAATCTGGTCCATAAAATGACCGACGAAGATTGGGATATCGTCATGGATGTGCATCTGAAAGGAACCTTTTATGCATCCAGGGCGGCCCAACGGTTCATGGTGCCAAACCGCTACGGGAAAATTGTCAATTTCAGTTCCACTTCGGCGCTCGGCAACCGGGGACAATTGAATTACTCGACAGCAAAAGCGGGGATTCAAGGGTTCACCAAAACGCTGGCCATTGAACTTGGCAAATTTAACATCAATGTCAATGCCGTGGCCCCCGGTTTTATCGAAACGGACATGACCCGGCAAACGGCGGAAAGGATCGGGGTTCCCTTTGAAGATTTTAAAAAAGCGGCAGCACAAACCATTCCGCTGGGGCGAACAGGCAAACCCATTGACGTGGCCAATGCGGTCTTGTTCCTGGTGTCGGATGAAGCCAGTTTCATCACAGGGCAAGTGCTTTATGTCCGGGGTGGGGTTTGATTGAAACCGTCCATTTGGGAAGAGGTGCAAAAAAACGGCACCGGGATGGAAAAGCTGCTGCTTGAGCGGGTGAAACAGGCGATCTTAAACGTCCGGGAAAATGTCTCGACACATCTTCATGAAATGATTGGGTTCAAAGGGGAGTGGACATCCGAAAAAACGCTTCAATTTGAAACCGAAGTGACTCCGTTTTTGTGGAACCTGAATCAAGCCGTCCATGGCGGCGTGATTGCCTACATTGCGGATACGACGATGGGATCGTTGGTCTACTCCCGGCTGCCGCCGGGGAAAATGTCGGTGACTTCTGAAATGAAAATCAATTACATCCGTGCCGTGCACAAAGGGAGATTGAAAACACAGGCGGAGTTGTTGCATCTGGGCAAGCGGACGGCGGTGGCAGAGTGCAGGATTTATGACGGGGATGATCAGCTGGTCGCCGTCGCCAGCGCCTCTTTTGCCATCCTGGATCAGAAAATCTGATGCGAAAAAGGGGGAGACTTTGGTGGCCAAGGTAACCGTGGTGGGCGGGGTGAGTCATGCCAAAGGACAACCGTTTGCATACGAAAAGCTGTCTCTGCCGCAAATGTTTGACCGCACAGTGGAACGACACCCGGACCGGACCGCCGTTTATTTTTATGACCGGGAGATTTCCTACAAAATGTTACAAGACATGTCCAAGCGGGTTTCCGGAGCTTTGCGGGCCTGCGGGGTGAAAAAAGGGGACCGGGTCGGGATCATGTTGCCAAACTGTCCGCCTTATGTGATTTCTTTTTTTGGTGTCCTGCGGAGGGGAGCGGTCGTGGTTCAGATCAACCCGATGTATACCCGGCGGGAGTTGGAAGCCATTTTAACCGATTCCGGAGCGGACGTGTTGATTGTTTCCGGGGATTTGTATCCGCGTGTCCAAAACATAAATTCTTTCTCCCGGTTGAGAAAAGTGATCATCGTGGAAACGGATTCGTTCCGGTTGGAAAATCCGCTGTCCCACGAAGTTTCTTGGACAGCGTTTCTTCATGCGTCGGCACCGGTTACCGATGAACCGGTGGAACCGGAGCGGGACGTGGCGGTGTTTCAATATACCGGCGGAACCACGGGACGTTCGAAAGGCGCCATGCTGACCCATCAAAATCTGGTGGCGAACGTCCAGCAAATTCATGCGCATGCCAGAGAAAACCCCTTGACGGAGCAGGACAAAATTTTGACCGTGATCCCGCTCTTTCATGTGTACGGTATGACTTGCGCCATGAATTTAGGCTTTTTTCTCGGCAGTTCCCTGATTTTGCTGCCCCGGTTCGAACCGCTGGAAGTGCTGAAAACCATTCAAAAGCACCGCCCCGCTTATTTTCCCGGGGTGCCCACGATGTATGTCGCTTTAAACGCATATCCGGGAGCGGAAAAATACGGTGTGGATGCCATCCGGATCATCAACAGCGGATCGGCATCCCTGCCGGTTGAATTGATTCAGTCGTTTGAGAAAAAGACCGGTGCCGTGATGTATGAAGGTTACGGTTTGTCGGAAGCCTCCCCCACCACGCACAGCAACCCTCGATCCGGGCAGAGAAAGCCGGGAAGTGTGGGCATTCCCCTTCCGGGAACGGAAGCCAAAATTGTGGATCTGGAAACCGGAACCCGGACGGTAAAGATCGGGGAAACCGGGGAACTTGTGATCCGCGGGCCGCAAGTGATGAAAGGGTATTGGAACATGCCGGATGAAACCAAACAAACCCTTCGGAACGGCTGGCTTTATACCGGGGATATCGCCCGCATGGACGAAGACGGCTATTTTTACATCGTGGACCGGAAAAAAGATTTGATCATTGCCGGCGGATACAACATTTATCCGCGGGAAGTGGAAGAAGTGTTGTACACCCATCCGGCCGTACTGGAAGCGGCGGTGGTCGGGGTGCCGGATCCGTACCGCGGCGAGACGGTTAAAGCGTATTTGGTGTTCAAACCGGGGGCCAAAGCAACGATTCAAGAGTTGGAAGTGTTTTGCCGCAAACATCTGGCACCGTTTAAAGTGCCGAAACAGTTTGAAATCCGTTCCTCCCTTCCCAAAAATGCCGTCGGGAAAATATTACGCCGGGTGTTGAGGGATGAAGCGAAAAAAGGAGGGGACAACCCGTGATGAACTTTGCTTTGTCCGCGGAACAAAAGGCGGTTGCCGATTTGGTCCGGCGCTTTGTGGACCGGGAAATCCGGCCGTATATCCGGAAGTGGGATGCCGAAGGGCATTTTGAGCCAAAGATTTTGCAACGGCTGGCTGAATTGCAACTCATGGGGGTATGCATCCCGGAAAAGTACGGCGGTGCCGGAATGGATTACAATACGCTGGCCATCGTGTGTGAAGAGTTGGAACGGGGGGACATTGCTTTTCGCACCGCGGTTTCGGTTCACACCGGCTTAAACAGCCTGACGCTGTTGCAATGGGGCAATGAGGAGCAAAAAGAAAAGTATTTGACGCCCCAAGCCCGTGGCGGGAAGATCGGCGCTTTCGGTCTCACCGAGCCGGATGCCGGATCCGATGTGGCGGCAATTTCCACGACGGCCGTGAGAGACGGGGATGTTTACCGGTTGAACGGGCAAAAGACCTGGATTTCCTTATGCGATGTGGCGGATCATTTTCTGATTTTTGCCAAAACGGATCCTTCAAAAAAGCACAAGGGCATCAGTTGTTTTATCGTGGAACGCGATTTTGAGGGCGTCACGACCCGGGCCATTCAAGGGAAGTTGGGAATTCGCGCCGGCAATACCGGAGAAGTGTTTCTGGATGATGTCCGGGTTCCGGTGGAAAATCGCGTGGGGGAAGAGGGAGAAGGATTTAAGATTGCCATGTCGGCCCTGGACAACGGACGTTTCACGGTGGCCGCCGGAGCCTGCGGGTTGATCCGGGCGTGCCTGGAAGCCAGCGTCAAGTACTGCCATGAACGTAAAACCTTTGGCAAGGAAATCGGCCGCCATCAATTGGTCCAGCAATGATTGCCAAAATGTCCCGGAACCTGGACATTTCCCGCTTGCTGGTTTACCGGGCCGGATGGCTGAAAAACGAAGGAAAACGGAACACAAGGGAAACTTCAATGGCCAAGTGGTTCGCCTGTGATGCCGCTTTTGAGGCGGCCAATGATGCGGTCCAAATTCACGGGGCATATGGTTATTCCAATGAATATCCGGTCGAACGTTATCTCCGCAATGCCAAAGCGCCGGTGATTTATGAAGGAACCCGTGAAATCCACACCATCATGCAAGGGGAATATGCGCTTGGGTACCGGGTGGACCGGCCGTTAAACCGGAATTTGCCGGCTTGGCCTTTTGAAGACTGAGGAGGAGAGATGGTTCCCATGATCACCTTTCCGGATGAATTGAAACAGATTGCGAAAACGGTGAAGGATTTTGTGGAAAATGAAGTGGAGCCGTATGCCAACCGGATTGAAGAAGAGGATCAGGTTCCCGGCCATTTGCTGGAAAAAGCCAAACAGTTGGGGCTGTTCGGGCTGGGAATTCCCGAGGAGTACGGCGGGTTGGGGCTCGGGGTGACTGGCAAATGCCTGGTGTTGGAAAATCTGGGGCGCACCCATAACGGATTTGTTTCCATCATCGGTGCCCACACCGGAATTGGCAGTACCGGCATTGTCCGGTTGGGCAGCCGGTATTTAAAAGAAAAATATTTGCCGGATCTGGCCGCCGGTAATAAGTTGGCCGCCTTTGCCCTGACTGAACCGGAAGCCGGATCGGATGCCGCGGCCATCAAAACCCGGGCGGAGAAAAAAGGAGACCGGTGGATCTTAAACGGGATGAAACATTTTATCACCAACGGGCCCGATGCCGATCTTTTCACGGTGATTGCGGTGACCGATCCCGGCAAAGGAGTGAAGGGAGGTTTTACCGCTTTTGCGGTGGAAAAAAGTTTCCCCGGCTTGAAAATCGGAGCAGTCGACAAAAAAATGGGACTCCGGGGTTCGCACACGGCACAAATCTTCTTTGAAGATTGTGAGGTGCCGGAGGAAAATGTGATTGGCGAAGTGGGAACCGGGTATGTTTCCGCCTTGAAGATTTTGACGGAAGGGCGGTGCACCTTGGCGGCACGGGCTTACGGCTCCTGCCAAAAATTGATTGAGTTGGCCACGGAGTATATGAAACAAAGGGTGCAATTCGGCAGGCCCATCGCCGAAAACCAGGGGCTGCAGTGGATGCTGGCCGAAATGGCCACGGAAACCGAAGTGGGGCGGGCATTCAACTTCCACGTTGCAAAGAAGCTGGAAAACGGGGAAAAAGCGATCAAGGAAGCAGCCATGACCAAGTATTATGCCACCGAGACCTATAACCGGGTGGCGGATCGTGCCCTGCAAATTTTCGGCGGCGCCGGTTACATGAAGGAAACCGCTGTGGAACGGTATTACCGGGATGCGAGAATCACCAAAATTTATGAAGGGACCAATGAAATCCAAAAGAATATTATTGCCTCCCAACTGCTTGGGAAGTAGATTCGTTTGGGCTTACCGTCCGGATGTTCGGGCCGGTAAGTCTTTTTTACAGAGGAATATTCAAATTTAACAAATAATTATTAATAGATGACCTTTTTTGGGAAGGGGAGTCAAGATGGAAAAAGTCGGGGAGATTCAAGGAATGAAGAAGTTGGAAACGGGGATCGCCGTCTTTGACCGTGAGGGAAAAGCTTTGTATACGGACAAAAAGATTTTGCGGTGGTTGGAGGGGGCCGGACAAACGGAGCTGAAACAATGGGTTTTTGGGAAAAACACGTCTTTGCCCGCCAGCCGGATCATCAAGCACCAAGACCGGTATTTGCAAATGAATCTGTATTCCTGCCGGGGGATGGTCATCCTGGTTGTGGTCAATCTGACTGCGCTCAAAGAGATGGAGGAACAATTGGAGGAAGCCAAAGCCGTGCGGGATGAATTGGATGCCACGATTCAAAATTCCTATGATGCCATTTATATTGTGGATGCCAACGGCATTACCCGGAAAACCAACGATGCGATCGAACGGTTGACCGGCATTCCGAAGGAGTATTACATCGGCAAGGATATGCGCTATCTGGAGAAACGGGGGATTGTGAAAAAATCGGTTTCCTTTGAGGTGATGAAAAAGAAAAAGCCGGTCACCATGGTTCAGGAAACGGCCACGGGAAAAGTGTTGTTGATGACCGGAAGCCCGGTGTTTAATGAGGAAGGCGAAGTGATCCGGGTGGTGACCAATCTCCGCGATATCTCCGAATTAAACCGGTTGAAAGAAGAGTTGTCGCGACTTCGCAAGTTTCACGCCGGCGATGAACCGGTGGTCGTCGAAAGCCCGGAGATGAAGCAAGTGATGGAGCTGGCCGGACGCGTCGCCGAAACCGACACGACGGTGTTATTGCTCGGGGAATCCGGCGTGGGGAAAGAAGTGATCGCCCGCATGATTCACAAAAACAGCAAACGCTATGAAAAAGGCGCGTTTATTAAAGTCAATTGCGGGGCTATCCCGGAAGAGCTTTTGGAATCGGAGCTTTTCGGTTATGAATCCGGTGCGTTTACGGGAGCGAAAAAAGAAGGGAAAGCCGGTTTGTTTGAACTGGCCCATGAGGGAACTCTTTTTTTGGACGAGATCGGGGAAATGCCGGTCCGGTTGCAGGTCAAACTGCTCCGGGTTTTGCAAGATCAGGAATACCGCCGGCTGGGCGGGTTGAAAACGATCAAAGTGAATACAAGAATCATCGCCGCCACCAATCGTGATTTGAGAAAAATGGTGGCAGAGGGGAAATTCCGGGAAGATTTGTATTACCGCTTGTGCGTGGTGCCGATTGAGATTCCGCCGCTCAGGAAACGGCTGCAGGATATTGTGCCGATGATCCGTTTTTACATGGAGAAATACAACCGGAAATACCAAACCCATAAGCAAATGGCCGGGGAGACCATGCAAGTGTTGCAAAATTATCATTGGCCGGGAAATATCCGGGAATTGGCCAATTTGATTGAGCGGTTGCTGGTGACCACACCATCGGATGTGATCCTTCCGGAACATTTGCCTTTTTCATCCGGCGGCAAGCGGACGGGCCAAAACGAGTTCGCGGAAGCTGTGGAATGCTTGGATGCTGAAAAACTCGGCGGATTGAAAAAGGTCATGAAACAGATGGAACGGCAGATCATTTCTTCTGCCTTTCAGAAATACAACAGTTCTTATGAAGTGGCAAAAGCACTGAAAATCAGCCAGTCCACCGCGATCCGCAAAGCGTACCAATACGGGATCCGAAGCAAAAACAAAAACATCGGGAAGAAACGTTTATAATGAAAAAACTGCATGGAAGAAAACCGGTTCCATGCAGTTTTTGTGTTGGAAAAAATGATCAGCGGGCAAATACCGATTTGATTTTTTCGATCGCCCAGTCCAGCTCCTCTTTTTTGATCACCAGCGGTGGGGCGAAGCGAATCACATTTTCATGGGTTTCTTTGCAGAGCAATCCTTCTTCTTTTAATTTTTCACAATAAGGACGGGCCGCTTCATGCAGTTCAACACCGATGAAAAGGCCTCTGCCCCGGACTTCTTTGATCGCCGGATGGTCAATTTCTTTTAATTTGGATTGGAAATAGTCGCCGAGTTCCAATGAACGATCGGCCAATTTTTCCTCTGTGATCACATTGAGGGAAGCGATCGATACGGCGCAGGCAAGTGGGTTTCCGCCAAATGTGGAACCATGCGAACCCGGTTCAAAGACTCCCAGAATCTCCTCGTTGGCAACCACGCAAGAAATGGGCATCACGCCGCCGCCCAAGGCTTTCCCAAGGATGTAAACATCCGGAACCACGTCTTCCCAATCGCAGGCGAACATTTTGCCGGTCCGTCCGAGCCCGGTTTGGATTTCATCGGCCATAAATAAAACACGATGTGCTTTACAAACTTCATACGCTTCCTTTAAAAATCCATCCGGCGGGATGTTGATGCCGGCTTCTCCTTGGATCGGTTCAAACAGGAAGGCCGCCGTGTTTTCATGGATTGCTTCTTTTAACGCATCGATGTCGCCGTAGGGGATGAGCCGGATTCCGGGCAACATCGGGCCGAAACCACGTTGATAATCCGCTTCGGAGGACAACGAAACGGCGAGCATGGTCCGCCCGTGGAAGTTTCCGGTGCAGGCAATCACTTCCGCTTTGTCCGGTTCCACGCCTTTTTTCTCATAAGCCCATCTCCGGGCGGCTTTAAAGGCAGTTTCCACTGCTTCGGCTCCGGTGTTCATGGGCAGGGCCATGTCTTTTCCCGTCAGCTTGCAGATTTTTTCCAGCCACGGTCCCAGCTGGTCATTGTGAAACGCACGGGAAGTCAGGGTAACCCGGTCTGCCTGTTCTATCAAAGCCTGAATGATTTTCGGATGCCGGTGTCCCTGATTGACGGCGGAGTAAGCACTGAGCATATCCAAATATTTATTTCCATCCGGATCTTTTACCCAAACGCCTTCCGCTTCGGAGACAACGACCGGAAGCGGATGATAGTTGCGTGCTCCATAGCGGTTGGTTTGGTCAATGATTTGACCGGACCGGTTTGTCGTGGTCATGATGATCCCTCCAGTTTTTTGACTTGATTTTTCATGGGTGAGGAAAGTTTGATGGGATAAAAACGTTCGGTAAGAGAACAGAGCAAATTTCATGCCAGTCAGTTCGCCGGCCGGATGCCGCAGTTTTCCGTAAGATCGGGTGCAAACAAAGTTTGCGTGTGACAGGCATTTTACCCCAAAGTGCGCCAAGATATTTTGCATTGGCGAAAATCCGTTTATAATCAAAGTACATACTCCAGTACGACGGATGCGGGAGGCAAGGAAGATGAACGGTTCGCAAGGAAAGAAAGGTCTGTCTCCCAGACAGATGGATGCAATCTTTCAGCAATTGATCGATGACGTGGAGATTGGCATTCATGTGATCGACCGCAGTGGAAAGACCATCATTTACAATCAAAAAATGGCGGAAATTGAATCGATGAAGCGCGGAGACGTTCTCCATAAAAATGTTTTGGAGGTGTTTTCCTTTTCCCGTGATCAGGGAAGCACCTTGCTGGAAGCAGTCCGGACGGGCAAAGAAACCCGGCGAGTGAAACAGACATATTACAACAACAAGGGAAAAGAGATCACCACTATCAATGATACGTATCCGATCCGGGTTGACGGTGAAATCATCGCGGCAGTGGAAATGGCCAAAGACATCACCAAACTGGAACATGTCATGAAAGACAATGCATGGCGAAACAAAAACACCACCTACACGTTTGACCAAATTATCGGCCAAAGCGAAGCTATCCGCTTTGTCATCGAAGAAGCCAAAAGGGCGACCCGCACTTCTTCTTCGGTGCTGTTGGCGGGGGAAACCGGAACCGGAAAGGAACTGTTTGCGCAAAGCATCCACAATGGCAGTCCTCGCATGAAAGGGCCGTTCATTGCACAAAATTGCGCGGCGATCCCGCACAGCCTGGCGGAAAGCATCCTGTTTGGCACCAAAAAAGGAGCGTTTACCGGGGCGGTGGATCAGCCTGGTTTGTTTGAACAGGCCGATGGCGGAACCCTGCTGCTGGATGAGATCCATGCGTTGGATCCTTTGGTGCAGGCCAAATTGCTCCGGGCCATACAGGAAAAAACGATCCGCAGGGTTGGGGATACCCGGGATAAAAAGGTGGATGTGCGCATTCTTGCCACCATCAATGAAGATCCGGTCGATGCAGTGCACCACAACCGGTTGCGAAAAGACCTGTATTACCGTCTCAGTGTGGTGACGCTGTACATTCCGCCCTTGCGTGAACGAAAAGAAGACCTGGAACCGTTGGCACATCATTTTATCGACAAATACAATAAATGGTTCCATTTAAATGTCCGGGCGGTCAGCCCGGAAGCCTGGAAGATTTTTGTTCAGCATGACTGGCCGGGAAATGTGCGGGAATTGGAACATGTGATTGAAGGAGCGATGAACCGGATTGTGGATGAAACGGTGATGGATGTCTGCCATCTTCCGTTGCGGTTGAGAAAAAAATACGAGCATGTCCCCGAAGCGAACCGACCGGTTCCGGAACATTCCCACGGTTGGGTTCCGGAGTGGTTCCGCGGCCAAACCTTGCAGGAAAAAATGGAAGAGGCGGAAAAAAGGCTGATTCAAGAAGCCCTGAAAGAAAATGACGGAAATATCACCCGGACTGCAAAATCTCTTGGCATCTCCCGGCAGAGTTTGCAGTACCGGATGAAAAAGTACCATCTTACAACCGTTTAACGCGTTAAACGGAACCATCCCAAACCTTGCAGGCAGACGGGTCATCGTCCGGTTGCAAGGTTTTTTGTTTGTTCAAACTGGAAAAATTTATTTGACAAGTATAAAAGATTTGTGATTGACACGTGTGAAGGAGGATCAGCCAAAGTGATGGAATAAATGGAATTCCACTTGTCCCCATGACCACAAGAAACAACCACTGATCACGCCTTCTGATTGGCCGTTGCCGCAACCGTTGGCCAAAATGCAGAAAGCGGCTTGAGCGGGGATGATGAGGAATCAATAAAAAAAGCGCCCGGCCATCATTTGGTCTGGGCGCTTTTCAGCTTTAAGAGGACAAGATTTGCTGAAGGATGGATAAATTGGCTGTTTCATTTCGTTTCAGTTCGTTTCGGTGAGACCAAACTTCAGCCGGGGAAACGGGAAGTTCACCACAGACGTCCACGCCGAGAACTTTTTTCCGGCAGGCGAGTCGGCCAAGGGCTGCCAGCAAATCCGCCAACCGCATGTTTCCCTGGTCCCAGTTCGTAATTGCGTCGGCACGGTCCAGGACATCTTTGTCAATACTGATATAGATGTCCTCGGTTGGAATGGCCGATACGAGTTGATCCCATTGCCGGTTCAGCCACAGCACGATTTTGTTTTTCAACCGGGACGGAAACGCTTTGGACTTTGAACAGGTCCCTACCAAAAAAACCTTTTGGAGAAAAGGTAAATTTCCGAGCGCTTCCGCGACCCAGGAACCACAAGAAAGCAACTTGCTTCCCATAAGCGGCTGACTGTCGGTATGGTTGTCAAACAAGACAAGAGTAAACGGTTGGTGGAATTTTTGCAAAAACAGATAAGTGACATAATGGTGATTCCCGTTTCCGATAAAGGTGATGCCCCGGCCGGTTTTTTCAGGAATCCGTTCCGTTAACTTTTGCCATGCTTGTCCGGAACAATAGAGGTTGGTTCCGGGGATATCTTGAAGTTCAATCCATTGATTGGCGACACGGGAAAGTTGAGGTTGCTCCCGATACGTATTGTCAAAATTTAAAAGTGTGACTTCTCTCAGTTCCATCAATATCATTTCCTTTCTGAATAAAAAAAGAAATGAAGTACAGAACCAAGTGAAAGTTGTATACCCTTCCGGACGGGGATCCAAACATCAATGACGAAAAAACCAACCGCAAAGCGGTTGGTTTTTTAAATTTGTCTGGCGCTGTTTTTTATATCAGCGGGCACTTCGATTTTACCGTTGTATTCACCTTTTAAATTCATTTCCATTTGTTGTTCCAGTTTGAAGGTATCTTGGTCATTGGTAACCAGGATATGCATTTCTTGCAGGGTCTTGGTTTGTTTGAAGTTGTTTTTGTCGATATAAATCTTTTGATTCAATTTCTCAAACTTCATATTTTGCAATTTGGACGGGTCGAAGCCCGAGCTTTGCAGGCCTCGAATGACTTGATCTTTCATCATGCTCTCAAATGATTGGCCGTCTTGTTTCAAGGCCGTAAAATCAATGGACAGAACGTATTGGTTGCCTTCTTCATTTAAGGAAACGCCGGCGGGAAGAGCATTTCCACCCAATTTTTCAAACAGTTGCTCCACCTGTTTGATGCCTGACATTGGATCCTGGGAGGCATCCATGGCGGAGGTGTCCACGGTGGTTTTCACCCAACCCATTTGCGGGATTTTGTTGTAAAGGGCGTTGTCGGCAAGGAACATCTCAATTTCTTCCGACGCACCGCTGGATTCGGTTTTTCCTTTTAAGTGTAAGGCCACCGGATTCATGGTGACATCAATGGTGGAAGTGGTGCGGGTTTTGATGGCTTGCGACACATCGCCGGAGGCTACCGTAATGGTTTGATTCGTTTTGACATCGTATGTATGCCCGCCTTTTTCCATGGTTTGCATGGATTTATCAATCACTTGGGTGGGAGTGAGTTTGGGTTGATCTGCGGCCGTTTCGTTTTCTTTGCCGCCGCAACCCGTCAAGAGAAGGGCCCCCGAAAGGGTCATGACTGAAAATAATTTCCACAAACTTCGCATAACACTTTGACTCCTTTGCTTCCGTAATCTATGTAATATTTTAGCATAAATTAAATTTTTTATATATAATAATTATGTCTGAAACGTAAAATTTAAAAAATATTTGCCATAAAATGAAATATTTCGTGATGGAAAAAGAAGCAAAAATTGACGCATTTTTTATTTTACCCGGATAAGGCGAAAATTGCAAACAATTGTTCGTTTGCGAAGAAAGGGGAATGAAGATGCCGGATCATGACGTGATTTATCAAGAACAAGCTTCCATGTATGACCGGTTGATTTCCAAACAAAAAAGCGTGATCCCTTTTCTTGAAAAAATCCATTCAGGAAAAGGAGCCGATATTGTGGACATAGGGGCCGGGACCGGAAGGCTGACCGTGCCGCTGGCAAAAGTTGCCCGCAGTATCGTGGCCTTGGATGAATCAGCCGGGATGCTGGCTGTGACGGCAGAAAAGCTGAAAGCGGAGGGACTGGATCATTGGCAGGTGCAGGTGGCCGATCATCGCCGCCTTCCGGTGGAAGATGACCAAGCCGATTTGGTGGTGGCCGGATGGAGCATCTGTTATCTGGCCAGTTCCAATCATCCGACATGGAGAAAAAATTTAAGCCAAATCATCGGGGAGATCCGGCGTGTCTTGAAACCGGGGGGGACCGTCGTCATTTTTGAAACGATGGGAACCGCCACCGAAGAACCGGATCCTCCGGATTTTTTACGCCGGTATTACCGGGCTCTGGAAGAAGAATACGGTTTTTCCCATTCGGTCATCCGCACTGATTACACATTCCGGGATCTGGACGAAGCGGAAGAATTGACACGCTTTTTCTTTGGCGATGAAGTGGCGGACAAAGTGAGAAAAAACGGCTGTGTGCAAGTGCCCGAATGGGCGGGCGTATGGTGGCGGTCATGGTGAGCCGGTGATACGGAATCAAGGGTTTCGTGATAAAATAAACATAGTCTGTTCATGAAGGGATGAGTTGCATGGAAATGATCGACGCAGATCTGTTAAACAGGATCCGCAGCCAAAAACCCTTGATTCACAATATCACCAACGTGGTGGTGACGGCATTTACAGCTAACGGGTTGCTTGCATTGGGAGCATCCCCTGTCATGGCTTATGCCAAGGAAGAGGTGGCTGACATGGCCAAGCTCTCGCAAGCGCTCGTTTTAAATATCGGCACGCTTCAAACCGACGTGGTGGAAGCCATGATCATTGCCGGCAAATCAGCCAACCGGCACGGGGTTCCGGTCATCTTTGACCCCGTTGGCGTGGGCAGCACCCCCTACCGGCTGGAAATGGCGCAAAAAATTTTGTCGGAAGTAAACGTTTCGGTGATCCGGGGAAACGCCGGGGAGATTTCCGGATTGACCGGTCAGACCGGATTGACCAAAGGCGTGGATGCGCAGGAGGAAGAAACCGCCGGTTTGGTGGAAAATGCAGACGCATGCGCAAAATCCTTCAAAGCGGTGGTGGCAATGACCGGCAAGGAAGATCTCATCACGGACGGATCCACTCATTATTTGGTGCAAAACGGCCATCCTTTATTGATGAAAGTAACCGGCACGGGTTGCCTGCTTTCTTCTGTATTGGGAGCCTTTACCGCAGTGGGGGCAAACCATTTACAGGCCGTCGTCACCGGTGTCGCCGCCTATGGGGTGGCAGGCGAATTGGCGGCTGAAGAAACAGGAGAAAAGGGCCCCGGATCTTTCCAAACGGCCTTTTTGGATCAACTGCATTGGGTTACTGACAAAGATTTGCAATCAATGGCCCGGGTGCAAAAGGTCAATCCGTAGCAGAACACACCCTGCAACAGTCTCCGTCCGGAGATGAACCACCAATGGAAAGGATGTCCGTTTATGTTATTAAGTGTTTTGGACCAATCCCCGATCCCTGAGGGGAAAAATGCCGTGGAAGCTTTGGCGGATACGACCCGGTTTGCCCAAGAAACCGAAAAAATGGGTTATCATCGCTTTTGGGTGTCCGAACACCACTTTACCCAAAGCTTGGCCGGATCGAGCCCGGAAGTTTTGATCAGCCATTTGGCGGCCAAAACTTCCCGCATGCGGATCGGTTCCGGAGGCGTGATGCTTCCGCACTACAGCCCGTATAAAGTGGCAGAAAATTTCAAGGTGTTGGAGGCACTTTATCCCAACCGGATTGACTTGGGGGTGGGAAGAGCACCGGGTGGCATGCCGCTGGCGACCCGCGCCCTGCAGGAAGGCAAGGAAACGTTGGGACATGACACATATCCGGAGCAATTGAAAGACCTGATCATTTATCTGTATGATTTGGCGGAGGAAAATGAAAAGTTCCCCGGCCTGTTGGCCACCCCGCAAATCGAAACGGCTCCGGAACTGTGGTTGTTGGGCTCCAGCGGAGGTAGTGCGTCGCTGGCTGCCGAATACGGGGCAGGTTATTCGTTTGCCCAGTTTATCAACGGAGCCGGCGGGGAAGAAGTGACCCGCTATTACCGCGAGCATTTCCGACCTTCCCGGATCAACCAAAAACCGCGGACAATGGTCTCCATTTTTGCGGTGTGCGGCGAAACGGAGGAAGAAGCGGAAAAACTGGCTAGCTCGCTCGATTTGTCCTTGCTCTTGATTGAGAAAGGAGAAGCCCGGGGCGGAATTCCTTCTGTGGAAACGGCATTAAATTATCCCTATGACGCGTTTGACCGGTTCCGCATCAAAGAAAACCGCAAACGGGTGGTTGTTGGCGATCCCGCTCATGTCAAGGAAAAAATTCTCCGGCTGAGCGAAGCGTATCAAGCCGATGAGGTGATGCTGGTTTCCATCATGCATGACTTTGAAGCCAAGCTGAAATCTTACCGGTTGATCGCCGAAGCGTTTGACATGATCTGAAAAACAGAAGGCAGGGCACTCACCGCCCTGCCTGTTATTTTGTTTCTTCGATGACACCACAAGCGATCCGGTCCCCGGCATTTCCGGCAGGATCCGACTTCAGGTCATCGGCTTTTTCATGAATCACCAGGGCGGTTCCCCCGCTTTTCAGCAGCGAATGGGATGCTTCCGGATTCAGCGTCACGCCGTCCACAGTCAAGGTGACATCCACTTTTCCGTCCGGATTCACGGTGATGTTGTCCAAATCCCCGGCATGGGCTCCTTCCGGGTTTTCTTTTCCGTGTTTTTTGCCTTTCGGATTAAAATGTCCGCCGGCCGATTCGAAATCCGGCGCTTCGCATTGGCCGGTTTCATGGATATGGAAGCCATGTTCGCCGGGAGCCAGGTGATTTGCCGTGAGATGAATTCGCACGCCATGTTCATCCTCTGTGATTCTCGCTTGTCCCACGGAATGGCCCTCACCATTGGTCAGATTGGCCACCGCTTTAAGCAGAGGGGTTCCTTCCGGCGTTTTTTCTTTCGTTGCATGGGGATCCCCGGGAGCCGTGGCATCTTCGCTCGGGGAGCATCCCAAGCTTCCCGCCGTCAGCAACACGAGCATGGAAAAAAGAGACAAGAAGCGCATGGTGGCATTCCTCCTGAAAGAAGGATTTCCCTCATTATTCAAATAATTCAATGATTTGTCAAGGATTCCCGGGGAGAAGGGGGGAAGGGGACTCATTGGGATTGGATATTTTTATATAATAGAACTGAAAGGAGCGGATAAGTGGTGAAAACAGCGGATTTATGTGATCATTATTCGTCACTGGGTGTGTGTGAAAACATTTTTTTGAATTTTGGAAAGAAAAAGCGGTTTAACGGCCCGATTCATACGGTGAAAGTGTTTGAAGACAATGTACTGGTCAAAGAAGCTTTACAAACCGTTCCCTCCGGTGCCGTGTTGGTCGTCGACGGAGGCGGTTCCAACCGCTGCGCTTTGATGGGGGACCGGCTGGCTACAATCGCCGTGGAGCGGAACCTGGCCGGCGTCATCATCAACGGTTGCATTCGCGATTCAGCCGAAATCAATGAAATGGATCTCGGCGTTCGGGCCCTTGGCACCTGCCCCGTCAAAAGCAAGAAAGAAGGAAAAGGCAAGCGGGACATCACCGTCTCCTTCGCCGGCGTTCACTGGAAACCAGGCTGGTATGCTTACGCCGATGAAGATGGCATTGTGCTCTCGGACAAGCCCTTGACCTTGGACTGAAAAATGGTCGTCGACCCCCGGCGGAAAAGAAATCCCGGGGGTCAAATGATACGGAATATTCCTGCAATATTCTCAAGGTGATTGAAAAAACTTAATATGTCTTCCTTGTCATTTCAGAAGGATTGACCGCAAAAAAACAAAGGATCCGGTTGCCTTGGGGCTTCCTTTCAGTTTTTGATTGCGGAAAAATGGTCTCAGAGGAGGGCGAAATCATGCAAGGGAAACGATCCGATCGTCTTTGGCTGGGAATTTGCGCTGTCATCATTATCTTTTCAGGTGTTTTGGAAGCAATGAACAACGGGATGGATGCTCTTTTGCCCTTGTCATTGGGGGTGTCTGTTGTTCTTTATGTATTTTCTAATCTGGATATCAGAAAGAATGATGAAAGAACTCAGTTGATCAAAGGCAAGAGTGGATTTTTGGCTTATGCAATCGGTCTGATCAGTGTCGGGGTTGTATATGCTTCTTCAAGAGCGAATCTTATTGATACCGAATCCGGTGTTTTGATTGCTTTGTCCATTTTTATGATTTCTTATCCTTTGTGTCTGGTTGTGTACAGCCGCTTAAATGAATGAGATGGCAAAGATACCTGTGATTCAATTCTGAAATCCATCGGATTTTCTTTTCCTGTGTTCTTTAAATTCAAATAGTTTGACGAAAATGTAGACCAGTAAAGAGGATATCGTTGAGTTATCCGGGCTGTCCTCAAAGACGGTCTGTTACATAAGAGACCGCCAGCCCGTAAGTAAAGAAACCACATGAGCTGTAAAGAAAGGAAAGAACAAATAACATTTCAACATCATCGTTGTCTAAAGGATAAGAGGCATCAGAAAAAATGATGATATATAAAAACTTATAGTAAACAGCAAATGACAAAGCGGCAAAAAATAATGCCAACAACCTTTTTCCGAAACCGATCATAAGAATCCTCTTTGTTTTTGGTATAAATATTATATAGAATATAGAGAATATTAACAAAGAAAAGATTTTAAAGAGTGTACATAAGCGAAAAGGGGATGCTCAATATTTCATAACCTAAAAAAACAGATTTCCTTGGGTTCTTTTTGTCGCAGTAAGTCTTTCCTTTTCACTCGCCAATTCTTCAGTGATCTCCCCGGGAGATCGTTTCTGGACCGTGGTTTTCTTCTAACACTGGCTCAGGTTCAACCGGGATCGAAAAAGAGCAAAGTCAATCATGGATTATTCAATCGGCCTTCCAGCCGGAGGATCCCCCGCTGTATAATTGTCGCTTGCATTGTATTTTCACCTTTTCCTATATTCTATTTTACCAATAAGAAATTATTTTCTGGATATTTATGATGGATTGTTGCTTTCTAAGTACTATCCACATAGATTAAGGTGTGGAAGTGTTTGAATGACAAATCAACTTTTCCGATTCTCTTGAAATTCAAAGAGTTTCACACAAACAAATACAAATAAAGCAGCGGTTGTTGAGAAATATCCAATCCAATGGGTTGTATCGATTTGTAAAATCCACCGGTCAGCCATCCATCCAAACAAACTGTAGCAGAGCAATGCAATCCCGTGTTTCCACGGGTTCTGAACTGAATGCAAAAGCCGGTCGGTTACATAAGAGACTGCCAGTCCGTAAGTAAAGATTCCGCAACCGCCATATATAAAAGAGAAAACGAACATTGTTTCAACCGTCGAACTGTCTAAAGCAGGATCATCGATGATACCGAGAAACATATAATATATGGCAAATAACAAAGTGGCAAAAAATAATGCCAGCAACCTTTTTCCGAAACTGATCATGGGAATCTCCTTTGTATTTTATACAAAAATTATATTAAAAATATATAATATTAACAATATAAATGAAAAGGCTCTTCCTGATCTTGGACGTGAAAAGGAGGAAGAAGAAGATTATGCCGACGATCCCGGAAGTGTTTCAGCGCGTAAATCGTGAAAAGTTTATACGCAAGGAGGACGGGAGCCTGATCCCGCAGATTTCATCTGATGGCGCGATCCGTGGCAGTCTTGAATTATTGGATGTCCAAAAAGGACAGCGGGTGCTGGAGATCGGTACGGGTTCCGCGTACAGCACGGCATTGATCGCCTTACTTGCCGGGCCCGACGGCAAGGTTGTCTCTTTGGATATTGAGCCGAAACTCACCCGACGTGCACGCCGGATGTTTGAAGACCAAAATTTGCATCAGGTGCAATTTGAAACCCGGGACGGGCGCAAAGGTTGGGAAGCGGGTTCCCCATATGACCGGATTGTGGCTTGGACAACCCCGGATCTTCTTCCTGAAGCGTGGAAACATCAATTGAAAGAAGGCGGTTGGGTGGTAACGCCATTTAAAGTGCTTCCAATTGCGGACACCAATGTTGTGGTTCGACTGATCAAAAGAAACGGGAAACTGAAAGGGGAAAATGTCATTCCGGGTTCGTACATTGCCATGACGGAAAGAACACCGGAAGAGTTTTTCGGACCTTGGATTCATGCCCATTGGTCGGGAGAAGGAGAGAATCCGTGGTGGGTCAGTTCCTCTTGGATGGAAAGACCGGTTGATTCTGACTGGGTCTGTCACTTCCTCTATCTCAATCCAACAACTCCTCCTTTTCCGGAAGTTGGCGACGAGCTTCGGGCATTCTTGCTGGCAGTAAATCCCGATGGTCTGACAACGGCAGAGCGATCGGATGGAAGCTATATCGGATACAGCAGTCCGGAAGGATTTGCATTGCTTTCCCTCCGGGATTCTCAATGGATCACAACGGACGAAAGGCATGCACATGTTCTAATCCGTTGGAGGGAATCGTGGATCCGGAAAAAACGTCCATCCTACAGCCGGATCAAAGCCCGGGTGGTTGGAAAACGAGTCCGGGTTGAACTGAAAAAGGAACCGGAGCCAAAGGAAATTTAGGCTATTCAATTTTACCGTTCTTGTGCTTCTGAACGTGTAAACCAAACATTAAAATACTGTTTTTTCCATGGAGTCATAAAGCCTTATGAACTAACAAAAATAATTGATGTCATAACCATTTCAGATGCAAAAAGTGTGGTTATACCTGCCATGCTGATCTGAATGGAGCAATCAATATAGCTAAAGCCCTTTCTGGGTTAGTAGCCTAGCGTACTGGTAACAGGTACGCCGCCCATGTGGGTACACTCTAACCACATGGGACGGGGTGATGACACACCCCTGAACTTGGGCGTTGTCCAAAACGGAAACGGACTACGGATGCTAACGACCCAAGAATCCCACGGCTTCAGCCGTGTGGAGTGTCAATATGGGAGAATCATTTGTTGGACTTGGACGAAAACGGTATATTGATATAGAAAAAACCCTTGGATGGGCTGGTTGTTTGGGGAAAGGGCATTGATTTGAGAAAATGGAAGATTTGCGGAATCGGGGTTTGGTCATACAATCCGCTTCCGGACATTAAACGGTTGGCGGATTTTTGTTTGGCGGGGAAAGGAATGCGGCGGGGAGAGCTTTTTGTCCGTTTCTGTGGTATTCTGTTTAGGATAGATAAGAGGAAATGGAAAACAGGATATGATTCAGAAGAGGTTGATGAAGATGAAAGTGGTTTTGGCGACGTTGAATGCAAAGTACATTCATACTTCTTTGGCGTTGCGGTATTTAAAAGCATACAGCAGCCGGGAATTTGATGTGGAGATTGCGGAGTACACGATCAAGGATCCGGCGATGAATGTGGTTTCGGATCTGTATCAACGCCGGCCCGATGTGATCGGTTTTTCTTGTTACATATGGAATATTGAAGAGACCATTCCGATTTTGGATATGATAAAAAAAATCATGCCTCAGACAAAGATTGTGCTGGGCGGGCCGGAAGTGTCGTATGACACCCGTGAATGGATGGAACGGTTGCCGCAAGTGGATTTCATTGTGATGGGGGAAGGGGAAGCGACGTTTCATCACTTGCTGAAGGAGATCAGCACAGAAGAGCGGTATGATCAGGTGTTGGGAGTGGCTTACCGCCAGGGGGAAGAAGTGATCCTCAATCCACCGCGGCCCAAGTTGCACTTGAATGAGATTCCGACTCCGCACCGCTTTCCGGAAGATTTGCCCGACTTGTCCAAGCGGGTGATTTATTTCGAGACGAGCCGGGGATGTCCGTTTAATTGCCAGTTTTGCTTGTCCAGCATTGAAGTGGGGGTCCGGTATTTTGATATCGAACGGACGAAGGCGGACCTCATGTACTTGATTGAAAACGGGGCAAAGCTGATCAAATTTGTGGACCGGACGTTTAATATCAAGCGGGATTATGCGCTGGAGATTTTCCGGTTTCTCATTGACCATCACCAAGGGTGTGTGTTCCAGTTCGAGATCACGGCAGATATCATGCGGCCGGAAGTGTTGCAATTTTTGACGGAAAATGCGCCTCCGGGGATTTTCCGCTTTGAAATCGGGGTTCAATCGACGAACGACCCGACCAACTTGGCGGTGAAACGGAGACAAAACTTCTCCAAACTGTCGCGCACGGTGAACATGATCAAAGAAAGCGGCAAGATTGCCCAGCACCTGGATTTGATCGCCGGATTGCCCCATGAAGATTATGACACGTTTAAAAAGACATTTAATGATGTATTTGCCCTGCGGCCGGAAGAATTGCAACTGGGCTTTTTGAAAATGTTGAGGGGAACGGGACTTCGCATCCAGGCTGATCAGTATGAGTATGTTTACATGGAGCGGGCACCTTATGAGATCTTGGGCAACAAGGACCTTTCCTTTGCCGACATTGTCCGCATCAAGCGCGTGGAGGATGTGTTGGAAAAGTATTGGAATGCGCATCGCATGGACCACACCTTGAACTATTTGATTGAGCACGAGTTTCCTTCTGCCTTTGACTTTTTCCAGGAGTTTGGCGACTACTGGGAGGAGCAGGGATGGCAACGAATCGGGCATCAGTTGGAAGATCTCTTTTTGCGTCTGGTTTCCTTTCTGAAAAGCAGGGGCACTTCACAGCCGGATGTGATTTTGGGGTTGATGAAGTATGACTATTATCTCAATCATCGTCACCGTCCGCGCAAAGTATGGTGGGACTGGACACTGAGCAAGGAGGAACAAGCCGCTTATTTGAAAATGGCGTTGAAATCGCCGGAGAAAGTCTCGGGAGATTTCGGGGAGCAACCGGTGAGCGAAAGGCAGTTGTTCAAGCATGCGGTGATCGAGTCGGTGCCGTTTGATTTGGAAAGATACCGTAAGACCGGCGAAATCCTCTTGAAAAAACAATTGATGATCGCTTATTATGAACCGGGAAAACCGGTGAAGATTTATACCATGGATCCGGACAATGACTAAGCCCTTTCTCCTCTTTGGAGAAAAGGGTTTGTTTTTATCAGGAAAATTGAAGAATAGGATATCTTCCGGAGAAAGATGATGTTATACTAGATGGCTGTGAATATCAGAAAACAGAAAGTGAAAGTGATGCGAAATGGTTTTGCGAATGGTGATTATTGTCCTTTCTTCCATCTTGATTGCCTTTGCATGGAATGTGTTTTTGTTGCCGCATAAGATTTTAAGCAGCGGCGTTTCCGGGATCGCCATGATTATCAGTTTGTTGACGCCGATCAACACCGGGGTCATCAACTTTGCGTTGAATCTTCCTTTGCTTCTGCTCGGATACATGAAGCTGGGGAAAAAGTTCATCATCAATACGATTCTTTCGGTTGTCGTCACCTCGGTGGCCTTGTGGTTGATTCCCGTTGAACCAATTTCCAGCGACCCGATCATGTCCTCGCTGTTCGGGGGCGTGCTCGCCGGCATCGGTACCGGATTTATCTTTCGTTCATCCGGTTCCACCGGGGGATTGGATATCATTGTCTTTTTGCTGACCCGAAAAAAAGAGTTTTCCCTGGGGACGCTCACCTTTACCCTGAATGCGGTGATCGTGTTTGTTTCAGGGTTTTTGTTTGACTGGGACACGGCCCTTTACACCATGTTGTCCATTTTTGCCACCGGCAAAGTGATTGACATGATTCATACCAAACATTTGAAAGTCACTTTGATGATCATCACCAGCAAAGGGGAGGAAATCCGGAAAAGCCTGATTTCCCGGCTGGTGCGGGGAATCACGATTGTCGACGGGGAGGGAGCTTACACCCGGGAAAAACGAAAAGTCCTGTTCATGATTATTTCCCGCTACCAATTGGCGGAAGTGAAAAGGGTGATCATGGAAAACGATCCCAAAGCGTTTGTCAATATCATGGAAACTGTGGAAGTGATGGGATATTTTCACCGGGATTTCAACGAAGAAAATGGTTAAAAAACGTTGAACTTTGCATGAAGCGGGTCAGACTTGCGTTAAACTATAGTTGGAATTGCCTGTGAAGAAAGGATTGCGTTATGAAGTCGAAGTCTCGGGTGCAGAAACGAAAGGACGAACATATCGAAATCGTGCTGAATGAAAATGTGACCAGCCGGCAAGTGACCACCGGATTGGAACATTACCGCTTTGTTCATCAGGCGTTGCCGGAGCTGGATTTTCGTGAAATTGATCTTTCCTGTTCCTTTTTGGGGAAACCTTTGAAAGCACCGCTTTTCATCAGCTCGATGACCGGCGGGACCGAAGAAACGGGGGAGATCAACCGCATGTTGGCCATTGCGGCCCAAGAGTGCGGGTGGGGGATGGCGCTCGGATCGATGCGTGTGATTCTGGACCGCCCGGCGGTGGAACACACCTTTCAAGTCCGGCGCCATGCCCCGGATATTCCGTTGATCGCCAATATCGGAGCCGTGCAACTGAATCACGGGATCGGGGAAGAAGAGTGTTACCGCTTCGTGGAGACGGCGGAAGCCGATGCGCTGGTTTTGCATCTGAATTCGATGCAAGAAGTGTTTCAGCCGGAGGGGGATGTCAATTTCAAAGGCATCCTCCGGAAAATTGAAAAGCTGTGCCGGCGCGTTTCTTTTCCCGTCGGCGTCAAAGAAGTGGGTTGGGGAATCAACGGCGAATTGGTCAAAACCCTGTTTGATTGCGGTGTGCAATTTGTGGATGTGGCCGGAGCGGGCGGCACTTCGTGGAGTCAGGTGGAAAAGCACCGGACCACCCCCTTGCTGAAAAAAGCGGCACAAGCTTTTGAAAATTGGGGGATTCCGACGGCGGAATGTGTGATCGAAGCGCGGAGTGCGGTCCCTTCCGGAACGATCCTTGCCAGCGGCGGATTGAAAAACGGGGTGGATGCCGCGAAGGCGATTGCGTTGGGAGCAGATCTGGCCGGATTTGGACGTTCGCTTTTGCCCTATGCGGCTGATGACCGGCAGGATATGTTGATCGACCGGCTCCGGCAGGTGATGATGGAAATGAAAATTGCCATGTTTGGAGCGGGCATCGGTTCCGTCAAGGAACTGTTCCAGACCGACCGGTTGGTGTTTCATGCATGGCAGTGACCGCGGTGTAATCGCTTCCGTTTTGGTTGACAACGGACCGGTGGTTAATATTTAATAAAATTAAATATTAACCTTCCTAACCAATGGGAATGAGATGGAAAGCGGGGAGACGGATGACATTTGATCACGAGAACATTATTACCAACATTCAAATGAAACAATATGCCATTACCCGGAGAATCGGACAGCATATTACCACGGCGTTATCCGAAATCGGTTTGACCCGGGCACAGTTTCATATTTTGAGTTATATCGGGTCGAGCGACCGATGCCGGGCGACCGACATTGCCAACATGATGGAAGTCAAGCCCAGTGCGGTGACGTTGATGATAGACCGTTTGGAAGCCCACCAGTGGGTAAGGCGCTCCCAGGATGTTTTTGACCGTCGCGTGGTTGTCATTGAGCTGACGGAAGAAGGAAAAAATATATTGGCCAAAGCGAAAAAAATCAGTGAAGAAGTGGTGAAACGCTATTTGTCCAATTTGTCCCAAGAAGATTTGATCCGCTTGCTGGAAATTTATGAAAAATTGGAGCGGATCGTAAACGACGAAAAACGGACGGAATAAATTTTTCGGAAAATGTTTAAGGGTCTATCACTGCAAAAAGACGTCAAAATGCCAGTAAAAACAGAGAAAAATCCCCCTTAAAAAAGATCAGAAATGGAGGGCGGATTTGTCAAATAACGAAAGTTGTGTATTCAATACAATTCAAGGATATTGATAAAAAGGATGATCTTTATGCAGCTACCCGGCTGGTTGCAAAGCTGGAAATGGGATCAGCGTTGGCAGGAAACGGGATTTGAGTTTTTGGATGAAGCTGCTTTTTTGGATGAGCTGGCACAGTTTATGGATCGGGAAGCTGATTTGATCGTTTTTGCCGAAGCGAGGGATCTGAGCATTCCCCGCGGTATTGTGCTTGCTTATCAACCTTTGGTGGAACATCAAATTTTTGCAATCTTTCAAGGATGTGTTTCATATCCGTTGGCCATTCCGGCCGATTTGGATGAAGTCCGGCGCTTTTCGGATTATTATTTGTCGCCGGGTTGGCAAATGGAGCAAATGCGCTTGCCTCACCACACGATCCCGCAGGTTTGGAGAGGAACGAGCCAGCGGCAGTTGACACCGCTGACAGAAGAGCGCTTGAAATGGTCTTCCTTTTACATAGGCGTCGGCCATTATGAACATGAAATGGTTGACTTGGAAAACAGCGCGGCGTTCAATCCTTTTTTGCGCACCGACCGGATGGTGACGGCCACTGCGGACGGAGGGCAGTGGTCACAATGGTACACGAATTACTCCGGTTCCATTTTCTCCTTGTACCGCATCCCGATGGAGGATCAATGGGGCATTTTTTATCTGTTTGTCCACTACAGGCCGTGCCCTTACCTGGAAGGGAAGAGGCAAACCTTAAATAAACTGGCGTCAGAGGAGAAACCTGCCGGAAAATTGCCGGTGGATGCTCCCTTTGATGTGGTTCTGGCCTTGGATCAATTCCCTTTTTATCAGCTCTTTACCATAGAAGAGTTAAAAGAAGAGGCATTAAACGGCAATTATGAATGGTTTATTCATTTGCTCGGATATTTGGATTGTCCCTTGGTCAAACGGGAAATCGGGGATCTGGAGCAAGTGTTTGCCGATTTTGCCGATTGCCGCCACGAAAAAATCCGGCGTGAAGTGACGACGCTGGCGCACCTTCACGGTTGGCGAAATTTATTGAATCAATTGCAGGAAAACGATTAAGCAAAATCCCTCCTTCAAACAGGAGGGATTTTTTTGTTTCTGAAGAAGTGTATTTTAATTTAATCATGTTTCAAAAAGGCCGGCACGTCAAAACAGGTGGTCAGGATGGAATGGTTGACGTATTTGGTGTCTTTTTCGAAGCGGTCCACATACACTTGATCATAATTTTTGGAGCCCAGGGTGAAGCTCCAGAAGCCGCCCGGATAGGTGGGAACCGTTGCCGTGTATACTTTGACGGCCGGATACAGATCGCGGATGTGGCGGATGGTTTGGTTCATGACGGATCGGTGAAACAGCGGGGACTGGCTTTGGCACACCATTAATCCGTCTTCTTTTAAAGCCCGGTGGATGTTTTCATAGAAGCTTTTTTCAAAAAGCGCTCTGGCAGGGCCCACGGGATCGGAGGAGTCCACGATGATCACATCGTAGTGATCCCGAATGTTTTCCACATGTTTGATCCCGTCATTAAAAATAAAGTTCACCCGGGGATCGGAAAGATTTCCGGAAACCGCCGGCAGGTATTTTTTGCAGGCGTCGACCACCAGCTCGTCAATTTCCACCATGTCGATTTCTTTGACATTCTCATATTTGCATACTTCCCGGGCGGCTCCGCAGTCCCCGCCCCCGATGATCAGCACGCGCTCGGGATTCGGGTGGATGGAAAGCGGGATGTGGGTGATCATTTCATTGTAGATGTGGCCGTCCAGGGAAGTGGTTTGCACCACGCCGTCCAAAACGAGCATGCGGCCGAAATCATATGAATCCAAAATCATGACATGTTGAAAAGGGGATTTTTCCGAAAACACCACTTCTTTGATCCGGTAACTCACCTTCATGTTTTCCCGTTCATCTTCGATCAGCCATAAATCCCCGTTTTTTTCTTGCAGAAATTCAGGTGTTTGGTTCAACCGTCCAACCTCCTTCATATATGTTACCGAGACACCATTTTATCAGATGTGTCACCGTTTTGCAGTTTTTTGTTTACTGGATTTAGTTTGTCAAGGTGTATAATTTTATATATACTTTCTTGATAAGGATATGATGAAAGTTTGAAATAAAGGAGAGGCTTATGGAAAAGAAAAAGCCGGTCTCTTACGAGCGATTTGCTGAAATCGAATTTTTATTGCGGGAAATCAGTGTGATTGTCAAAAGAAAAGGAAGGGAAATCCTGGACCGGTTTCCGGTGACCCCGCCCCAGTTTTCAGCTTTGTTGTTGCTTCAGGAAAACGGGGATTTAACCATCGGGGAATTGAGTCAAAAAATGTTTTTGGCTTGCAGTACGATGACCGATTTGATTGACCGGATGGAGAAAAACGAAGTGGTGGAACGGATAAGGGATGAACGTGACCGGCGCGTGGTGCGGATCCGTTTATTGGATAAAGGGCGGAAAATCATCGATGAAGTTTTGGCAGCCCGTCGGCAGTATTTGTCCGACATTCTCTCGCATTTGTCATCTGAAGAGACGGAGCAAATCCAAAAACATTTATCCGTTTTGTATCATGAAATGAAAAAAGATTGAGGTTTTCCTCCATTCATGCACCGAATGGAGGTTTTTGTTGCCTGTGTTCCAATTCTTGGGGAAACCAATATGATATCATATCCGGTTGAGACAGAGGGATAGGAGTTGGATTTTTGTATGATGCAGCAAACCAGAGACCGGGCGATCGGCATCCTTGATTCCGGGGTCGGCGGGTTGACCGTTGCCCGTGAAGTGATGCGGCAGTTGCCCCGGGAGACCATTTATTATGTGGGGGATACCAAACGCTGTCCGTATGGCCCCCGCAGCAAAGAAGAAGTCCGGAAATTCACCATGGGCATTGTCCGGTTTTTGATGAATCATCCGATCAAAGCGATTTTGATCGCGTGCAATACCGCAACCGCCGCAGCGCTGGATTTGGTGAGAGAACAGGTGGACATTCCGGTCCTGGGAGTGATTGATCCCGGAGCGCGGGCGGCCATTAAAGCGACGAAAAACAAAACGATTGGCGTGATCGGCACGCAGGGAACGATTCAAAGCGGGGCTTATGAACAGGCTCTCCGCAAAATCCATCCCGACTTGACCATTCACAGTCTGGCCTGTCCGGCCTTTGTGCCGCTGGTGGAAAGCGGGTATCGCCATACCGCTTTGGCCGATGACATAGTTGCCGACACGTTGTCCCCGCTCCGGAACACTTCCATGGACACCTTGATTCTCGGATGCACGCATTATCCCCTTTTGGCGGATTCCATCCGAAAAGCGGTGAGCGAATCGGTGTCCATCATCAGCTCGGCGGAAGAAACCGCGGTGGAGTTAAGCACGATTTTGCAGCACCAACAATTGCTTTCGGATCAGCATTCGCCCAAACACCGCTTCTTTACGACGGGGTCGACGGAAAGCTTTTCGAAGATTGCCGAAGACTGGTTTGGTTTTCCGGTCAAGGTGGAACAGGTGGAGCTTTATTTCCCTTCGGTGGGATAAAATTTTGTTCCGGAAAGTGCTAAATTCCCCCCATGCCCGTATACATGTAATAAATGACTTGTCCTTGGGGGGAGATTGTTCATGGATCAAAGATTCATACGCTCAGCCGTTTTTCTATTATTCATTCCTTTGCTGGTGACCGGATGCATGTTCGGACCGGGAAAAGAATCCACCAAGCCCATTGACCCGCCCCCGGCCAATGCCAATTTGGACAACGCAACGCCGGTGGGGGCCGGCCAAGAAAAAAAGGATGACAAACAGGAAAAGACGACCGGGGTCGAACTTTATTTCAAAACGAATAACGGCCACGTCGCTCCTTATACCTTGAATCTTCCGGCTTCCACAGGGATTGCCAAAGAAGTGTTAAAGTTCATGGTGAAGGAAGGACCGGGAGCGTCCATGCTGCCGGAAGGGATGACTCCGATTCTGCCCAAAGGAACGCAGGTGAAGGCGTTAAATATTTCAGACGGGGTTGCAACCATTGACTTTTCAAAAGAATTTTTGAACTACAAAGAGGATGAAGAAGAGGATTTGTTAAGTGCCGTGACTTGGACGTTGACGGGTTTTCCCACCATTGACCAGGTGAATATCTGGGTCGATGGGAAACCGCTTGCGGTCATGCCGAAGAAAAAGACACCGGCTCAAGGTTTGACCCGTAAAGACGGGATCAATCTGGAGGTGGCCGAAGGAACGGACCTGACGCGGAGCATGCCGGTCATCCTGTATTTCATGGGGCAATTGCCCAATAACGAAATTTACTATGTGCCGGTGACCCGGATGGTCAATTCATCGGACCAAATCGGCGAAACGGTGATGAAAGAGCTGATCAAAGGGCCGCAATACGATTCCGGTTTGAGTGCGGCGCTGGACAACACCTTGGCGGTGAATAAAGTTCAGGTCAAAGACAAGGTGGTGTCGGCGGATCTGGGAGAGCAACTGTTACAGTACGGAAAGAACAGCGCTTCCAAAGACGCCATCCAAACGATCGTGTTGTCCTTGACGGAAAACACCGATGCGGATAAAGTGCAATTGACCGTGAACGGGAAACAAAGCGTTGCCGTGGAAGGGGAAGGAACCGTCAGCAATCCCGTGGCCCGCCCCGTCTTTGTCAATCCAAATAAATCCTGATGCAGGTGCAAAAGGAATGAGTCAAATTTCATTCCTTTTTTTCTTTTCTCATTCGGTATTTGGGATAAGGGTATGCTATACTAAAGGAACTTGGCACAGGAGGGAAGCATCATTGAGAACCGATGGACGCGCAAATCATGAACTAAGAAAAGTGGAAATGCAGCGAGGCTTTATCAAGACGGCGGAAGGTTCCGTTTACATAACCGTGGGGGATACCCGGGTCATTTGTACGGCGACGGTGGAAGAAAGAGTCCCCCCTTTTTTGCGAAATTCCGGTAAAGGGTGGATTACCGCGGAATATTCGATGTTGCCGAGAGCGACCCATCAACGGACCGTTCGTGAATCCAGCCGGGGGAAAGTCAGCGGCCGGACGATGGAGATCCAGCGCCTGATTGGAAGGGCACTCCGTTCCGTTGTGGATTTATCCGCCATCGGGGAAAGAACCCTGTGGATCGACTGCGATGTGATCCAAGCCGACGGCGGAACCCGTACCGCGGCGATTACCGGAGCATTTGTCGCCATGGTGGATGCGCTGGCTCCCATGGTGAAAAACGGCGTTTTAAAAGAGATGCCGGTCAAAGACTTTTTGGCTGCGACCAGTGTGGGGATCGTCGGGGAAGAAGTGCTCTTGGATCTTTGTTATGAAGAAGACTCCTCCGCCATTGTGGATATGAACATTGTCATGACAGGTCTCGGAAAATATGTGGAAATCCAAGGAACGGGCGAAGAATCTCCTTTTTCGGGCGATCAGCTTTTCCAACTTTTGGAGCTGGCCAAAAAGGGAACGTCTGAATTGATTCTCATGCAAAAAGAAATCTTGGGAAGTGACGCCGAACTGGTGGGGAAAACCGTTTCGGAGGAAAGTTCTTCGGCAACGAAATAAACCAATCGGGCCCATGAGCTTTTTTATTGTTCATGGGCTTTCCCATGAACCATTGAAAGGGAAAGGAAGAGAAACATGAAAAGAAACTGGCCTTTTCCGTATATCATCATTGCGACGGGAAACCGAAACAAATTGGAACAATTCCGGGAACTGTTTTTGGAGCATTTGAACCTGGATGTCAAAGGGTTGAAAGACTTTCAAGATTTGCCCGGCATTGTAGAGGATCAGGACACGTTTGAAGGCAATGCCGTCAAAAAAGCGGAAACGATTGCCCGGCATTTGAATGCGCCGGTGGTTTCGGATGATTCCGGTCTGGTGGTGCCGGCGTTAAACGGGGAGCCCGGCGTTTATTCGGCCCGCTATGCGGGGGAAAATGCCACGGATGAAGAGAACAACCAAAAATTGCTGAAGCAAATGGAATCCGTCCCGCAAGAGAAACGCCAGGCTTACTATGTTTGCGTTATGGCGCTGGCTGTGCCCGGTGAACCGACCAAAACCGTGGAAGGAACGTGCCACGGCGAAATCACGCGGGAGCCGCGGGGGGATCAGGGTTTCGGTTATGATCCGCTTTTTTACGTGCCTTCGCTTCACAAAACGATGGCGGAGCTGAGCAATCAAGAAAAATTCGCCATCAGTCACCGCGGGAAAGCCACCCGTCTGTTGATCGAAGAGATGAAGAACATGTATCATTTTTCATAAGAGGAGGAATGATGATGAAAGTGTTGATCATCAGCGATTCACACGGCCGGGCGAAGCGGTTGAATGAAATTGTGGACCGGGTGAAAGCCGATCATGTGATCCATTGCGGCGATTTTTGCACCGGCCGGTCTGAACTTCCCTCCGTGCCGTTGACTGTGGTGAGAGGCAATTGCGATTGGGAAGAGGTTTCCGAGGAAGAGATCTTTGAAGCGGATTCCCTTTGTTTTTTTGTCACGCATGGCCACCTGTACCGGGTGAAAGAGTCTTTGCTTCCCATCAAATACCGGGCGCAGGAAGCGGGAGCGCAAATTGCTTGTTTCGGCCACTCCCATTTTCCGGTGTGCGAAAAAGAAGACGGCGTTTTGCTGATCAATCCGGGAAGCATCACGCAACCCCGTGGCTTTACTGTACCGACCTATGCCGTTTTGGAGACAAAAGACGGGAAAATCAAAGTGGTGTTCTACCAAATCGATGGAACCCCGATTACCGAGCGGGGATTTGAAGGGGAATTGTCGTAATGATAATTCCTTTTCCTTTTGCCCGTTTTTTTTGCTGGAATAAAAAAAGTGGTTGACGGAAAGAATAATCTGTTGTAGAATATGTTGTGTCGTCACGGCGAATTAGAAAAATGTCCCAGTAGCTCAGCTGGATAGAGCAGCGGCCTTCTAAGCCGTCGGTCGGGAGTTCGAATCTCTCCTGGGACGCCAAGCCGTTTTGAAATGTGACATCGGAAACCGGTAGTGAACCGGTTGAACGCGTGAAGGCGTTCGCCTTTTTCGTCTGTACAGGCGAAAGGCGGACGTCTTATTATTTTGTCTGAAACCCGACTCCACGTAAACTCCCGGTAAGAGAGCGTATTGGCAAAAACCTCATTAAGGAACGGGCGCGCTTTTGGGTGGAAGAAGGCTGTTAAGTGGCGAAGCTGAAGGTGCCGTGGGAGATTCCCGGCGGTTCCGGTTGGTGTCCCTTTGCAGGAGCCGCATTTTTTGCCCGGTTTGCCGCTGATTCGCGCGATCAGCAGCAAGTTGGCTGAAACAGGAAAATATCTTCAATTTAAAGAATTAAAAATAAAAGAGACGGTAAAGTTTCTCTTTCTTTTCAGATTGCTTGGAGGTCATAAGAATGGAAATGCCAAAACATATTGTGGCAGTGGGTGGCATCGTCGAAGATGAACAAGGGAATATCCTTTTGGTGAAGACGAAACATGGCGGATGGGTATTTCCCGGTGGACAAGTGGAAGTCGGGGAAAATCTGATGGATGCATTAATCAGAGAAGTCAAAGAGGAAAGCGGGATAGACGTAATTGTATCGCATTTGATTGGCGTTTATTCAAATACAGGGATTTACAAATGGTATGACGGTGTCACGGAGATTCCGACCAAAATCATGTTAGACTTTGTGTGCACTCCTGTGGGCGGAGCATTATGCACTTCGGAGGAAACATTGGAAAGCCGCTGGGTTGCAAAGGATAAAGTGCTTGATAAGATTACAGCCCCCGCAATACGTACCCGTTATCAAGCTTATATGGATTTTGACAGAAATATCCGATATATGGAATATATCACGAAACCCGAATTTGAAATTAAACTGCACAGGGGTATTTAAAAACGGCAATCTTGGCAAACGTCAATTAACCGCTCTGGTATGGGCATTGTTTGGTCAAAAGTCTATAATAAAAATATAAAGAAAATTATCAATTTTATTTGTGATGCCGATCCGAGACCCGCCACAAACGGAAGGAGGCTTGAAGATGGCATCCCTTTGCCTTCGCTGTGGTGAGCAAACGTTGGGAAAGTCCCGGGACGGCTATGTGTACTGCAGCAACTGCGGATACGAGGAATACGACGGCTGCGGGGAAGACGACGGTTGAACGGATGCGCCCGTTACGGGCGTTTTTTCATGCAGGAATCATTGTGGCTATAACGAATAAATATCCGCACAGTTTGAAGCGAGGGAGCGATGAACTTGCGTACGGTGGATGCGTTCTTAAAAGGGTACAAACCGGCCTTCTTGGATATTCCCCTTGAAAGATGGAAAACGGAGCACATGGAGTATTTGCTGGAAACTTACCCGTATGTCGGGCAGAACGATTATGATTTGCTGAGCGGGCGGCCTTTTTATTTGTTCTTTCAAAACGAGCTCATCCAATCTTTATTCCATGCGGAAGTGAAACGCAGCGGAACGTTATCCGCCAAAGAAGCCGACCGGATTTTGGGGACGATTTTGGGTTTTCCGCCGAAAGCCGTGGATTTTTACGTACGGATGATGGAAGAAGAGAGAAAAGGAAACATCGAAGAATATCACCGGTTGAGAGGCCAGAAAATCGGGTTGATTTACTGCGGATGCAGCTTTGCAACCGATATCGAGGACCTCGAAATCAATGCACTCTGGTTGCTGGACAAATATCCGTACGAAGAAGCGAAAGAAGATGGAATGTACATACGGTTGGACGGAGAGAGAATTAGGGTGCCTATCGAAAGCTATCGCCAATTGGCGGAGTTTCACGAATCCATACGGCAAAGACGGGGTGCGGTACCGGTATAACCAGCCTTTTTCAGGCTTGTTATTTTTTTGTGGAGGCAGAACAAAAGCCCGGCTGCGGTTCTGTCAGCCGGATTTAGATGTTCTGTGCGTAAAACAGCGTTGTTTGCTGTTTCATCGTTACAAAATGTGCGTTTTGTAACCTTTTATGTGCATAAAAAATGAAATGTGATGCCGAAGAGAGCAAATCATTTTGGGGAGAGAGCTTTTTTACCGATTAAAAGGCGCTATCGTGTATTTTGCAAAGTTTGGTCTTGGAACGAAGTGGTCGGTTCTGTGGCCGGAAACGGGGAAAAGGGTTGGCATGTGGTGAACCGCATTATGGTGATCGGGGTTTCATCCGGTGGGGGCAAATCGACGTTTGCGCGGAAATTAGGGCAAATCTTAAAGATCCGTGTTTACCATTTGGATGCTTTCTATTGGAAACCGGGCTGGGTGGAGTCTTCACCGGAAGAGTTCGTCACAGCTCAGCAAGAAATTGTGAACCAACGCCAATGGATTATGGAAGGGAATTACAGTCGTACGTTTGAGATGCGGGCAGAACATGCGGATACCATGATCTATTTGGAACTGCCCCGATATTTGTGCCTGTTGCGTGTGATCAAGCGCATTTTGGTGAACATGGGGAAAACACGACCGGATATGGGAGAAGGATGCCCGGACCACTTACGATTCCCGCCAGAGAAAAATGATGGAGCGATTAGAAAACTTTCAAAAGTCCGGCTCTGACAAAACGGTTGTCATCTTAAAGAGCAGACAAGAGATTCATCGTTTTCTGGAAAATATCAAAAGGCAGGAAGAGAGAAATAAGTAAGAAAAAATTGCACGGGAAACCCGAGCTGAAAAAAGGGCCAAAGAAAGGTCAAACAGTTATTTTAACAAAACAGTGGTAAACAACTGGCTATCCAGATTTCTGTAGAACCTTCTCTGATCCAAATTTGAAAGCTTAGAGATGCAAAAGATCTTCCACGCTTACCTTGCATCATCATCAGAATCCTGCTAAGAGGCAGCTTGTTTTAACTGAAGTTCATGGCCCAACTAAACATACTGGTGGACGCAAGATTTGGGAAATTAGATTCCGGCAAATAAGTGGGGGGATATTATGAAATGGAGAAAAAGCAAGGTACCTGCTGATAAGCAATCAATTTATCAGGTAGAAAAAAATTTTGGGATTCAATTCCCTTCCGATTTCCGACAGATTGCAATTACTTCTCATGGAACCCAACCAAGTCCTGATACGATTGACTTTGGAGATCTAAAACAAATGGTATTTGGTTGTTTACTTTCATTTGAAAAAAACTCCCCGATCTATATTGAAAGAGTATATCGTTGGGTAAAAGACGATCTTCCTGACAAAGTTTTTCCTTTTGCAAAAGATCCTTTTGGCAACTTGTATTGTTTTGATTATAGAGACAGTGAAGATCCTATCATTGTATATTGGTACCATGAATCTTCAAATGTCACAAAAGTATGTGACAATTTCTCAGATATCGAGAAAATGCTATACGAACCCGACCAGGATTAAAGTTACAAACAGCCTGTTCAGCGGGATATAGCGTGAACAGGCTGATGTTTTTTCATTTTGGGCTGGTTTATCGCTGATTTCAACTCAAGAAGATGAATGATGTTCATCTCTGACATCTTCTTCAATATCATTTAAAAATTCATCAAGTAATTGATGAAGTTTTTCCCTTGAAAACTTTGGTTGTTCAAAAGCAGAGGAAAAATCGATCGTGCTATCACGACTAAAATTATCTTCTTCAAACCAAACAGAAAAACGAACCTCACGAATTGTTTTATTCAAAATTTCTCACTCCGTTAAAGTGGGATGTCAGTAAACGTTATAAAAATATCTTTTGATGATTGTATCATCAGTAATGAAAGAAAGACAAAGGATGACTATGAGATATTTCTTTACAACGAAAGATAGATTATCCTGAGGATAGTATATATATTCCTAATCCTTTGAATATCATCCGGATTGGATAGAGGGGTCGTTATGCAATGGTATGATCATGTTAGTGAAGATGCAAAGGCGGCTTTTTATTTATCTTTAACAGAAAAAGTATTGGATAAAATCAGTCATTATGAATGGTTTCATCATGTAAAAGAAACCATGAACATGTGTTGGAATTGGATTGAGGAAAGAGGATGGAGTGGACATGATCTTTATGAAAGGCTTGATGATGAAGAATCAGAAACAGGGTTATTTTCAATTCACATGAATGAAGTCGATGCTGGTTTAGATGACGATGAAGATGAACTTGCTTTTTTCTGTGTAATCGATGCAGTGGCATACACGGTTTGGCAAGCCTGTAAGTATGAAGAGAAAGGCTATGTTCCGCAAGCAATTGAAGTTGTAAATGATGAATTTACAGACGGTGAATTTATGAGAAAAATTTGCCAGATTCATGATTACCAAGAAGAATGGGCTGAGCGATTAAAACAATACCTGATGAAAAACCATTTGGCAGGCAGTGACAAGAAGATCCAAAGAGAAGAATTGTTGAGCTTGATTTCGTAAAAATTGGTTCCATGGATGTTCGTTGAAAGCCCGCCCGGTCAAAAGGAGCGGGTTTTGGTTTTGTTAAAGGTGAAAGCAAAAGTGCCATGTTTCCATGGGTTATTACTGAATGATGCGGTGAAATCATGATTGATCTCATATCTTGAAAGGTGATCAGAGCAATGAGTGACTTTTCTTTTTTGAAAAAATATGTTCTTCCATCTAGACACATCCAAGCACCTCCGGATTTTAAGCATAAATTTTATCCGGTTGGCAAACGTGAAGTGGAAGAAGCGGAACAAAGGCTCAATCGAACGTTTCCAAAAGAGTTAAGGGAATTTTATTTGCAAATTGGATATGGCTTTATGTGTTTTCATCAGAAGACTTTTGATAACCTGATTATGGGTCCCCATTCCATCGCAGATTTGATCTTGGGTGAAGATATCTGGGAGGATTACGATCTGGTGGAAGAGATTGCAGAGGACCCACATTTGTTCCCATTTTTTTTCTTGGGTAATGATGACTTGATTTTTTTCGATTTGAGTCAAGAGACAAGAGAAGGAATTCATCCGGTTGATTATGCAGGGGTGATCATTGCGGAATCCCTCGAAGATTTTTTACGAAAGCTGGATGCTAAAGAAAATTATTATATCTATGTTGTTGATGATGAATCGGGTTTTTGAAAGATTTTCCCCCACTATAAAAAATATAGTGGCACCTGATTGAACGATAGAATATCAAATGCTGAAAAATTGATTCCGATTTTGCGGCTGATATTTTACGAAAATGATTGTGAGATAACAGCTTCAACAAACATTAAAAACCATTATGGAACAATGTAACGAACTTGGGAGGCAATAGAGTGTGGAGTGGTACAAAAAAGTAAATATGGATGCGAGAGCGGCTTATTTTTTAGCTTTATCTGAGAAAGTTTTAGATAAATTAACTAAATTTGATTGGTTTCCTGCAATAAGAAAGTCCATGGATTTGTGTTGGGAATGGATCGAGGAAAAAAAGTTAAGTGGACTCGACATGTATTTGGAGATAGACGATGAAGACGAGGGATTGTTTGTTGTCACGACTTTAACAGATCCGTTTTCAGGAAATTCTCAAGCAGAGTCAGCTTTTTGGTGTGTTCTGGATGCCGTATCATACACCATAAAACAAGCATATATCTTTGCTGGTGAGCAAAATAAAGTTCCGCAACCTGTTGAACCGGTCAATGATGAAAATACGCCAGATGAATTTTTGGAAGAAATTAAAAAAATAAACGGCTACCAAGAAGAATGGTCCGAGCGGTTACAGAAATACCTGCTGAAACATTATCCGGCAGGAAGTGACAAGAAGATGAAGAGAGAAGAATTGTTGAACTTGATTGCATAAAAAATGGTTCCATGGATGTTGTTTGGAAGCCCGCTCTGGTGAAACAGGAGCGGGCTTTGGTTTTGTTAAAGATGACAGCATACCATGTTTCAATGAGTTGTCACTTAATGACGTGGAAGTGAAATCATGAATGACCGATATCATATCTTAGGAGGTGATCACAGCAATGAGTGACTTTTCTTTTTTAAAAAAATATGTTCTTCCATCCGTAAACGTTCAAGCACCACCAGAGTATAAACATGTATTTTATCCTCTGGATACAGGTGAAGTTGAAGAAGCAGAAAAAAGACTCAATCGAACGTTTCCAAAAGAGTTAAGGGAATTTTATTTACAAATTGGATATGGCTTTATGTGTTTTCATCAGAGGACTTTTGATAACCTGATTATGGGTCCCCATTCCATCGCAGATTTGATCTTGGGTGTGGGAAGATTACTATCTGGTGGAAGAGATCGCAGAGGATCCACATTTGTTCCCGTTTTTTTTCTTGGGTAATGATGACTTGATTTTTTTCGATTTGAGTCAAGAGACAAGAGAAGGAATTCATCCGGTTGATTATGCAGGGGTGATCATTGCG
>NZ_JAECVV010000009.1:0-137626 GCF_016055145.1 Thermoactinomyces sp. CICC 23799
ATATCAGTCTACAAAAAAATAAAATTCTTGTAAACCTTCAGTTCTAATATTAAAGCCCTCTCCGGAAAATGGAGAGGGCTGTTTTTGTAATCCTCCAGAAGAGGAAAATCCCACCTTTAGATTCATGCTGACATTTCTTTTTGTTTATCCTTGCGGAAGATTCCATTAATCCTGCAATTACAAGGAACACGGTTGCTAATACATAGAACATCGAGATGCTAATTAATCCGCCGATCCCTGAAATCAGCATCAAAGTGCCGCCGATCTTTGGATTAATCTTTACTACAATTGCTCCTACGATTGCCAAGATGGAAAAAAGGAAAGCTCCCCAACCTAACCGGTTACCTCCGATGTACCGCCTGAAACAGCCTCATCCACAGCTCCAAAAAAGATAGCAAACAGTGCATCACCAAAACCGAAAATCCCACCGATAAGCCCCAGGACAAATTCTGTTGTCCGGCTCATTGTTTATCCTCCTTATTGCACTTTGATTTCAAACTCAACCTTTTTGGTGTTCATAAAATCGGATGACATTACTTCGCCTAAATCCATTTTGATTTCTTTGACAGCCTTGGGGTTCAGAAAGGGAGCAGTTTTCTGTCACAATCCCTCCCCCTTTTCCTTACATGTCCTAATAACTGTTGTTTGGTTAGATTAAGTGTGGTTATGCTGAATGCCGTTTGTTGGTTCAAAATAAGTCATTTCATCATCAAAAAAAGGATGACGGACCTCTTTGTCCATCATCCTTATAACAAGATCAAGCGGGTCGGGTTTATCCGTTTAAACCTTCCAACAGCAAAGCGTTCAAATCTTCCTGGGTCAAATAATTCCCCACATAAAACGGGCCAAATTCCCCAAAACGTGCGCTCGCTTCGTCAAAGCGCATTTCGTAGACCAGCTTTTTGAATTGCAACGGGTCTTCCCCGAATAAGGTGACACCCCACTCCCAATCATCCAAACCAACCGAACCGGTAATGATTTGCCGCACTTTCCCGGCATAAGAACGGCCGATCATGCCGTGGCTTTTCATCATTTCTCTCCGGTCTTCCATGGAGAGCATGTACCAGTTGTCTTCCCCGTCTCTTTTTTTGTTCATCGGATAGAAGCAGACATAACCGGATTTGGGCATCATCGGTTTTAAGCGTCTTTGCACCGACGGATCCGTTTCCGGATCGACATGGGGCGGAATGGTGTAAGCGCCGAGTTCCACGATGGAAATATAGGAATAAGGAGTGGTGGTGACTCCGGCGAAACGCGTTTTGTTAAATTGATTTTTGACATCGGTCAATTCTTCCAAAGTGGGACGGAAATGCACAAACAACAAATCCGCTTTGGAACCGGAAATGGCAAATAAGGCAAAGCTTCCTTGTTTATTTTCTTCAACGGATTCATATTGCTTCAGGATTTCATTCAGCTCGCGCACCGCTTCTTCTCTTTCGCCGGCACTGAGTGATCTCCATTGATTCCAGTCGATTGAGCGAAAATCATGAAAAGCATACCAGCCTTCATACGTTTCCACTGCTTGTGCCATCTTTTTTCACTCCTCATCTGATCAAGCTGATAAATATTCTATCACATCTTGAACGGCTTTTTTTCCGTGGCTGATGCAATCGGGAATCCCGGATGCACCATAACTGGATCCTGCCATGAAAACTCCCGGATAATGGATGGACATCTGTTCCTTTAATTGCTTCAACCAATCCGGGAAACCGACGACAAATTGCGGCATGGCTTTCTTCCAACGTGTCACATGGGTAAACTCGGGCTCTCCGTTAAAGGCGGTGATCCGTTTCAGATCGGAGAGAACCACCTCAACGATTTCCTCATCCGACTTGTACACGATTTCTTCATCGCCGGCACGCCCCACATAACAACGAAGCAACGCTTTGCCCGGCGGGGTGGTGTGCGGCCATTTTTTGTGCGTCCATGTGCAGGCGGTGATGGTGTAAGGCTCGACACGCGGAATCAAAAAGCCGGTTCCATCTTTGGTTTTGGGGGCTGTTTCCTCCGAAAAAGCCAGCAGCACCGTCGCCACCGAAGTGGGCCGGTCATTCAGCGGCTTCAAAAAGTCAGCTTGCCCCAAAACTTGCCGGTTCACTTCATGCGGCAATGCCAAAATCACCGCATCCGCTTCCAAAGGCTCCCCTTGCTCCAAATACAACCGGTACTTTTTCTCCTGTTTTTCCACCCGCTTCAATTGTTCTTCTTTGATCACCCGGACATCCTGCAATTGTGCTTCCAATTCTTCGACCATGGCTTGGAGCCCGTTTTTCAACGTGAGAAACGCGCCTTTGGGTTTGTCGGATTTGGTTTTCGGCGGGCGCATGGATTTCATGCCCAGGATCATGCTGCGATATTTTTTCTCCATCTCGGCATATTGCGGAAAGGTGGACAGCAAACTCATCTGGTCAATGTCGCCTGCATAAATCCCCGACAGCAGCGGTTCGATGATCCGGTCCACCACTTCACTCCCCAAGCGGTGGCGGAAAAATGCACCCACGGACCGGTCCTCTCCTTCCGCCACATTGGAACGGGGAAGAACCAAGTCGACCGCGGCACGGACTTTGCCGGCCGGAGACACCAAAGGAGTCAGGACAAACGGCATGATCCGGGTCGGCACTCCCATCACAGCCCCTTCCGGAATCGGCAACAGCTCATCTTTGTGCAGGATATATGCTTGTCCGGTCTGATTCCGGACCAATTGATCTTCAAGCCCCAAATCTTTGGCCAACTCGAACGCGCTTTTCTTCCGCTCCAAAAAGGAGTCGGGCCCCTGCTCCATGACAAAGCCGTCCCGGACCAACGTTTTCACTTTTCCGCCCAGACGGCCGGAAGCTTCCAACAAAGTGATTTGCCACTTTTGCCCCTTCTCTTTTAAGGTTTTTTGTAAATAATAAGCAGCGGACAACCCGGTCATCCCTGCTCCGGCTATGACGACATGTGGTGTTTGCACATTCATTGCAAATCTCCTCCTCAAGTGGTCAGGCGCTTCTCCACCACATCGGCAAGGCAACGGATAAATTCCGGATCGACATTGGGCATCGGCGGACGGTAATAATTGGCGTTCAACTCATCCGTCAATTGTTTGCACTCAATGTCGTTGTCATAAAGCACTTCCAAATGATCCGCCACAAAGCCGACCGGGCAATAAACAAACGAACGATATCCTTTTTGCTCATACAATTCCCGGGTCAAATCCAGCACATCCGGACCCAGCCATGGCTCCGGCGTCCGTCCCGCGCTTTGCCAGCCCACCGCGTAATGCGGAATTTTTGCTTCTTCGGCAATCAGCTTGGCGGTTTCTTTCAATTGATCCGGATAGGGGTCCCCCATTTTAAGAATTTTCTCCGGCAGGCTGTGCGCCGTGAAAATTACCACCGTTTGGTCACGCTCTTCTTCCGGGATGGCCGACAAGGTTTCTTGAACCCGTTTTGCCCACAAACGGATAAATCCCGGATGGTCATGCCAACTGTCCACCGTTTTGATCTTCGGACCGCCCAGTTTTTCGGCTTCTTGGTTTGCGCGGTCATTGTAAGTTTGAATGCTGAGGGTGGAATAGTGCGGTGCCAGCACAATGCTGACCGCTTCCTCAATCTGATCCTCTTTCATTTTCCGGACCGCCTCTTCAATGAACGGGTACGTGTGTTTTAATCCCAAGTACGCTTGAAAAGTCCGGTCCTTTGACCTGGAATTTAACTCCTTTTCCAAAGCTTTCGTCTGTTCTTCCGTAATGCGTGCCAGCGGGGACACCCCGCCGATCATTTCATATCGCTGTTTCAGATCTTCCAACAGTTCGGCAGGCGGCTTTCTGCCGTGGCGGATATGGGTGTAATAAGGTTCGATTTCCTCAGGACTTCTCGGGGTTCCATACGCCATGACGAGCAAACCGGTTTTCTTAGCGATGGTCATCACCTTCTTGTATATTGATGGACAAATTCAGTCAATTTTTGAAGCGTTTCCACACGAACATCCGGAAACACACCGTGGCCCAGATTAAAAATATAGCCCGGCTGTTTCATTCCCTGATCCAAAATTTCTTTGGCCCTTTCTTCGATCAATTCCCAAGGACCCATGAGAATCGACGGGTCAAGATTTCCTTGCAAAGCTTTTTCGACCCCTTGTTCCCTGGCAAAACGGATCGGCGTCCGCCAATCCAGACCGATCACATCCACCGGCAGTTGATTCCATGCCTCCAGGAGATGACCGGCTCCGACTCCGAAATAGATGACGGGGACATCGGTGTCTTCCTTTAATTCGCGGAAGATCCGCTCCATGACCGGAGCCACATAGGTTTGGTAATCCTGTTGGTTCAAGGCACCGACCCAGGAGTCAAACACTTGGACGGCATGGGCACCTGCTTCAATTTGTCCTTTCAGGTAATTCACGGTCATGTCACCGAGTTTCTTCATCAACTGATCCCAAGCAGAAGGTGCCGAATACATCAATGCTTTCGTTTTGTGATAATTTTTGGACGGTCCGCCTTCCACCATGTAACTGGCAAGCGTAAACGGCGCACCGGCAAAGCCGATCAAGGGAACGGAAAGCTGCTCATTTAAGATCTGAACCGCTTCTAAAATGTAGGGCACATGCTTCTCTGGATCCAGCTCTCCCAAACGGCCGATCTCCTCTTCGCCCCGGACCGGGTTGGAAATCACGGGACCGGTTCCCGGTTGAATGGCAACCTCCACCCCGATATGTTTCAGCGGCGTCATAATATCCGCAAATAAAATGGCGGCATCCACCCCCAGCTGTTCGACCGGAAGCGAGGTCACTTTCGCACAGACCTCGGGATTTTCGCTCATCTCAAAAAAAGAATATTTCCGGCGGATTTCCCGGTACTCCGGCTGGTACCTCCCTGCTTGGCGCATATACCAGACAGGTACATAAGGGGTGTGCTCTTTCCGACAAGCTCTCAAAAAAACATCATTCATTTGACCCATATCTATCTACCTCTTTATGGTTCAATACTGCAAACCTCTTTACTAAGTTTTTACCCAAACCAACTCTTTCACATAAGCATAACGGCAATAACAGATCATATATTCCCTGAACATCCATCCCAATATTTTCCTGATGAAAACATAGCGAAAGAGTGTTTGCATCTGCACATTGTTAATGATATCACAATATATTTTTTTGCCAAGCGTTTCCCGGGTTTCTTCATAAAATGTCCAGATTCTGTCTTCTCTGCCGTCCTTTTTCCTCTTTTTGTTTTTTGAATAAAAACGCTTTGTTTCCAAAAAATGGTACCAGTTAAAAAAACAGATCAGGAGGAGTTTGTTATGCGATATTCCCGGCTTTGGACCGGTCTGGGACTGGTGATTCTCATTTCATTCGCCATTTTGGGATATTACGGGGGAAGAATTTATCAAACCATGCCCCGGTTCCCAAAAAGGTCGTGACCACAACCGGCAAGGTTTTATTCACCGAAAAAGAAATTAAAGACGGGCAAAACGTTTGGCAATCCATCGGCGGACAGGAATTGGGAACCATCTGGGGACACGGTGCTTATGTGGCCCCGGACTGGAATGCCGACTGGCTGCACCGGGAAGCCATGTGGATGTTAAACCGGTATGCGTCGGACCAATTCAAAAAACCTTATCAGCAATTGGACGATGAGAAAAAAGCCATGCTTCAAGCCCGCTTGAAAAAAGAAATCAGAACCAACACCTATCAACCGGACACCGGCAATCTGGTCATCTCCCCTTTGCGTGCCGAGGCAGTTTCTCACCTCAGCCGGCACTATGCATCATTGTTTGGCAGCGATCCGAAACTGGATGATTTGCGTGAAAAATATGCCATCCCCGAAGGGACCGTCAAAAATCCCGGGCGGATGAAATCCTTAAACGCCTTTTTATTTTGGTCAACCTGGGCATGTGCGACGAACCGCCCGGGTAGTGACATCACTTACACCAATAACTGGCCGCATGAACCCCTCATCGGCAATCATCCCACCGGGGAAATGGTGCTTTGGTCGGTAGTCAGCTTCGTCCTGTTGCTGGCCGGCGTGGGCGCTCTGGCTTGGTATTATGCCACGCAACAACACGATGAAACCGGATCGGAAGATCATTTTCCCGAGAAAGATCCATTGCTCGCCTTGTCTCCCACTCCATCCATGAAAGCAACACTGAAATATTTCTGGGTGGTCGGCATTTTATGGGTGGTTCAAGTGGCGTTGGGAGCCGTCACCGCCCACTACCAGATTGAAGGAAGCGGATTTTACGGGATTCCCATTGCCGAATGGATTCCCTATTCCATCACCCGCACATGGCACACCCAACTGGCGATCTTCTGGATTGCCACGGCTTGGATCGCCACCGGCTTGTTTGTGGCCCCGGCGGTCTCCGGTCGTGAACCGAAACATCAACGTCTGTTGGTCAACATTTTGTTTGTCTGCTTAGTGATCATTGTCATCGGCTCAATGGCCGGACAGTGGTATGCCGTCCAAGAACGGTTCGGGCTGAAGACCAACTTCTGGTTCGGCCATCAGGGATATGAGTATACCGATCTGGGAAGGTTTTGGCAGTTATTTTTGACCATCGGGCTTTTCCTTTGGTTGTTTTTGATGTTGCGGGCGATTTGGCCGGCCCTGAAAAAGAAACAAAACGACAGGCATTTGCTCATTTTGTTCATGATTGCATCCACCGCCATTCCCTTGTTTTACATCCCCGCCCTGATGTGGGGGCAACACACGCATTTGGCCATCGCCGAATACTGGCGCTGGTGGGTCGTCCATCTGTGGGTGGAAGGATTCTTTGAAGTGTTTGCGACCGTTGTCATCGCCTTCCTGTTCACGCGCATGGGGCTTTTAAGAACAACCACCGCAACCGCTTCCGTTTTATTTTCGACCATTGTTTTCTTGTTCGGCGGGATTATCGGCACATTCCACCATTTGTATTTCAGCGGAACGCCGATCGGGGTTCTGGCGTTGGGGGCAACCTTCAGTGCACTTGAGGTCGTCCCGCTGGTGCTGATCGGGTTTGAAGCGTATCAAAATTTAACCCTCACCCGGGTCCGTCCCTGGGTGCAAGCCTATCGATGGCCCATTTACTACTTCATTGCCGTTGCTTTCTGGAACCTGACCGGCGCCGGTTTGTTCGGGTTTTTTATCAATCCCCCGATCGCGCTTTATTACATGCAAGGTTTGAACACCACCTCCGTGCACGGGCATACCGCTTTGTTCGGTGTGTACGGAATGCTCGGGATCGGCTTGATGCTCTTCTGTTTGCGCGGTTTGACCCAACAATCCATTTGGAAGACCAAAGCGTTGTCTTTCTCGTTTTGGGCCATCAACATCGGACTGGCGCTCATGGTTCTTTTAAGCCTGCTCCCCATCGGCTTGATGCAAACATGGGCCAGCGTCGAACACGGAACCTGGTACGCCCGTTCCGCCGAATTCATGTCGCGGGGGATCATTCACACCTTCGTCTGGCTCCGGACCATCGGAGACACCCTCTTTGCCATCGGCGCACTCGTCCTGGGCTGGTTTGTCCTGGGGCTGAAAACCGGATGGTCCCTGACGGGCAAACGCCTTCCTTATGCGGAGAAAACAAAAGATGGATAAACCCGGCTCCCTGCTGCTTCCACCCGCAGCAGGGGTTTTTTTGTTCAATGTCGTTTTATTTTAAAATCATCCATTGAATCTTTTATGTAATTCTATTTATAATTAATAAATAAAGGTAATATTATGCAATTTTTGTTTATTTTTATAACCGAATGAAAGGAGGAGCGGATTTGGCTTTCTATCAAATTTTGTCAGAACCGGTCCGATACATCCCGTTTGATCTCGGAACCCGGCTTTCCCCGGAATTATTCGAAGAAATCAGCGGTTATCTGTCCAAAAATTTTCAAGTGTCCCCGTTGACCGGAAAGGAAAAAGTGATTTTGTATGAAAAATGTATCTGTGCCAAAATCACCGGGCGATTATTTTTATATATATTTCAAACCGGAATCGGGCTGTTTAAATACTATTCCAAACCACAAATTTACATCGGAAACATGACCTTTGCCGCCAGGTATCTGGAAAAAAGAAAAAAAGCCCACCAAAAAATTCTCAATTGGACTCATGACATTTCTCCCGTCATCTATGTGATCACCAAAGAGTTGAGGGAGTTGGCAAGAAAACACAAGAAAGAGCTTCGTCCCAGCGCTTCATCGGGTTGGGAATACAACGGGCTTTCTTACGTCATGTCCATGGTTTTTTTCAGCCCGCTGCAAGGCCATGTGGACACCTCCCGCTTTGACCGTCTGCCCCGCTTTTTGCAAAAAGGGATTCCCGCCATTTTAAAACCGGATTTAATCGGTTATGACGATTCCAACGAACTTTCAAAAATGGATGCAAAAAAAGAGAAAGTCTTGGAATACCTGGAAAACATCCACTCGACGCCCGTGGATTACGATGACCGGAAACAACTGATGATTTTTATGAGCTGGGCCGCTGTCATCGTCTTTGGCGAATTTGATGAATCAGACAAAGAGATTTACGAATTAATTGAATTAAATTTGCAACATTACTGGTTCTACTTGTATTGCCTGGATCAATGGCTGCCCGTTGAAAAAGATGAATTTAGACAACTGAATTTATCCATTGATCAATGCATCAATTTAAAAGTGGAGATCGATGATATCCCGCTGATCATCCAATATACGGACGAATCCCGTTTGCCCGAGCGGTTTAAACCCATGGTCGACGGTTTAAGCGAGACAAGCCGTATCCATCAATTGTTGGAAGCGCTGAGCGAAAAACTCGATTCATGGATTGAACTTCTCTCCAATGAAGAAATGCGCCGGGCTGAACAGCGCAAAGAAGAAGCACAAAAGAAATTTGCCAAAAATGCCGCACTGGCCTTGTATACCATCGCCTTTATCGAAATCACGCCCAACTTGTATGAATTTTTTTATTACCTGCTGGAAATCAGCGGATTTAACCTCGTACCGGTTCAACTTCTGTTGACGTCGCTGATCCTCGTTCTTTATGCGACGGGAGCCGTGATAATTTTTAAAAGCGGGGTGACATCTGCTTGAAAGGGGATCACGCTTGCGAGCAGTGATCCCCTTTGGCACATCATCAAGAAGAATTGAAATATTAAAAACATGAAGATATTAACCTTTTTTGCTGATCGCCACACGCCAGACCTCCGGGCCTTCCTCCAAATACTCCCACCCGAAAGCCTCCGGCCTTTCCATTTGAAACTGATAATAAAGTGGTTTCGGATCGTGGTCGTTGTATAACAACATCGTTTGTCCGGGCTTTAACCCGTCAAAGGTTTCAAAAATGATCCGGTGCTTGTCCTTCGGTTCATATTCTCTTGCATCGACGGTTGCCGCAAAAGACTGTTCCAATGCTTAACCCTCCTTTTTTGATCGGATTCGGCATTTATTTTAGTCCGCTTCCTCCGGGATTTCTGTGATATTTCCCACTTTTTCCCGAAAAAACGAAACCCGGTTTTTGATGTGACTTTGGTCACAACCTCCCCACCGGTCCTTCTATATAGTGGGAACCAAAGGAGGGATTCACTGATGAAACAACCGAATCAACCCGTTGTGGAATTGGATGTCCGTGAGGACTTAAGGAAAAAAACAGAGCCTTTTCAAAAAATCATGGGCGCTGTGGCCTCATTGAAAGAGGAAGAACAGTTGCTTTTGCATACAACTTTCAAACCGGTTCCATTGATCCGGGTGTTAAAAATGAAAGGTTTTCAGTGTGATGCCACCAAGCTGGCTCCGGATCACTGGACTTGCCTTTTTTATAAGAAAAACGGGAAACCGAAAAAGGAAAAGGCGGAACATCCGCCCCGAACCGTGGAAAACAATGAGCCTCAGGTGTACCGTTTGGACAACCGGGGACTCCAACCTCCGGAACCGATGGTCCGGACCCTGAATCAATTGGAAAAAGCCGCCCCCGGTGATCAAGTGATCATTCACAACGACCGGGTTCCCGTATATTTGTTGGAAGAATTGGACCGTCTCGGCTACACCTGTGAAGTGGAACAAAAAGAGGATGGCTCCGCAGAAGTCACCATCTTCAAACCCCGGACGGACGGGAAGTGAAAAGGATGAAAATCCACGCCGATTCGTCATCACTGAAAATTCCGCTGTGTTTTATCATCACGGGGATCTTGGAAATGGCCGCGTTTTTCATCGCAGCGATTCTGCTCCTGCCGGATCTTCCCGTGACGGCACCCCGCACCCCGTACGGATGGGGACTGACACATCTTTTTGTTCTGGGGTGGGCATCCATGATTGCCATGGGAGCAGTGTACCAGCTGGTTCCGGTGGTTCTCAACCAATCGCTCTTCAGCCAAAAGATGGGGATGTTTCATTATGCCATTTATTTGATCAGCCATGCCGGTTTGATCTTCGGCTTTTTCTTTTTTCATCCCCGCTGGATTGCCGTTTTTGGCACTCTCCTTTTCCTGGCCATTTTGCTTTTTGTGCTCAACATCGGCATCACGCTGCTACGGGCAAGGCAATGGAATCCGGTCACCCTGCATGCGGGAAGTGCGCTGGTATACCTGATCTTGGCCGCTTTCAGCGGCATGTTCATGGGCTTTGATTTTATCCTCGGGAAGTTGGGCGTCAGCCATGACCAGCTTCTTTACACCCATATCTGGCTCGGGGTTGCCGGGTGGTTCGGCAATTTGATCATCGGGTTCAGTTACAAACTGTTGCCGATGTTTTCCATCTCCCACAGCCATCCGGTCCAATGGCAAAACCGGACGTTGTTTCTCTTCAATCTGGCCGTGGCCGGCGGGGCTTTGAGCAACCTGACCGGGATCGGTCTGTGGAGCCGGTTTTCCATCATGTTGTTGGCCGTGGCTTTTTGCCTTTACGTTTACGCATTGCACCAGATCCGCCAATCCGGGATCAAGAAGAATCCGGGGGCCGGCATTCTTTTCACCTTGCGCGTCAATTTATTGGCGGCGCTCTGTCTTCTTGGGATTGCCGTTTGTTCTTTTTTCGTTTCCCAACCGGCCTTTTTCATCCTGACCATCTGGACCGGGTTATGGGGATGGGTATTCTTAACCATCATCGGTTATTTGTCAAAAATCGTGCCTTTTTTATGGTGGACCTTTCAATACGGCAACCAGGTCGGAAAGAACAAAGTGCCCCTTCTGTCTGAAATGATTCAGGAGCAGAAATTGAAACGGGCACTCCATGTTGCAGGCTTTGCCTTTTTGACAACGGTGCCCGGGATGGTCACGTCATCCGCCTTTCTTTTTCAAGCCGGATTCCTTCTGTTTTCGCTTTCCAGCCTGTATGCCATCTCCATCATCGGCAACGTCTTCACTTTCAGGTCAAAGGAGGAAAAAGCATGTGTTTAACCCGTGAAACCGTTATCGAAAGGCTGAAAGAAGTTTATGATCCCGAGTTGGGCGTCAATGTGGTGGATCTCGGGCTGATTTACCGCATGGATATCAAAAACGGTCATATTTTCATCGAAATGACCCTGACCACCCCCGGATGCCCGCTTCATGACACCATCGTCAACGGGGTAAAATCCGCATTAAATTCATTGCCGTCCGTGGAAAGCGTGGAAGTGAACGTGGTTTGGGATCCCCCGTGGACACCGGAGAAAATTTCCCCGGAAGGAAGAGAATGGCTTGGCTTTTGACCCAACCTTCACCAACGCATCACTACAGCGTTTGTCTTCCGGCAAACGCTGTTCATCCCCTCCCGGGGCACCAAAAAAGCATCACACAGGAAACCCGGGAACCTTTGAAAAACTCAACGGCTCATTTGTGAAATTATGCACATTTACGGTTACGGTGTTTGAAATGACCAAAGAATACGTGGTGATCATCAATGAAAGCAATAAACTTTCTCTCTGTTCTTTTGATTTCATCGCTTGTCCTGTCCGGTTGTTCCATTTGGCCAAAAAAAGAACCGGAAACACATTCAGAGAAAACCGAACCTGCCGCGCAACGGGAAAATGCATCGCCGGTCCCGCCGAAAATCACCCGGGACGGGAAAACGGTCCGTATTGAAATGACGGCACAAGTGACGGACGTCGAAATCTCCAAAGGCGTGACTTACAACGCCTGGACTTTTAACGGCACGGTTCCCGGCCCGGTGATCCGGGTCAAAGAAGGGGACACGCTCTTCTTCACCTTAAAAAACAAAGATCCGAATCTGCCGCATTCGATGGACTTTCATGCCGTCCATGCCGCCCCCGACAAAAAATTTGCCAACGTGATGCCCCGTCAGCAGAACACTTTCACCTATTCCGCCGATACCCCCGGCGTTTTCATGTACCACTGCGGAACTGACCCGGTCCTGCAACACGTTGCCAACGGAATGTTCGGCATGATCATCGTTGAACCCAAAAACGGTTATCCGACCGACGCCATGATCGACCGCGAATATGTCATCGTCCAGAGCGAATGGTATCAAGAAAATGACCTTGGCGCCATGATCAACGGCATGCCGAAATACAATGTGTTCAACGGCAACGATTATGCCTTGAAAGAACAACCGCTTCATGCAAAAGCCGGAGAGCGGATCCGGTTGTATGTGCTAAACGCCGGACCGAATGAAGTTTCTTCCTTCCATGTGATCGGCACCACCCTGGATACCGTCTATTTGGACGGAAATCCCCGCAACCAGCTCCATGGTTTGCAAACCGTGCAACTTTCGCCAAGCGCGGGCGCCGTGGTCGAATTGACCGTCACGGAAGAAGGAAACTATCCTTTCATCAGCCATCAACTCCGGCAAGCTTCCAAAGGCGCCAAAGGAATCATCCGGGTAACCCGGAAAAAGAAAGGGACTTCCGGCCTTGGAAGTCCCTTTTCCTTTGGTTTTTTTCATGTTTCCGGCCGAAATGCCGCCGGAATGTAACTGCAGGAGGGATCGCTCTCCAGATAATCCCCGGTCAACGCATAAGCCCGTGATCTGGACCCTCCGCAAATCTCCTTGAATTCACAAACCCCGCATTTGCCTTTCAGCTTCGATTTATCCCGCAAGTTTTTCATGACGGGCGACTCGCGGTAAATTTTCCACAAGGGTTCCCGGCGGACATTTCCGCAAACCACCGGCAAAAAACCGCTGGGATACACTTCGCCGATATGACTGATAAACACAAATCCGTCTCCGTCATTCACGGCTTTCGGCGCTCTTCCCAAAACATCTTTTCGTTTGTCCGCTTGTGAAACTCCCGTTTCTTGCTGTCTCCGGGACTCCTGCAAAAAGACACGGCGATGGTGCGGCGCTTCCGTCACTTTGATATCACAGGGCATCGTTTTTTTGAGCTTGTAAAGCCATTTCATCACCGATTCATGCTCCTCCGGGGAAATCATGTCTTTTTTTAATCCCCTTCCGGTGGGAACCAAGAAGAAGACACTCCATAACACCGCTTCCATCTCTTTGACTTTGGCTGCAATCTCCGGCAAATCTTCCAGATTGTATCTGGAAACGGTGGTATTGATTTGAAGCGGAATCTCCAATTCTTTCAGGTATTGAATTCCTCTCATGGTCAAATCATAAGATCCTTTGGTCCCCCGGAAAAAATCATGAATCTCGGCACAAGAACCATCCAGGCTGAAGGCCCAGCGGGACAATTTGGCTTCTTTGGCTTTTTCCACCGCCCGGCGGGTCACCCTGGGGGTGGCGCTGGGGGTGATGGAAACGGGTAAGTTCTTTTCTTCAATGGCATATTTGGCCAATTCGAACAAATCCGGGCGCATAAACGGATCGCCGCCGGTGAAGACCAACAAGGGCGAATCCATCATCGCGATTTCATCGATTAAATGTTTCCCCTCTTCAAAAGTAAGCTCTCTCGGATCCCGGCGGTACTGAGCCTCCGCACGGCAATGCAAACATTTCAACGCACAAGCGCGGGTGACTTCCCATATCACAATAAACGGATTCACGTTGTAATCTCTTGGTTTTGCCCATGCTTTCATTCCATCACATCCTTCCAGCTTCATCTTAGCCAAAAAACCGATTTCTTTTTGTGAATAAGATCACAAACAAAAAAAGAGCTTCCCCGCGGGAAAGCTCTTCTTTCCAGGCAAACCGTCACGGTTCCTTTTTCAGTGTGCAAACCAAACAAAAAACGCGATGCGGTATCTTCAGCCTCTCCTCATAATTCTTTTCCAGGAACTCTTTGAATTCATGGTCAAACCTGGCAATTTCATCCGGCGGAAGACTGGCCCCCACCCCGGCGCTTGCCCGGATCCGCCCCCGCCATGCCTCTTGGCTGTATGGTATCATAAGATCAAATGTGAATGATTCGATACCGGAAAATCCGCCGATGGCCACTTGCGTGAACCACGCCGGATAAACCCCGGTTCCCCCGGCCCCTTGCCAATCCGGATTATACGACAAGATGAGCTTTTCCGTCTCTTCCACAATATTTCCTTTCAGCGGCAGCCAATCCAGATGGACGATCGCCAGTTTTCCGTGCGGGCGCAAAACACGGCGCACTTCTTTTAACACTTGATCCGCTTGAAACCAGTGCCAACACTGCCCGGCAGTCACCACATCAAATTCGGAATCCGAAAAAGGCAACGCCTCTGCCCGGGCGATCACATACCGGGAATGGACCCCTTCTTGTTCATCCAACTCCCGGGCTTCTTTGATCAGCTCTTTGGATATGTCAACGCCGGTTACCCGGCCCCCTTGCTTCGCAAATTTCCGGGCAAGATACCCGGTTCCCGTCCCGAGATCCAATATGGATTGTCCCTTGAGCCCCACCCCGTACCTTTTCAGACGGTCATACAATTCATCCGGATAGCCCGCCCGGTACTTTCGGTAATCGCCGGCAGTCAGGCCAAAATCCACTTTCATCTTTCCGCCTCCCAAACCAGATCACTGATAAACCGGTTTTTTAATTCTGTATTTTCTGCAAAAAAATGAAAATTTGATCGATCCCTGTTGGCACGATACAATGGATACAGCCCCGTTCCGTGAACATTCGCAAATGCCGCCACTTTCAGTTTAACAAAAGGAGAACAAGTCCGTAAACCCATGCACCATGAACGTCCCGGAAGCCCCCAAAAATGAACAAAATGGTTTTCTTTCCAAACAGAAAGTATTCTGACAAAAAATCCGATGCTTTTCCGAATAACTCTTCGGGAACTGGTATCATCGCTGATCAATCTGTATAGGAAAACGGAGGGATCAAAATAGAAATCTTATATTTGATCTTAATCTATGCCGTATTGTCAACGGTCTTCCTCTTCGGGGCCATCACTTTGGGAAAAAAGTTGGGATGGGAACCCAAATCGGCCTATATATTGGCCAGTATCCTGGATGGTGTATTGATCATCATTTTCATCATTTTGTATTTAATTTGAAGCGTTTTGACAGAAAAAAGACCTCCTGATGAGGTCTTTTTCTTTTTCGTTCATTCTTTGATTTGATCAGAACGGAACATCTGCCCACGGATCCCCATATGTATAAGGTGAAATTACCTTTTAAAAGCATGAAACTCTTTGAAAGGGATGAGCAATGTGTATCACTACCTGTATCCCCCTTATCCGTATCCTTATTATGCTCAAATCCCTGATCCGTCCAATCCCAACGGGGGCCGGTTCAACGATCAGGGAAAAAAACCCTTTGTCATCAATATCGAACAAGCGGCTGAACAAAACCAAACGTTCCGCACGGCCATCTGGACAGGAGATCATTTGCAGGTGACGTTGATGAGCATTAACCCCGGAGAGGATATCGGCTTGGAGGTTCACCGCGATGTAGATCAGTTTTTGCGCATTGAGGAAGGCCAAGGCTGGGTGCAAATGGGGCCGCAAAGAGACCGGTTAAATTTTCAAAGAGCCGTGTTTGAAGATGATGCCATCATGGTTCCGGCCGGTACATGGCACAACATCATCAATACGGGATATCAACCTTTGAAACTCTACAGCATTTACGCACCGCCGGAGCATCCGTTCGGCACGGTTCACCGGACCAAGCGGGATGCGATGGAAAGAGAAAGATGATTTTCCCAAAATCAAAACAGGCCACCTTATCCTGGTGGCCTGTTGCTCTTGTCTAATATTTGAAAGCCCCTTTTCTTCTTTGCGGTACGGTTTTAAAGGCCAGCCAACTCAACAGGCAAATGACCAGGCTGGGAAAGGTGACATGGAGCAGGAAGGCCGCCAGACTCAACCCGGTGTAAATCAACAAACCGCCACTTAAAAACTGCAAGACGATCAGGATCAACATGGCCCGGCATATGCCCCACAAATCCTTTCTTTCATGACGCATCCGGTAAGCCAACACGCTCAGCCGGAGGATCAACAAAAGAAGAACAAAGCCTGAAAGGCGGTGAACCCAGTCGATCACCAGCGCATGCCGGGCAATATCATAAGGTTCCGTCGGGACGGGCCATCCTTGAAAGAAAGAACCGGAACCGGTAAATGAAACATACGCCCCGAAATACACCACGAAGAAGAAATAAATCACCGCAAACCAGGCCCATTGCCCCAGCTTTCTCATCCCGGCGGGATCCGCTTCCGGTTGGCGGCGTGACGGGTCCGCCTCATTCCGGTACAACCATCCCGTCCACAAATACAATCCCACCACCGAGGTGAGGGCCATCCCCATATGAAACGCCAGCACCCACGGGGGGTTGTCAAAAAGAACCGTCAGCGCGCCCAATATTGACTCCCCGATAAATCCCGAAAAACAAACGCCGATAATGATTCGCATCGTTTTTTGGTCCCGGTATCGTGTCCAGGAGAGAACGGTCAACACGAACAAAAGGATCATGTCAACCAGGACACTCACCCGGTGGGTGTATTCAATGGCAACATGCTTATTCCATTGGCTTGGAATCCATTCTCCGTTACACAGGGGCCACTCTTCGCCGCAACCAAAAGTGGACCCTGTCTTGGTGTCGACAAAACCGATGAGATTGACCAAAAACAACCCGATCAGCGTGATGAGCGCCAACGGATAAAGTTTATTCCGATGGCGGCAGATGGTTGCCATTTGCATCCTCTCCCTCCCTTCTTAAAGAAAAAGGAGAAATTATATCAATACATCCATGGCCATGGCAGCAAACAAAACCGTCAAATAAACCAACGAAGCCCGAAAAGCCCGTCTTGCCCACAGGATCTCATCATCCGGCTCCCGCCACATCAGGATCTGAACCGCCAAAAAAGCCAATCCGGCCAGGACGGCCGTGACCAGATAAAAACCGCCAACGGATCCGGTCATCGCCAATCCCAAAGAGACGGGCAAAAGAAGCACCGTATAGACCAAACATTGCTGTTTGGTGACACGAAAGCCCCGGACTGCCGGCATCATGGGAACGCGGACCAGGCAATATTCCTCATTTCTCACCATGGCCAGCGGCCAGAAATGAGGCGGCGTCCAAACGAAGATAATGGCAAACAACCACACGGCTGTCCAACCGATTTCCCCCGTCACTGCAGCGCATCCCACCATTGGGGGAAGCGCGCCGGCTCCGCCCCCGATGGCAATGTTCAGCGGCGTTCTCCGTTTGAGCCACATCGTGTAGATCACGGTGTAATACAAATAGCCGGCCAGTGCCAAGAGTGCGGAAAGCCCGTTGACGAAAACGGCCAACCAAATCAGGGACAACATTCCCAGACCCATTGCAAACCAAAGTGCCGATTGCGGACGGATCCGGCCGGTTGGAAGCGGACGATGGATGGTGCGTTTCATCAGTTGATCCATGTCACGGTCGTACCACATGTTAAAAGCGGACGCCCCCGCGGCACACAACGCCAAACCGACCGACATATGAACCAAGGTCCAAACCTCCGGCCATCCCCCCTCGGCAACGATGGCGGAACAAAGCGCCGAAAAAACCATCAGGAGAACAATCCGCGGTTTGGTCAAGGCCACATACGCCTTGACCTTATTGATCACCACGGAGAGAAACCGGGGGTCCGATGAAACCGCATGAACCGATGGAGCCGGCATTTTCCTCACCCCTTATTAAAAGTAACTGAAGGTCATCACCCAAATGGATCCGGCAATCACGGCGAACGTAAACACAAATCCCAGCGAGATGGCAATGGTATGATAAGCCGGTCCTCTTTTTTCATTAATGTGCATAAAGAAGATTAACTGAATCAAAATTTGCAAAGCGGCCAACACCAGCAAAACCGTCAGGGTTCCAACCATGGAAAGCGGGGAACGGACGGCAAACCCGATCGCCAAAAGCGTGAGCACGATCGATCCGATAAATCCGATCACATGAGACCAGGGGAAACTGCTTGGTTTCTTCATTCAATCACCCCCACCAGATAAACCAACGTGAAGATCAGGATCCACACCACATCCAAAAAGTGCCAGTAGAGCCCCGCATTTGTGAATTTCCTTGCCGTGGTCGGATTGATGGATTGGCGCTTCAGCTGAACCATCACAGAGGAAAGCCAAACCATGCCCAGACACACGTGAAGTCCGTGGGTCCCAAGCAGTGTATAAAATCCGGACAAAAACGCGCTCCGCTGCATGGTGGCGCCTTCCGCCACGTATTTGACAAATTCGCTGGCCTCAATCCCGACAAACGCCAATCCCAGGACGATCGTGGCGGCGATCCACCCGATCATGGCATTCAAGCGGTTGTTTCTCATCGCGTGCATCGCCAAACCACAAGTAAAGCTGCTGGTCAAAAGCAGGAGCGTTTCCAGCGTGAACAGCGGAATTTCAAACAGTTCCGCCGTGGTTGGTCCCCCGTCAGTATGCGTGCGCAAGACAAAATAAGTGGCAATGATGCTGGCAAACAGCACCAAATCCGACGCAAGAAACACCCAAAAGCCCAGAACATAACGGTCTTGATCCTCATGATGTTCATGGTCATGCGCTTGGTGATCCAAAACGGCGCGTTGTTCCGTCGCTCCCATTTACGACACCCCCTTGGCAGTCGCTTTTTTGATTTCATCGACGGGAATGAAATAACCGTCATCCTTTTCCAACGAGCGCCACAACATACATGCAATGATCCCGATCAACCCGATCATCGCAATGGTGAATTGACTGAACACCAATCCGAATCCGCCGATAAAGAAAGCGATCGACATGAGGAACGGAATGGGTGTGTTTTTCGGCATGTGGATCGGTTTGAGTTTTGAACCGGTTTTCAAACTGTCCCGGTTGCCCCGTTTTTTCTCCCACCAAGCGTCAAAGCTTCCCACTTCCGGGATTTGGGCAAAGTTGTAATGCGGCGCAGGGGAAGGAATCGACCATTCGAGGGTGCGTCCGTCCCACGGATCTCCGGTTGTGTCCAGCTCTTTATGGAACAAGCTGTAGACAATTTGAGCACCGATGAACAAGAAGCCGGCTCCCATCATAAAGGCACCGATGGTGGAGACAAAGTTGAGATCTCCCCAACCCGATTCAGCCGGGTAAGTGTACACGCGCCGGGTCATGCCCATGAATCCCAAAGCGTATTGCGGCATGAAGCAGACATAAAAGCCGATGTTAAAGAACCAGAAACCCCATTTTCCAAGCTTCTCGTTTAATTTGAAGCCAAACACTTTCGGCCACCAGTAATACATTCCGGCCAACAGTCCGAAGACCGCTCCCCCGATCAAGACTTGATGGAAGTGGGCAATGAGGAAATAACTGTTGTGGAACTGGTAATCCGCTGGTGCCACCGCCAGCATGATTCCGGTGGCTCCACCCACGACAAAGCAAGGAATGAAAGCAAGTGCCCACATCATCGGCAGGGTCATCCGGATCCGTCCCCTGAACATCGTAAACAGCCAGTTAAACACCTTCACACCCGTCGGAATTCCGACCGCCATGGAAGCAATGGCAAAGAAACTGTTGACTCCGGGTCCGGCCCCCATCACAAAGTAATGGTGTGCCCAGACGAAGTAACTGATCACGCTGATGAGCATCAGCGACATCACCATCGATTTGTAACCAAAAATGCGTTTCTTGCTGAAGGTGCTGATCACTTCCGACAAAATTCCGTATACCGGCAGGATGGCAATGTATACTTCCGGGTGACCCCAAATCCAGAACAGGTTGATGTACATCATCGGATTTCCGCCGCCGTCCATCGTAAAGAAATGGGTATCAAAAATCCGGTCCAACCCGAGAAGCGCCAAAGCCACGGTCAAGGCCGGGAAAGCGAAAATGATGATGATGCAAGACCCGAGCACCGACCAAGGAAACAACGGCATTTTCATCAAGGTCATGCCGGGTGCACGCATTTTCAGGATCGTGACGATAAAGTTGACACCGGTTGCAATGCTTCCGATCCCTGAGATCTGGAGCGACATCAGGTAGTAGTTGATTCCGGGCCCCGGACTGAAATCCACCTCGGATAACGGCGGATAAGCCACCCATCCGGCGTCCGGCGCGCCGCCCAGGATAAAGGACAGGTTAAACAACATCGCACCGAAGAAAAACAACCAGAAACTGAGTGCGTTCAAAAAAGGAAATGCGACATCGCGCGCCCCGATTTGAAGGGGAACCGCAATGTTCATCATGGCAAAGATCATCGGCATGGCCACAAACAAGATCATGATCGTTCCATGCGTGGAAAAAATTTCGTTATAATGCTGCGGATCGAGAAAGTGCATATTGGGCGCCGCCAGCTGAATTCGCATCAACAGCGCATCCACGCCACCGCGAAACAACATGATCAGGGCACAAATCAGATACATCACCCCGATTTTTTTATGGTCCACCGTGGTCAGCCATTCGCGCCACAACCATCCCCACTTTTTAAAATATGTCAGCACAAAGATGATTCCGAGCAGAACAACCAAGGAAGCAACCGCTGACATTTGAATCATGGGGTGGGCGTTTTTCAGGTAATCAACGATTTGCTGAATCACTGTTGGATCCCACCTTTCCGTTATTCATGAACAGATTCATGGCGAACGTCCATATCATGTTTGTCCCAATAGATTCCTCCGTTTTTATCCACAATTTGTTTGTAAAGTTTGGGCGGATAAGACGAATACGACTGCTCTTTTGCCAAACCCGGCTGTTTCAATTGATCATATTTTTCCTGGGTGAAAACAGGTGCGGATTTCTTCACGCTTTCTGCCCATGCATCAAATTCCGCCTGCGGTTTTGCAATCACTTCAAAGTTCATGTGGGCAAAGCCTTTTCCGGTAAAGTTGGCTCCTTTCCCTTCATACACACCGGGTTTGTCGGCTTGTAACCAAAGCGGCATCTCCATTCCCGGCATGGTGTACAATTGCCCGCCCAATTCCGGAACCCAGAAGGAGTTCATGGGCGCATCCGAAGTGAGCACAAATTGAACCGGAACTCCTGCCGGAACGGGTGCATGGTTCACTGTGGCAATGTTTTGTTCCGGATACAAGAAAAGCCACTTCCAGTCCAATGAAACCACTTCAATGGTGATTGGCTTGTTCGGTGAAGGTTTTTTCGTCAATCCGTACGTGTCCCGAACCGTGGCCACACTCAAGATGGCGACAATCACCACGGGAATGGTCCACCAAATGATCTCCATGATTTTGCTGTCATCCCACTCCGGACGGTAGGAAGCTTTATTTCCCGGTTTGTCCCGATACCGGTAAATCACATAGAAGAAGAACAGCATCACCGGGATCACAATCAAGGACAGCATGAGAACGGACAACTTGATCAGATCATACAGAGTCATGGCGACCGGCCCGGCCGGATTAAACATGACATAACGGTCATCGCATCCGGTCAGCAATAAAATGAGAACAAATCCCGGCACCGGCAAAAGCTTTCTCAGTCTGTTGGATGCCCGCAATTTCTTCAACAATTCTCCCTCCCATAACACTTGGAATGTTACTGGCTGATGAGTCCAATTCTCCAGGTTTTGTGATAAATATCACAAATAAGGGTTCATAAAAATGATTCATGTTCTTGTTTCTCTGGTATGAATTCCTCCTACCTGTATTTCATTTTTTTGTTACATCTTCACTTTAAACGGGGGGTTGCACCGCTTTTGTGATTCAAATCACATAACGGACGTCGTTCACAAAATAGCAACAAAATGTTTGACGCTTTGTCACTTTCTTTTCCTTGCCACGGACCAAAAAGCCCCGCAAACAAAAAAACCACCCGTAACGGATGGTGTTCTGTTCTTTTGTCCCATCTTAAACCGGTATCCATGGTGTCAAGCGGGCGAAAGCTTCATATTGAATGCGGCTTTCATCCACATTCATTTTTCGGAGCGCCGAATAAACAACCTCCATAAACGGAACCGGACCGCACAAATAAAAATCGGCACCGGGATGGTCCACCACGGACTCCAGCCACTCCTTGTCAATCCATCCCTTTTTGTCAAACGATTTTTCCGCTCTTCGGTCGGCAATTCATAAATCACATAAAGATTTCAGCCGGTCGCAAGTCTCCGCCAAACGGGCCACATTCTCTTTCATCGCATGATGTTTGCCGTTTATGGCCGCATGAATGTTGGTTACATCCCGGTCCGGCTGTTTTTCCACCAAGGTGTTCAACATGCTCATGAGGGGGGTGAACCCGACACCTTCGCTGATCAACACGACCGGGTTCATGGATTCGGTGTCCAAAACAAAGTCACCGGCCGGCGAACTGAATTCAAGCACACTCCCTTCCTGCACCTGTTCATGCAACCAAGTGGAAAACGCACCGGGAGGCTTTCCGTTTCGGGCATCTTCCCGTTTCACACTGATCCGGTAAGTGTTCCTTTCCGGGAACATCGGACAAACTGTAATGGCGGTGATGCATGTATTTTTCACCCGGGATCTTCTTCCGGATGGTCAGATACTGTCCGGGACGGAAAGAAGCAAAGGGCTTATTGTCTTTGGGTTTTAAATAGCAGGAGGTGATCGCCTCGCTTTCTTTCACTTTTTTCACCACCACAAATTCCCGGAAACCTTACCAATTACCTTCTTTCGTTTTCGTTTGTTCATACAACTATTGTTCGATTCCGATGAATTGATTGAATCATAAGCCATCACCCAAGCCTGGATGATCTCGCCCGTCGCTCCGTCCCCCAACGCATCTTTGACGTCCTCAATCAGCGTTTCGCCCACCATGGGATATTGTTCCGGTTTGCCCCCGAACGCCCGACTGTGATAAAAAATATGGATCAACTCCGAATGACGGGTGAACAATAATTCATAAAACCGTTTTTCCGATCGCTTCGCTGTTTTCTTTCAGTACCGGAGCCGTTGCTTTTTAATGATTTCCATCGTCTTTGCATCGAGCATCTATGAAAAGACTCCTCTAGCGAAAATTCCCTTTTAAGATGCGCAACCTCATGTTTTTCTTCATAAATGACAACATAAAAAATGATAAAGTATATAAAATGAATTATTAAACATTATAAAACGTTGTCAGATGAACAAAATGTGATCTGGATCACAAAAACGCCGGTGTTCACAGAACGTCGACAGAACCGTAAACGCTTTGTTGTTGACGAACAGGAAACGCATCCCTTTGAATAAAATTAAACACCAATTATTTTCATTTCTGGAGGCGGTAAGTATGAACCGCAAGGTTGAAATCTTGAAACGGGTGCCTCTCTTCCGGGACCTGAACAACGAAGAGCTGGAGAAAATCGCACAAATCGCCACCTTGAAGGAATACCCCAAACATTCCACCATATTTATGGAAGCGCAACCAAGAACAACGGTCTACTTCATTGAGTCGGGGATCATCAAAGTCACCAAGGTGGATAATCAGGGAAACGAGCAAGTGATTTCGATCCTCCAAAAAGGTGATATGTTTCCTCACGTGGGCTTTTTTGACGACTCCCCCTACCCCGGAACCGCGCAAACCATCCAAAACAGCAAACTCCTGGCGATCCCCATCCATGACTTTGACCGCCTGCTGGATTCCAATCCCCAAATTGCCAAATCCGTCATGAAAATCATGGCCGTTAAAATTTTGCAACTGCAAAGACGCCTTCAGGAAGTCATTTCCGGCGATGTTTATCACAAGGTGGTCATGACTTTGCTGAGGCTCGTCGATGAATACGGCGTCTCCAAAGACGAAAGCATATTCATTTCCCTGCCTTTAACCCACCAGGATTTTGCCAATATGCTGGGATTGTCGCGGGAATCCGTCAACCGGGTGTTAAACCAGTTAAAAAAGGAAAACCTGATTGATGTGAGCCGGAAAGGAATCAAAATTCTGGACTTAAAAACCCTGCAGGCCAAACTCTCGTGACCGGGAGACCGAAACATTTTTTGTGATATATGTCACATCACGGTCCCCGATATTATGGCATACTCAAATAAAGTTTTGAAAGAAGGAGGCTCCGCCTGTGTCTTTAGTTGAAATCAAAAAAGAAGGACCGATTGATAAAGGAGTCACTCGCAACAAAGTGCTCGACTTTGATCAAGGACTGGTGATCAACCTGCAAATCAAAGCCGGGGAAACTGTCCCCCGCCACCATGCCAACACCGATGTGATTGTTTATGTGGCAAGCGGGGAAGTCCTCTTTGGTGTGGAAGAAAAACGGCACCACATGAAAGAAGGATCGTTGCTGCATATGAAACCCTTTGAAAAGCATGACATTGAAGCGCTTCAGGATGCGAGCCTGCTGGTGTTTAAAATCGGCTCCAATCCCCGTTGCAGTTTATGATCATAAAAAAACGGACGGCCATCAGCCGCCCTTTTTTATTGTCCGGAAACTGCATAATAACGGCTCCAAGGAGTCGCCGTCTCCCGGATGGCTTTGGCAACGCGGTTCAAGTTGTCCAGCCCTTCGGTGGAAAGCCAATGATGGAAAGCGGCTTCCCCTTCCTCCGCAAACGGTTGCACCCCTTCTTTCCAGACCGCTCTCCCGCATAAACATCCGCAAAAGCGAGATCCGGCCTGTTTGGCAAAATGAAGCGTCTCGATAAACTGATCATGGGATACCCCTCCGCTTAAATAAACAAAAGGAACGCCGCTTTTTTCAGAGCATCGGTCATAGGCTTCGGCCGCTTCTTCTTGCCTGAATACAGGCTCCGCCTTCCCGCCGCAGCAACCTTCAATATAGTAAACAGGCACCGGCGCTTCCACTTTTAACAGATCCACCCCGTAACACGCTTTCGAAAATTCTTCCATGAAATACTCAATCATCCGGGGTTTGATTTTGGCAAATTCCCTGCTTTTCTCCGGAATTCCGCCGGCACTGTAAGAAACGGGCTCCAATATAAACAACAGATCGTTTTGCTTGCACTCGTCGCCAACCCGTTTGATCCAGGCTTTTTTCACGGCATTCACTTTTTTTTCTTCATACGGGTCATAATAGACTAACAGTTTCAGCGCGTCGACGCCTTCACGCACAAAATCTTGGACGGCATACCGGTCCACCAATGCAGGCAGGCGCCCCTTTTGCGAGGCATCATAACCCGTTTTCTCATAAGCCATGATCAAACCGGTCTCTTGATTTAACTTTCCGGCTGCCTCCCAACCGTATTCCGGATCCAGCAATAGCGCAGAAGACCGGTTGCCCAGCACTTCACTGACCGCTGCTTTAAACCGGGTTAATCCTTCGGCATAAGGAACATTCGGATTGAATGACCGGATCATTTTTCCCAACGAGCCGCGCTGATCCATCGCCATTGCAAAAATGATCTGATTTTCGTCTGAAATGGCTTCCAACCCTTTTTGTTTCCCGGGCGATAACTTTCTCATCGGTTTCCCTCCTCGTCTGCCAGTCCCTCATGAACGGTTTCGATTCGGATCTCTTTCATGCAACCGTTCAATTTCCGCGGATCGATATAACCCGTTTTTTCTTCCATGGCATTCAACACGCCCATGGACAAGCTGAACCGGATCAGCCGCTCACCGTCGAAGCCGCGGGCCATCCCCGCCGCAAAACCGGCAATGACCGAATCGCCCGATCCGACCGGGTTTTTCGGCTCGATGCGGGGGACTTTGGCCCGGTAAAAAACCCCTTTATGTTTGATCACGGCGCCCTTTTCCCCCAAGGTGACGACAATCCAGGGAACTCCTGCCAACAGGGGCGATTTCAACGCCCCGGTCAGACGGGAAAGAGAATCCAACCCGGTGCCAAGCATATCGTTCAGTTCATCCTGATTGGGTTTGATCAGGTAAGGCTTTTTCCCCGATGCCAACACTTTTTTCAGCAAACTTCCTTTGGTGTCTAGCAAGACCGGGACACCCCGGGCTTTGTCCAGCAATTGTTCATAAAAGCGCTCCGGCACCCCTTTGGGCAAACTTCCGGAGATCGTGATCACCTTCGATTTGACCGAGTATTCCGAAAAACACCTTAAAAACCGCTCCTGCTCGCTTTTTTCAATCACCGGTCCGCTTTCCAATATCTCCGTCTGAAGCCCTTGATGAAGGATGGCAATGCAATTGCGGGTCCGGCCCCGGATGGGAACGAAAGCATCCCGGATGCCCAGTTGCGCGATCTCCGAACGGATATAAGCGCCCAGTTCCCCGCCGAGAAATCCGGACACAGCCACCGGCTCTCCCAATTGCCGCAAAACCCTCGCCACATTCAATCCTTTTCCCCCGGCCGTTTTCGAAACATGCTCCACCCGGTTGACGGTCCCCGTCCGGAACGAATCCAGTGTGTACCGGATATCGACCGAAGGATTTAATGTAATTGTCAAAATCAATCGCGATCCCTTCCCGTTTTTATACCGGTTATCCGGCGATGGTTTCTTTTTCTACTTCATATTGCCGGTTCCGTTTTTTCATTTGCTTGAGATACCAGACAAACAACAGAATGTAAGCCGCAAATGCGAGTGCGGTCAGCAATAAATTTTGCATGTTCCAATTCCCGCCCAGCTTGCCGACCAAGATCGCCAGGAATTTTTCCACCGGTCCCTCCAACGTGGAATGCGTGATCATCACATTGGCGGCCACATTTTCCGGAAATGCACCGACCGCTTTGGCCGTTTGTGTAAAAAACGGGGCAATCGCCGTTCCTGACAAGAAAAACACCGGAATCATGACTGATCCGATCAAAATCATGCGGATGATTTTCCCGCGTGTCACCACCAGCAAAGCCGGTGTCAAACCGATGGCGATGATTCCTCCCAACGGGAGGATTTTGTTGCCGGGAAAAATCAAGGCGATCAACAGCATAATCGGAGCCAGCACATTGGCCGCCGCCCACATCTCCGGCCGGGCCGCCAGAAAGGGCCAGTCGATTCCGATATGAAAAGTCCTCCCTTTTAACCGTTTGCTCATAAAATTGGTGATGCCCTGTGATAACGGTTCCACCGCCGAAATGAACCATTGCCCGATGACCGAAAAGAGTTCGAGGGCCACTCCGCCGATAAAAGCCAAGGTAAAGATGGTTTTTACCGGTTGTTGTCCCAACAGGCCGACAAAAAAGCCCAGATAGATTCCGATGGCAAATTTGTTTCCCCAAAAACCGATTTTTTTATTTAAAGTGGCAGCGTCAAAATCAAACCGGTCGATAAACGGAAACCATTTGTCAAAGATTTTGTCAATCACCATGATCAACGGGTTCAACATGAAGTTCAAATGGGTGGTCGTGGTCGGATTGGTCCGGGGCATGTCCAACAACTCATTAAACGTTGGTTTCATGATATCGGCATTGATCAATTTCATCACACCCAGCAAAATGACAAGCAATGTGGCCAACAGCAGGTTATCCGAATAATGCATGACAATCAAACCGACCACCGACAAGTGCCATACATTAAACAGATCCACGTCCAGCGTGTTGGTTTTGTTCAAAGCAAGCAGGACAAGGTTGACCACCACCAGGACAAACAAAAAATACAAAGTGTATGCCGAACCCCATGTAATCGTTGCCAAAGGAGCCCAACCCACGTCCGTGATCGAAAGTTCAATCCCGGTTGATTTTACAAAACTCTCCAGCACTGGAGAAAAATGACTGGTTAAAATGTCAATGACAATCCCCATGCCGGTCAACGCAATCGCCAATTTCAATCCGCCCTCTGCCGCCTTGCCGGCCGGAACGCGCATGAGAACCGCCAAAAGCGTTAACAGGATAAACATCATGGGCGCGGCTCCCAAATCAATGACCGGTTCAAAAATAAGATTGGCAAACCGGATGATCGAATCCAACCCGATTCCCCCTTTCTCCCTGACTCAACGTTTTTTCAACGATTTGATAACGCTTTCCAATTCTTCAAAGACAGGATCCGCCATTTGAGAAATCCGGTAGAGAATCGGCCCGGCTTCCACGATGGGAATGGAAATCTCAAAAGGAAGTTTCGGTTTGGATATCGGTGCAAAAATATCATATTTGGCCAAGATCTCTTCCGTGATGTCTTTCATCACCATCGTATCCACTTGGACGTCATATCCGCGTTTTTTCATCTCCTCTTCAATGCCGGTTTTGATTTGGTGACTGGAATTGATCCCGGCACCACAGGCCGCCAAAATTTTAATCATCGGAAACACTCCTTCCGCTTTCATGACTGGTGAAAAAACGGTAAATTTCCGCCGGATCCTCCAATTGGTCCAATCGTCTCATCCGCTTTTCATCGGTGAAAATCTCCATCAGATAGGATAACATCCGGCTTTGCTGTTCTTTTTCATGATTCACGATAAAAAAGAGATATCTCACCTTGATTTCCTTTTCCGGCGCCATCATGTTCCTGAACGGGATTTCGTGATTCAGTTTGACAACCGCAAGGGCTTGATCCGCACAATATTCGGCTTCCGTATGCGGTATCGCAACATTCGGCAAATCCCCGGCCACCGGGCTCAAATCCAGCCCCGTGGGGTAATCGGCCTCCCGTTGGATCAACGATCGGACAAACCCGGGCTTTACCAGCCCTTTCCCGCACAAAATGCCGCCAATATGGCGAAAAACTTCTTCCGGTGTTTTTGGGTCACAAAAAAAGATCAAGTCTTGGCGAAAGAATGATGGCATCGGTTCAGACCCTCCATTTCCGCCGGTTTCACCGGTCGGCATATTCCCCCCGGTTCCACTTCTCAATCAAGTCGTCAAAGAGGCGTTCATCTTGCGCCGGATCCTTTCCGGCAAGGAATGCATCAATTTGTTGATTCGTTTGTTCATTTTCTGCCGATGGCTCATATTCCGTTTCCAAAAATGCATCCACAATTCTTTCGATCAGCCCGATTCCCACAATCCGCCCGCCGATGCCGAGCACATTGGCATTCAGCTTCTCCCTCGCATATCGGGCCGCTTCCACATCCTCCACCAAAGCTGCCCGGATGCCTTTTAATTTGTTGGCACTGATGGTGATCCCCACTCCCGTGCCGCAAAGAACAATGCCCAGATCGGCGTCCCCATCGGCAACTTTTTTCGCCGTTTTCACCCCGTATACGGGATAATGGGTCCGCTTCTTGTCATAAGTGCCGTTATCGGTCACCTCGTGCCCTCTTGCTTCCAAATATTTCACGAGATGGTCTTTGATCTCCGTGACAATGTGATCACAGCCGATGGATATCTTCATCGTTCCCCTCCTCAGCACTGCCGGTTCAGCATGTCGACTCGGATTTGATGTCTTCCGCCGTCATATTCCTGCTCCACAAAAACCCGGCTGATCTTTCGGGCCAGCGTTTTCCCGACCATGCCGCTTCCGATGGCAAGGATATTGGCGTTGTTGTGTCTCCGGGTCATCTCGGCCGAATGTTCATTGCATACATGGGCGCAAATGATGCCTTTGTGTTTATTGGCGGCCATGAATGAACCAATCCCGTATTCATCAATGATGATGCCGCGGTCTGCCCGTTGGTCCCGGACCGCTTTGGAAACCCGGACCGCCGCATCCACAAAATCCAGATCCGGTTCCGGCGTCACATCCCGGACCGGATATCCCAAGCTTTGGAAATAAGCGATCAGGTCTTGTTTCATTTCAAACCCCTTGGCATCACTGCCGATGGCAATTTTCATGCGGCAACCTCCCGTCAGCAAATGATTTGGCACTGATCTTTGTATAACTTCTGATAAAGGGGCGGAATGTCCGGATCCGTGATAATTCCCGTAATCTCTTGAACATGGCAGATGATTTGGAAAGCCCGGACCCCGAATTTGCTGCTGTCTGCCACTACATACTTCTCTGCGGAATTTTCCAGCACGATCCGCTGAAGCGCCCCTTCTTCCTCATCCGCAGTGGTGATGTGTTCGTCCGCAATCCCGTTGGTCCCGATAAAAGCTTTTTGCACTTTGATATCCCGGATCCATTTGCCGGCAAAATACCCGACAAACGTTTTTGTCCTTTCCCGCAGCCGGCCGCCCACCAACACCACGTGAAAATTTTTGTTTTCCTGAAATTTGTTAAAAATGGTGATGGAGTTGGTAATGACGTTCAGAGAAGGAGCCTGGATATAATCATAAATCAATTCGGTCGTCGTTCCGGGTCCGATAAAAACGGTATCATCCGGTTTGATCAATTCGGCGGCTTTCTTGGCCACATACTTTTTCTCCCTGATATTCAACGTTTTCTTCTCGTCATGGGACAGCTCGATATACCCGCCCGGGGGCTTTTTCCTGGCACCGCCATGAACCCGGATGATCCGGCCCTGTTCCTCCAAAAATTGAAAATCGCGCCGGATCGTCATTTCGGTTACGCCCAAGCGCCTGGCGGCTTCATTCACTTTTAAAAACATGTTTTCCTCAATCATTTCCAAGATCCGCTTATGCCTCTCTTGCTTGAGAATTCGGATCCCCCCGCTTTCTATTGTTCGAAAATGTTCTTTTTTGTTTTCATTTATCATTATATAATCGGAATTATATTTTTTCAATATAAAAAATTAAGAAAATTATATACACAAAAAAGGTCGCCGGCAGACACTCCTGCCAACAACCCTTTTGCACCTACGAACCAAAAAACTCTTCCTGCAAAAAATGGTATAATCCATTCTCGTCATACGGAAGTTTCGTCACTTCATCCGCATGCTCTTTGATTTCATCCGCGGCGTTTTGCATGGCCACCGCACGAGATGCTAACTTAAACATCGAAAGGTCATTTTCGCTGTCGCCAACGGCCATCAAATGGGCGGGCGCAAGCTGATATTCTTTTAACACCAGACTCAACCCGTATGCCTTCGACACCTGGTCCGCCATGATTTCACAATTATGCCTGGAAGAAGACAAAAGGGTAAACGGCGTGCGGTTTTTCATCCGCTCCAATGCATTCCGCCATTTCCGGATGTTCCCGGGCTCCATACTGAAAAAATAAATTTTGACGATATCTTCATCCACCAAATGATCCAGCCAGACCATTTTTTCTTTTAAAGCGGCTTTCCGGGAGAGCCATTCATTTTCAAACAACGTGTCAGGCTTTTCCTTGAACACTTCCTCCATCATCCGCTCTTTCTCTTTTGCCAGGGCAAAACGGACGCCTTCAGCCGTATGAACTTCATAATAGATATTCTCCTGTCCGGCTTGAAAAACAGCCTCTCTCACGACGGACGGATCCAAGGTGCGGCGGGAAATGATCTGGTCCCCGATATAAGTCACCGCCCCGTTGGCCGTCACCACCCCGTCGATTTCCAGATGTTCCGGAAGAACCCGCCGGACTTCAGGAAAAGTCCGGCCGGTCGCAACAAAAATCCGGATCCCCGCCTGCTTGAGTTGTCTGAACAGATCGACCAATTCCGGCTCCACCTGACTGTTTACATTCAACATCGTCCCGTCCATGTCCAGTGCAATCGCTTTGATCTCTGACCGGTTTCTTTCCATGGCCCTCCCCTTTCTCATTCTGTTGGTACATACATGCTATCATACACATCCCCGGCAGTTTGCTCAACTTTGCGCCTGCATCCCCCTGCATCTTCATTCCTTGCTTGGTGCGAATCATCCTGGTTAAAGTTTGTTTGTGTTGCAAACTGATTTGTGATGTCAGGCGAACTGAAATGCGTTTTGCACACGGACATTGGACGCTTCAGTCGCATCCGTCCGTTCTCTCTTTGAAAATTTCCATCCTCTCCGACAGCATCAGCATTTGTTTCAAAAACCACAGCAAACCAAAAGATCCAAGCCTGAAAAGACTTGGATCCAAAATCCGGGCCACAAACGTTATTTTAATTCCGGCCAGTATCCCCGGTTGGCTTCCATCAGGTCATCCAGCACTTTTTTCGCCACTTTGGCACTGGGGACGGTTTTGGACAGGATCAACGCCTGCCACAACTTTTGGTAACTGCCTTCGATGTAGGCTTGGACCACCATTTTTTCCACGGTAACTTGTTGAAGCATCAATGCTCTTTGGAATTCGGGAATTTTCCCCTGACTGAGCGGTTCCGGGCCGTCAGAGCCGACAATGCACGGGACCTCAACCATGGCATCATCATCAAAGTTGGCAATGGAACCGTTATTTTCGACAATCATGATCATCCGCTCATGGGTGTTGAATGCAATGGCCCGGGCCAGATCGACGATGAAGGTTGCATGGCTGCCGATGGCAAATTCACTTCCTTCCGCCGTCCCTTTTTCAATTATTTCTCTGGCGGCGGAAAAGACATTCTTCTCTCTTCCGTCCATCACTTCATTGGCTCGCGTGTATTTGGGGTTGGCGCTTTCAACCACTTCATCGGGATAGAAATAATATTTTAAATACGTGTTGGGCAAAAACCGCGGGTCGACCGCCAACAAATCTTTTGCTTTTTTATGCGTTTCTTGCCAGCTGGGATCCATGTGCTGGGTATCGACTTCGATCTGGGTCAAATAACCGTTTTCTTTCACATATTCGCGGATTTGCGGCAGGTATTCATTGCCTTCCTTGTCTTTGACGCTGGTCCACCAACCGAAGTGATTCAACCCGAAATAACGAACATCCAACTCTTTCGGCGTTTTGCCGATAATCTGGGACATTCTCCGGAGGGTTCCCACCGGCATGTCGCAAATGTTCAGCACTTTGGCGTTCGGGCGGAGAATCCGGCAGGCTTCGGCCACGATGGCGGCCGGATTGGAATAGTTTAACATCCATGCATCCGGGGAGTATTTTTCCATCCAATCGATTAATTCAATCATCGGTCCGATGCTGCGCATGCCATAAGCAATGCCTCCGGGACCGCACGTTTCCTGGCCGACCACCCCGTGTTTGAGCGGAATTTTTTCATCCAGCTCGCGCATTTCATATTTCCCGACCCGGATGTGGGCAAAACAGAAATCGATGTCCGTGAATGCTTCTTCCGGATCGGTGGTGTAAGTGTACTCGATCTCCGGCGCACGTTCGTTCAACACGATTTTCAAGGCTTCCCCGATCATGTGTTGCCGCTTTTCGTCGTTATCGTATAATTTCAATTTCCGAATCGGAAACGTTTCCAAATGATCCAACAGCATCATGACGATTCCCGGTGTATAAGTGCTTCCTCCGCCTGCAATCACAATGGAAAACTTTTTCATCACCATCTCTTCCTTTCTGTGAGTCATTCTTGACCGGCGCGTCCCAAATACCGGTCCACGGCTTTCCGGATGTTTGTCACCTGCAATCCGTAAACCACTTGCACGTTTTGGTCGCGAATAATCACTCCGCTGGCACCGGTTTCATTTTTCAAAACCGTTTCATCCACCTTCTCCGGATGAACCAATGTCAACCGGAGACGTGTGTAACAATTGGTCACCGTTTGGATGTTTTCCGCCCCGCCAAGCGCCCGGACAATGACACCGGCCACATCAGATGTCTCCTTGGATGCTTGTCCTTCCTCCCGGTTCCGCTTCTTTTTCTCCTGGTAATCCTTTTTGGAATACAACCGGACTTCCTGTCCTTTTTCTTCCCGGCCGATCGTTTGAAAATTAAATTTGACAATCAGGAAACGGAAAACTACGTAATAAATGACAAAGAACAACAGTCCAACCAACACATACAACGGCCAACCGGTTTTCTGAATGCCAAGCGGCAGGTTGTAAAGCAAAAAGTCAATCATCCCGTTGGGCCCGATGGCGCGCACATCCAGCAGGTTGAGAACCACCATGCTGAGCCCGCTAAAGACGGCATGCACCGCAAACAACAACGGCGCCACAAACATAAAGGAAAATTCAATCGGTTCGGTCACCCCGGCAATGAAGGAAGTAAACGCCGCCGGAAGCAACACGGCTTTGGCTTTGGCTTTGTTTTCAGGCTTGGCCGTGTGGTACATCGCCAGGCACGCCCCGATCAACCCAAACATCTTGGAAATGCCCCGCGCATCCCAGATCACGCTCTCCGAAAGCCGGGTAACCCCCGGATTGGCAATCTCCGCATAATAAATGTTCCGGGCTCCTTCGTAAATTTGCCCGCCGACTTCGGCCACTCCCCCCAGCGAAGTGTACAAAAACGGGGTATACACCAAGTGGTGCAATCCGGTCGGGATGAGCAGGCGTTCCAACGCCCCGTACAAAAAGATCCCAAAACTCCCGCTCCGTTGAATCAGCGTCCCCAAACTGTGGATCCCGCTTTGGAAAAAAGGCCAGATGTACATCAAGACACCGGCCAACAACACCACCGTCGGAATCAGGAGGATAAAGACGAAACGGGATCCGCCGTAAATTTGAAAAGCGCCTTTGAATTCCGTATCGATCCACCGGTTATGAATAAAAGCGGTTACAATTCCGAGAATAATTCCCAAAAATACACCCATATCCAGAATTTGCACGCCCAAAACCAGGGTTTGCCCCGTTCCTTGCAGCGATTCCGCCTCCACCAGCCGGCCGCTCAATTCCATAAACTTGTTCATCGCATGAACAAAAACCAAATACCCCAACAAGGCGGTGAACCCTGCGACCGGCTTTTCTTTCCGGGCCAGGCCGACGGTGATTCCCACACAGAAAATGAGTCCCAGGTTGCCCAGAATGGAAACTAGGGATCCGGCCAATATGGAGCCAAATCCGGTTGTCACCGGGTTGTTCATCAAAGGAACGGTTTCCAAGAGTTTGGGATTGGTCAACAAATTTCCAAGTGCGATCAATATCCCCGCGATCGGCAGAATCAAGACGGGGATAAACATCGCTTTGGAAAACCGCTGCATGGCTTCCATCAGCTTTGCCTTCATGGTGACACCTCCAGTTCAGTGGTTCGGACTTGACTCCAGTTTATAGCGTAAGCGCTTCCTTGTATATGTTTTGGCAAACGAAAAAAACGTGTTTCACAAATTGAAACACGTTTCATCCTTCTTTGGGTGCCATCCGGTCGAAATACTCCTTGAAAATCAGTTCAAACAGCATCAGCAACCGGGGAAAAAAGATGTTTGGCAACATATTCCGGTCATCCAGCTCATAATTATCCACGATTTTAAAATTGAGATCCGAAAGTTCCGCTGCCCGGTTCTCCGTTTCTTTGGTGAACGACACGGTAAAGATTTGATGTTCTTTGGCCGCCTGCAGTTTATCGATCACCAGCTGGGTTTCGCCGGATTTGGAAATCGCCACCAACGCTCCGATGTCTTCCAAATTGTTTTCAAACACCCCGACAGAGTCCGTCCCGCTGGCGATAATCGTCTTCTTTCCCAACACCAACAGCTTTTTGTACAAATATTCCGCCGCAATCGCGGAAAATCCGGTGGCATAAATAAAAATCAATTTTTTCCGCAATTGGAGCACCCGGTCGATAAACCGTTCAATATCCTCCATGGTGTTGTACTGAAAAAAATCTTGCGGACGGATTTCCGGAAAATCCTTTCTCCTCCCGCCCGGCCGGACTTCCATCTTTTTCACTTGTGGCAGAAGTTGGTAATACATATCGACAAACCCGGTGTAGCCCAACTTTTTGGACAAACGGATGACCGTGGCGGGCGAAGTGTAATTGGCTTTGGCCACCTTGCGGACACCCATTTGCAAGACCGTGTCAATATGTTCGATGATGTATTGCAAAATTTGTTTATCCAATTCCGTCAGATTTTTTCCATGAAACATTTTACGAAGATCGATCAAGGATTTTCAGCTCGCTTCATCCGGGTGGTTTGTTGCTTAAATTTCATTATAGCACAAGCCTGTCCCCCCGCCGTTTTTGGCAAGAAGCCGACAAAAAAGCACCTGTCCGCGGGTGAAACAGGTGCCTGAAAAAACGAATAAATCACCACCAGGGGGTACAACGGGTTTCCAACTGATAATCCTCATCGTAGACACAAACTCTGAACGCTCTGTCCGAACTAGCGGAAGCCGGATAGGCCCATGTGAAATTTCCGGCGCCACTGGTTGCCTGAAATTCATCCGGAACCCGGTCGCCATCCAAATCCACTTGGAAGTGCAACAATTCGTAATCCCCTGCTTCCAATCTCCCCCATCCATACTGAACGCCATTGTAGTATCCTGTGCGAAGCTCACCGTTTCCAACGGTGTACACCGTGGACCGGTTGGAAGTGCAATTGGCATCTTCCAGCCAAGTCCCTTGAAAAGTGCAAGCCAGGACTCCTGACTGATTTCCGGCTGCTTTTGCCGCCACCGGTGCCCCGATCAGACACAACGCCAAAGCCAACGACAAGAACAGAAGATTTTTGATTTTGTTCACCGTTCCGCTCCCTTCATTACCGGATACATCCCTCATTATAAGACATTCTATTCAGAAAATAAAGAAAAATGGGTTGCCCCCGGGTTCCACCACGGGGGGCATTCGGTCAATACAAATGCATATATTGTTCACGTTCCCAAGGATGGACATTGGTCCGGAACATATCCCATTCAATTTCCTTGGCTTCCAAAAAGTGCGTAAGCGCGTGTTCGCCCAATGCTTCCACCATGACCGGATCTTTTTGCAATTCGATCAGGGCTTCTTTCAGGCTGGCCGGCAGATCTTCGATTCCGGCTTCACGCCGTTCTTGTTCATCCATGACATAAATGTTCCGATCCGTTTGTTCCGGAAGCGGAAGCTGATTTTTGATTCCGTCCAACCCGGCTTTTAACATCACCGCCAAAGCCAGGTAAGGATTAGCCGCAGGGTCGGGGGAACGAACCTCAATGCGGGTGCTCAGACCGCGGGAAGAAGGAATCCGCACCAAGGGACTGCGGTTTTTCGGCGACCATGCGACATAACAAGGCGCTTCATAACCCGGAACCAGTCGTTTGTAAGAGTTGACAATCGGGTTGGTGATCGCTGTAAATGCACGGGCATGCTTTAAAATCCCCGCCAGGAAATGCCGGGCAGTTTCACTCAGGCCCAATTCATCGGAAGGATCATAAAAGACATTTTCCTTGCCGCGAAACAGCGACATATGGCAGTGCATACCGGAACCATTGACGCCAAAAAGCGGCTTGGGCATAAAAGTCGCATGCAATCCGTAGCGGCGTGCCACGTTTTTGACCACCAGTTTGAATGATTGGATATGGTCGGCCGTTGTCACCGCATCCGCATATTTGAAGTCGATTTCATGCTGCCCGGGTGCCACTTCATGGTGGGAAGCTTCGACTTCAAAGCCCATTTTGTCCAGCGTCAACACGATATCGCGGCGGCAGTTTTCCCCGAGATCCACCGGAGCCAGATCGAAGTATCCGCCTTTGTCATTCAAATTGAGTGTGGGCTCTCCGTTTTCATCGGTTTTAAACAGGAAAAATTCCGGTTCGGTTCCCACGTTGAAAGAGGTGAATCCCATTTCTTCGGCTTCTTTGAGAACACGCTTTAAGATACCCCGGGGATCCCCTTCAAAAGGCGTGCCGTCCGGATTGTAGATATCACACATGATTCCGGCCACTTTGCTGCCGTTCACATCATTTCCCCACGGGTAAATCACGAATGAATCCAAATCCGGATAAAGCAGCATATCCGACTCTTCAATTCGCACAAACCCTTCAATGGAGGAACCGTCAAACATCATTTTGTTGTCCAATGCTTTTTCCAATTGGCTCCGGGGAATTTCCACGTTTTTAATGGTTCCCTGCAAGTCGGTAAAAATCAGACGGATGTAAGCGACATTTTCCTTCTCAACAATTTGCATAATGTCTTCTTTGGTATGCTTCGCCACAGTTTATTCTCCCTTCTGAGAAATTGTTCAATGTCGGAAAAAACGGCTCAGCTCCCCGTGATTAAGCAGGAAACGCCCGGGACGCCCGGGTTCGATGATCTGTCTTTTCAAGAGGCGTCTCAATTCTTTTTCCGACAGCTCTTTTCTTGCCTTACGCGCTTCTTTCTCCGCTTCCTGAACCCGTTCAGACTGACTGAAGAGTTCCCGGATTCCCGCGATGTTGACCCCTTTTTCCAGATAAGACTTGATTTGCAACAACCGATCAACATCATTGAAAGAAAACAATCGTTGGTTCCCTTTGGTTCTCTGGGGACGGATCAATCCTTGTTGCTCGTAATAACGGATTTGTCTCGGACTCAGCTCCGTCAGTTTCGTCACGATCCCCATCGAAAAAAGCGGCATGTTCCGTCTTTTTTCATCACGAAAATCCATGGGAAACGCTCCCTTCATTCTCGGGATTGTTACCTCATAATCCTATTTTATTCACGTCAGCTTTTTTAGTCAATACATGTCAGTTTTTCTTACATGGTTTTCAGGCAGGTATAAAAAAATCGTTCTCCCCGGAGGAAGAACGATTTTTCATCAAAACACCAACACCAAAAACCAGATCATCAATCCGGTCATGACAATCAACTTTGTCAAAATCCCGCCCAAAAAACCGACCAAGGTTCCATAGGCGATTTGGAGTGCTTTGGAAAAAGATTTTTTAAACAGCAATTCTAGTACAAACACACACAAAAAAGGTCCGACAATCACGCCGACAGGCCCCATGATAAACGGGAAAAGAACGACCCCCACAATCGCGGCGGTGACGGAAGCCGCGTTGCCGCCGTATTTTTTCACCGCCACACTGCTGGAAAAATAATCAACCAGAATCAGCAAGATGGCGAGGATCAAAGTGGTAATCCAAAACCCGAACCCCAACGGTTCGGAATCGATCAAAAAGTGATAAACCGCAAACCCTGCAATCATCAGCGGGGCATCCGGCAAAGCGGGGGCAACCAGACCGACATAAGCAAGAATAAAGAGCAAAATAATAATTGCCCACCAAAGCATGTCCATATAACAAGCTCTCCCTTCACACCTGCAGTGTTCCGTCTATCTGTCCGGTTTCCAACATGAAATCCATGGCTTTGGCCATGCCGATCTTCACATGCGAATAGGTGAGTCCTCCCTGCATGTAAGCAATGTATGGTGCACGGAGGGGCCCATCCGCCGACAGCTCAATGCTGGCACCTTGCACAAACGTTCCGGCCGCCATGACCACTTCGTCCTCATAGCCGGGCATTGGCGAAGGCACCGGCAAAATATGCGCATCAACGGGCGATGCCGATTGAATCCCCTGGCAAAAAGCCACCAGTAACTCCGGCGTTCCCAGATACACTTGCTGAATGATATCCGTGCGCGGCTCTTCCCATCCCGGCGTGGTTTGAAAACCGGCTTCCTCCAAAAATGCCGCGGCAAAAACGGCTCCTTTCAATGCTTCGGCAACCACGTGCGGAGCCAAAAACAATCCTTGATAATAATCGTGCATATAGCCGTGGGTGGCTCCCCCTTCGGTTCCGATGCCGGGTGCCACCAGCCGGGATCCGGCTCGTTCCACCCACTTTTCCGCTCCGGCGATGTATCCCCCGGACTTCGCTATCCCTCCGCCCGGATTTTTGATCAAAGACCCGGCGATCAGATCCGCTCCCACTGCAGTCGGTTCTTTGGACTCAACAAACTCACCGTAACAATTGTCCACAAAAACAACCGCCTGCGGGCAGATTTCCCGGATTTTCCGGATCATCGTTTCAATCTCCCGGATGGAAAAAGACGGACGGTCGGCATAACCCCGGGATCGCTGGATGGCAACCATCTTGGTTTTCGGGCTGACCGCTTCACGAAAGGTGTCCCAATCAATCCGTTGTCCTTCTGCCAGCGGGATCTCCCGATATTCAATGCCGTAATCCCTGAGTGAACCGGAACCGTCTTGATATGAACCGATCACTTGATGCAGCGTGTCATAAGGACGGCCCGTCAAATAGATCAGCTCGTCCCCCGGACGCAACACCCCGTACAAACAAGCGGCAATGGCATGGGTGCCGGAAATGATGTTCGGACGGACCAAAGCTTTTTCTGCACCGAAGACCCGCGCAAATACCGCTTCGAACGTTTCTCTGCCCAGATCATCATACCCGTAACCGGTTGAAGAATGAAGGTGAATTTCACTCACTTTCATTTCCCGGAAGGCTTCCAGCACCTTCCACTGCATAAAATCGGCATTTTGACCGATCTTTTTAAGCACCGGTTCAATTTTTTCCTCTGCAGTTTGGACTTTTTTTTCAATCCATGCTCCATGTTTCAATGTTTCAAACACAGTCATCATTCCTGTTACTCGTTTATTGGATTTGAATCCGGCTTTTCAACTCCCCGGGCAACTGATCAAAATCAGCGGGAGAAAGGCGAAACTTTATAACCATCATCAAATCGTCCGTATTCGATTCTATCATTTCCGCTTTATGATGCAACAGCGAAATCCAGTCTCCCCGCATGACCGGGATTTCCGCCTGACCGATGATCATCTCTTGTTGCAACGCCTGCTCCACACGTGCCTTCAACCGGTTCAGATCCTGTTCGTTGAAAGCAGAGATCAAGAGATGATCCGGATCCCAGCCTTCAGGCACTCTCCGCTCCAGCCGGTCCGCTTTGTTCCAGACCATTAAAACCGGGATGTCCGCGGCATTCAGATCAGTCAAGACCTGCTCCACGGCCTCCACCTGCTCCATTGCTTCCGGGTGGGAAGCATCCACCACATGCAACAACAAATCCGCTTCCTTCACCTGTTCCAACGTCGAGCGGAAAGCGGCGATCAAATGGTGCGGCAGTTGCCGGATAAACCCGACGGTATCCGTCAGGATCACTTCCTTGCCGGAGGGAAGCACCAGCTGGCGGGATGTCGGATCCAATGTGGCAAACAACCGGTTTTCGGACAGCACGCCCGCACCTGTCAGTTGATTTAACAAAGTCGATTTTCCGGCATTGGTGTATCCCACCAAGGCCACCTGCGGGATGCCGTTCTTTTTCCGGCGTTCCTGATGCAACTTGCGGTGTTTTTTAATTTCCGCAAGCTGTTTGGTCAGAACGCTGATTTGGCGGCGGATGTGGCGGCGATCCGTTTCCAGTTTCTTTTCCCCGGGGCCGCGGGTTCCGATGCCGCCGCCCAGACGGGACATCGCTTTCCCTTTTCCGGCCAGGCGGGGCAGCAAATATTTCAACTGGGCCAGTTCCACCTGAATTTTTCCTTCTTTGGTCCGGGCCCGTTGCGCAAAAATATCCAAAATCAATTGCGTGCGGTCGATCACTTTGCAAGGGATCAACTCTTCCAGGTTTCGAAGCTGCGCAGGGGAAAGCTCTTGGTCAAAAATCACCAGGTCTGCCTCGTTTTCTTCCGCCATGCGGGCGATTTCTTCTGCTTTTCCCCGCCCGATATACCAAGCCGGGTCAATCCGGTCCCTGAATTGAAGCACCTGGCTGACCGGAACCGCTTGCGCCGTTTCCGCCAGACTCTTTAACTCTTCCAAAGTGGAGCGCAAGGACCATTCCTGTTTTTTCGTGCCGCACCCCACCAAAATCGCTTTCTCTTTTCCTTCCAACTCCTGAATACGCACTCAACCCTTTCTTACACCAGATACTGATGAGGCATTTTTTCATTATACCATGAACTGTTTTTCAGATCGTCAAACCGCAAATCCTCACTTCTTAACGTCATCAATTCCTCTCTGGTCACATGCGTTTTTTTCATCAGGCGCACCGCTTGATTCCGGATCGATTTTTCAATCAAATTGCGGACGTACCGGGCATTTCCAAAACCGTCCTTGGCGAGGTGAAGCTGTTGTTGCAAGTGGTTTCGCAATTTATCTTTGGCCGGCCGGGATAAGAAATACTCCCGCTCTTGCAGCATCTGCTCGGCAATCTTCATCAATTCATCCAATTTGAAATCCGGAAAATGCAAATGAATCGGAAAGCGGGAAGGAAGACCGGGATTCAAACGCAAAAATGCGTCCATTTCATTGGGATACCCCGCCAAAATCAAAATGAAATCATTTTTATAGTCTTCCATCGATTTGACCATCGTATCAACAGCTTCTTTGCCGAAATCTTTTTCCCCTCCCCGGGCGAGCGAATAAGCTTCGTCAATAAACAAAACACCGCCCAACGCCCTTCGCACATGTTCTCTTGTTTTTTGCGCCGTATGGCCGATATACTCTCCCACCAAATCCGCCCGTTCCACTTCGATCAAATGCCCTTTGGACAGCACGCCCATTTCTTTTAATAACCGGCTCAAAATCCGTGCAACCGTGGTTTTTCCCGTTCCCGGACTCCCGGAAAAAATCATGTGCAACACTTGTTGTTCGGCGCTTAAACCGGCCGCTCTCCTCTGTTTTCCGATCTCCAGCCATGCATAAATCTCTTTGATAAACTCCTTGATTTTATTCAGCCCCACCAGCCGGTCCAATTGGTCAAAGCACTCCTGCAAAGGCCCCGGTTCACCGGCCGGACAAGCCGGCTTCAACGGCTCCGTCCGCGACAAAAGCGTGTGTTTTCTTTCCGGATGGTCAAAAACCACATGAATCTGATGCTTGGCGTTTACTGTCATCACCCTTCTGCTCATTGTTTCACCTCTTCGTCCTTAATCGCTGATCCCAGTATACGCATCCGCCCATTTTTTGGTGAAAAATCGTGGAAAACACGGCATCGGGATTGATGGCAGGTACCGCCCGGCCCCCTTGACAGCCGATATCAAAAACCGTGGCAATAAAAAAAGCTGCCGGCCGGTCCGGTCAGCAGCAAAACAAGTGAAACGAACAACTCAGCTTTCTCTTTCTTCACTGGCGGGCATCAAAGAAACGGGACGTGCAGGGGTGAACGTGGAGATCGCATGCTTATATACCATTTGTTGCTTGCCGTCACTGTCAATCACAATGGTGAAGTTGTCAAAGCCGCGGATCACACCGCGCAATTGAAACCCGTTCACCAAATAAATGGTAACTGGTACTGATTCTTTACGGATTTGGTTGAGGAATGTATCTTGAATATTGATTGTTTGTTTCAAAACCCGTACCTCCTATGTATTTACATTTAACGTTATTGTACTCTATTCTCTGGCCAAAGGAAACTTTCCTGCCACCAGTTCTTCAATTTCTCGAAAAGATTGGGAATTTGTCACGTCAAACCAATGGATTTCTTTTAAACGCCGAAACCAGGAGAGCTGTCGTTTCGCGTATTTCCGCGATCCTCGCTTGATGAGATGAATCGCTTCGTCCAACGTGATTTCGTTTTTCAAATAACTTACAATCTCTTTATACCCGATTGCCTGCATGGAAGTCAAATGAAGCCCGTATCCTTGCTCCCACAGTTTTTTCACTTCCTCCACCAGGCCTTTTTGGATCATCTCGTCCACCCGCCGGTTAATCCGCTCGTACAATTGTTCCCGCGGCATGGTGAGACCGATCCACAGCACGTCGTAAGGGGAGGTTCCTTTTCCTTTCAGCTCGGAAAATGGCTTTCCAGTAACATGATAAACTTCCAAAGCCCGAATCATACGTCGGAGATCATTGGGATGCAATTTTTTGGCCTGGACCGGGTCCACTTCTTCCAACCGCCGGTGCAACGCTTCATTGCCTTCCCGCCGGGCAAACGCATGCAGTTCTTCGCGAAGCATGGGGTCCTCTTTGACATGGGGCATCAGGTAATCATGGACCACCGCTTCGATGTACAAACCGGTCCCACCCACCAGGATGGGCAGATGCCCGCGCCGGTTGATCCCGGTGATTATTTCCCGGGCCAGCTGTTGATATTCCTGAACCGAGAAATTTCGATCCGGAGGAAGAATGTCAATGAGATGATGAGGAACCCCCTCCATCTCCTCCGGCATGATTTTGGCCGTCCCGATGTCCATTCCCCGGTAAACCTGCATGGAATCTCCGGAAATAACTTCGCCATGAAACCGTTTGGCCAGCCGGACGCTCAAACCGGTTTTTCCGACCGCCGTCGGTCCGACAATGACAACAAGCTTTTCTTTCACCGGTGCCCTCCTTTCCGGATCACACCCCAAGCATAATTGGATGAGGCTTTTACAATCGTAAAGCCCAGGCGTTCAAACTCCCCGCTTTTCGGCCGTTCTTTCAACAAAACAGCCCTCCTGGCCACCCGCACGGCTTCTTGCACCGACTCCGGGTCCAAAGGTTCCGGGTTGGCCAGGGGCTTTAACATTTGCATGGCTGACGACTGTTTCACCGTTTCCCGGAACATCGGGTCAAACATCACCACATCAAAGGATTGATCCTCCAATTGTTTCAAATAGGTTTGATAACGGGCCTGAACGATTTCAACCCTCCGCATCGCTTCATTCAAAGCTTTGCGCCCGGTCCGGTAGGTTTGCAGGCCGTGCCCGGCGATCGCCGCGATGACCGGCTCACTCTCCAACGCCACAACCCGGCCTTTTTCCCCGACCACATAACTGGCCACGATGGAATCCGCCCCCATCCCCAAGGTACAATCCAGGACATGATCCCCTTCTTTCAGTCCCGCCGCCGTCACCATGCTGTCCGGCTGCCCGGCAGCCAAATGTTTGATGCGAAGGGCGGACATGTTGGGATGAAAAAAGAAGGCGTGGCCTTTTTTGTCTTCATAGCGCCATCCATCTTTGCTGACAATGACCGCCTGACCTGATGCCGTCTGCTCGAAAAGCGCTTGAAGAGACCGGCGACCGCGCCGGACGAACGGCACCTTCCACTCACGGGCCAATTCTTTTGCTTCGTTTGTTTCCTGGTCTCCCGGGTGAAAAGATGTTGTGACAAACAATATTACATCACCCTTTTAAACATTTTTTCCAATTCATAAGTTGAAAAATGAACAAAAATGGGCCGTCCGTGCGGACAAGTAAACGGATTTTCACAGCGGCTCAACTGGTTCAACAGTTCTTCCATCTCTTCTTTGCGCAAATAGCGGTTGGCTTTGATCGCCGCTTTGCATGACATCATTTTGGCGGTGGCATCCCTCAGTTGAGCAGTCTCCACTTTCCCGTGTTCTTTCAGCCAATCAATGATCTCATGAATCAATTGTTGGGGATCCTCTTTCGGAAACCACGCGGGATAAGCGCGGATCACAAACGTGGTTCCGCCAAAAGGCTCCATTTCCAGGCCCCACTGATTCAGATAATCCAGATGCATGTTTAATATTTCGGCTTCGGCCGGCGTGCACTCGATCGTCATGGGAATCAAAAGGGAATACTGGTGATGATTTGCTTCCCCCAGCTTTTTGGAATAAATCTCGTAATAAATGCGCTCATGTGCCGCGTGTTGATCCAGCAAAAAAAATCCGTCTTCCGATTGCGCCACGATATAAGTGCCGTGGACCTGCGCCAACGGGGTCATGGGCGGCAACCGATCTTCCCCGTTTGCTTCCGCCTCCTCCGCCTCCGTTTCTTCTTCCAAAACCGCCGGAGCGGGAATGGGTGTCTTTTCCTTTGCTTCTTCCCGGGTCGGATTCTGCTCCGACCACGCACTCAAGGAGGATTGATATCCCGACTCTTTGGGTTCCGGTTCGCTTTGGGACGGGGAGGGATCCGGAAAGACCGGCGCCGGATTTGTTTCCTTCGCTTCCTCTTTCTTGGCCGGCTCTTCTTTCTTGACCGGCGCAACCGGGCTTTCACGCAGTTGCCATGACGAATCGGGCCGGTCGGACGGATAGGGATTCACGGCAGGTCTTTTCCCTTGGTTCCACCGCAACGTTTCCTGCTTATACTCCGGTTTTTTCACCGCTGATTCCGCTTTGGGCGTCGCAACCAACCGCTCTTTTTGCAAGGCTTGCCGCACCGTTTCTTCAACCAGCCGGCAACATTCTTTTTCCTTGCTGAGTCTTGCTTCCAACTTGGAAGGGTGGACATTGACATCCAACAGCTGCGCATCCATCTCCAAATGCAAAACCCCGACCGGGAACCTTCCCGTCGGCAACAAGGTGCCGAAAGCACGCAAAATGGCTTGGGTGATCGGCAGGGAACGCACATAGCGCCCGTTTAAGATGATGGTCAAATAAGACCGGTTGGAACGGGTAATTTCCGGTTTGGTGATCCATCCGTAAACCCGGAAGTCCATATCGCTTCCTTCGATCGAAACTGCCTGACCGGCCACCTGTTTCCCGTAAATGGAAAGGAGTACATGCTTCAAATTTCCGTCTCCCGCGGTCTGAAACAACTTCCTCCGGTTGTGGGTCAGGGAGAACGAAATTTCCGGATGGGCAAAGGCCAACCTTCCCAACACATCGGCAACGTGGCTGACTTCGGTATTGACCGTTTTCAAATATTTTAAACGGGCGGGAGTGTTATAAAACAAATCCCGGACAATCACATCGGTTCCCTTGGAACGGGAGGTTTCCTCCACCGCTTCAATGTCGCCCCCGGCGATTTTCACTTTGGTCGCCAGCTGTGAAGGATCCTGCGTGGTCACCATTTCCACTCTGGCAACTGAAGCGATGCTCGGCAAAGCTTCTCCCCGAAAACCGAGCGTCCGGATGGAATACAGATCCCGTTCCCGTTTGATTTTGCTGGTGGCATGGCGGGAAAAGGCCAACACGGCATCTTCCCGGTCCATGCCCGAACCATTATCCGACACCTGAATAAACGAAATCCCGCCTTCTTCTATCATGACCTGCACCCGGGTGGCGCCGGCATCGATGGAGTTTTCCACCAACTCTTTGACAACCGATGCCGGCCTTTCCACCACTTCTCCCGCGGCGATTTGGTTCGTCAAATGATCATCCAGCACTTGAATGATGCCCACGATCCACTCCCCTCCTTTTTCCGCGTTGATTAATTTAATTTTTGTTTGATCTCATGCAAAAACTGCATGCATTCAAACGGAGTCTTATTCATTAAGTCCCACTTGCGGACGGCCTCCAAAATTTCTTGTTCTTCGGGGGTCAAAGACGAAGCGGCTGTCTCCCGGGCTGCCGGCTGAATTTCCAACGGATCGAACAAGGACAACTGCCCCGACGAATCCGGGGAAACACCCGTGTTTGAAGCTCCGGGGGTGCCGTTTTCCAATTCGGCCAACAGCTGCTTGGCTCTTGTGATCACTTCTTTTGGCAGCCCGGCCAGCTCGGCCACCTGAATCCCGTAACTGCGGTCCGCCCCTCCCGGGACAATCCGGTGCAAAAAGACCACCTTTCCGTTCCGCTCGATGCATTGGGCATGCACATTTTTCAGCCGGGACAACGATTCTTCCAGCTTTGTCAACTCATGATAATGGGTGGAAAACAATGTCTTGGCCCCCACATGATCATGAATGTATTCCACGATGGCATGCGCGAGCGCCATTCCGTCATAAGTGGATGTCCCCCGGCCCACTTCGTCCAAGAGGATCAAGCTCCGCCGGGTGGCCTCCTTCAGGGCATGGCAGGTTTCAGACATCTCCACCATAAACGTGCTCCGCCCGCCGGTCAAATCATCTGCCGCCCCGATCCGGGTAAACACGCGGTCCACTATGGAAATTTCCGCTTCTTCCGCCGGAACGAAACTTCCGATCTGGCTTAAGATCACAATCAAAGCCACTTGTCTCATGTATGTGCTTTTTCCGGCCATGTTCGGTCCCGTCACCAACAGGACCTGGCGGTTTTCCTGGTCCAACTCCGCATCATTGGCAACAAATTCCCCCGTATGGTTCACGGCTTCGACGACCGGATGGCGGCCTGCTTTGATTTTCAGCTGACTGCCCGTATGCACTTTCGGACGGACATACTGATACTTTTGGGCAATCAGCGCAAAGGCGTGCAAAACATCCAACTCGGCCACCCGCCCGGCCAGCGATTGCAAACGTTGAACTTGGGCCGCCACCTGATCCCGGACTTTTGTAAACAGTTCATATTCCAGTTCCACGGATCGTTCCGAGGCATTTAAGATGAGCTGTTCCCGTTCTTTTAATTCCGGCGTGATATACCGTTCCGAATTGGCGAGCGTTTGCTTGCGGTGATACCGGTCTTTGGGAACCAGATGCAGATTGGACTTGGTGACCTCGATATAATAGCCGAACACCCGGTTATAACGGATTTTTAACGACTTGATTCCCGTCAGGTCTCTTTCTTTTTGCTCCAGCTCGGCAATCCAGCTTTTCCCGTCTTTCTGGATCTTCCGCAATTGATCCAATTTTTCATGGAAGCCTTCGCGGATGATGCCGCCTTCCTTGACGGAAACCGGTGCTTCTTCCACCAACGCTTCGTCGATGAGGTTTTTGACATCCGTCAACTCATCCATTTTTTCCGCCAATTCCTTCAGCGGCCGGGAGTCGGATTGCAACAATTTTTCTTTCAGTTCAGGAATGATGGAAAGCGATCTTTTCACGCTGTTTAAATCCCGCGCATTCGCCGATCCGTAAGAAATGCGCGCTGCCAGCCGTTCCAAATCATAAACCTGCTTCATCCGGTCCCGCACTTCATCCAGCAACAAAAAATCAGAAAGCAATGCTTCCACCATATTTTGGCGCCGGGTGATCTCTTCCAGTGACAGAAGCGGCTTGTCCAGCCACTTTTTCAACAAACGGCTTCCCATTGCGGTGGCCGTTTGATCCAACAGCCACAAAAGCGAACCTTTTTTCTTTCCTTCGCCAAGCGTTGCCGTCAATTCCAGGTTTCTTCTCGCCGCTTCATCCAACATCATATACTGCTTGGCGTCATACCGGTGCAACCGCTGCAAATGATGCAAAGCCCGCTTTTGTGTTTGTTTCAGATAAGAGAATAACAAAGCGACCACTTTTCGCAAAAACGGGGTATCGCACAACTCGGGATATTGCGGAAACTGCGCCGGCAACTCTTCGGACAATTTCTTTTCGGAACCGGCATCCAGGTCATGCGGCGTGATCAAACATTTTAAGCGGGTTTCAATTTGTTCTTTCACCGCCGCTTGCTCTGCCAGGGATACATCCAACACGATTTCCTTCGGCTGATAGGAAGAAATTTCATCCAAAATTCCGTCCAGCGAACCGCCCATCTCCGTGATGTGGCACTCTCCCGTGGACAGATCCACTGCTGCCAATGCCATTTGATTCGCGCTTCCGGTCAGTGTCACCAAGAAATTGTTTTCCTGGTCAACCAGCATGTTTTCTTCCATGATGGTCCCGGGCGTGATCACGCGAACCACTTCCCGCTTGACCACCCCTTTGGCAGCGGAAGGATCTTCCACCTGCTCACAGATGGCGACTTTATATCCCTGATCAATCAGTTTTTCCACATAGGTGTGAGCCGAATGATAAGGAACCCCGCACATGGGAATGCGTTCACTGCCGCCATCCCGGCTGGTCAATGTAATCTCGAGCTCTTCGGCTGCTTTTTCGGCATCTTCGAAGTAGAGTAGGAACAAAGCGCCTTGCCGCCTTCTGACGGCAGGTTTCTCTGAACCCCTCTCCGAACCGTACGTACACCTCTCGGCGTATACGGCTCTCCGCTTGCTCAAATCCGGCCTTGGTCCGGCGGTTCGGATCCGTCCATCCGGTCGACATCGCCATGGCAGACGGGATCGTCCTTGCATTGAAACCCTTCGTCATGGAAGGTGGCAAACGCTTTTTCCCCGTCTCCGGTTTCAACCGGTACCCGAAAGACCCCCGCATGCATGTACTTCTTCAAAAGTTGGTGCACGGAGCACCTGTATTTCATGGCCAACGTTTTATACATGCTGAATTTCAGCAAATGGGCATACCGCGACAAAGTGCTGACATTCTCCGCCAATTGGTAATAACGGTACATGCGCCGGATCTCCCGGTTATAAACGTGCAGGATCTTTGCATCGGAAAGATGAACCAGTTCCTTCTTATGTACCGGCTTCAGCTTGCCGTTTTGTTCTTTCACCGCCCCGAATTGATACAGCCTTTTGATCCGGACCTCTTTGGGAAGAAGCAGTTTGCACTGCTCTTTGACGGTGATGTCGTATCCGAGAAACCGCACATGTTTTTTGGCATGTTTTAAATCGAGTGCTTCGCGGGAAAAAGGAAGGTTCAATTCCTGTTGCAAAAACCGGACAATCTCATTCCCGATGGCGGAGGATTCCTTCTTGGAACCGGTCACCCCCAATAAGATCTCCCCGGCATAACGCGTATACACGAGCCGTTTATAAGCCGGATCCCACGGATCTTCCCGGGGAATTTGTTTCAACTGCTTTGTCCATTGTTGTTGCAGCCGTTTCAAATCCTCTTTTTCCGCTTCGTTTTCTGCATCCCTTCTTCTTTGTTCCACCTGTTTGATCCGGGCAAGAAGCTTCTCGTAAGCCGGATTCACCCTGCGCTTCTTTCCTTTGGAAAACTCACGGATCAGCGTTTCCACGTGACGGTCCAACGCATGGAAATAAATATTGACCAAAACCGGGCTGATCCATCCGCCCACGGGAACCCCGCTGAAGGTGCGGTGAAATTGCCAATCCTCAAACCATCCTGCCCGCAAAAACTTGTTGATGAGCCGGATGAACTTTTCATCCTCAATCCTTTTTCTGAGAAGGGAACGCAGCACTTCAAAGGAAATGGAAGGAAAAAAAGAATGCAGGCTTCCGTGCAGCAACCATTTGACACCGGAAAAATTTTTCTTTACTTGCAACAAAGCGGTATGGCAGCTTCGGTGAGAACGGTAACCATGGGACAAGTCCGAAAAAGAACCCTCGTAGATCGCCTCGAGTAGCATGCGGACAATCCATGCCACCAGGCAATCCCGGAGCGGTTCCGTCTTCCCGGCGCCGGGAAAGGGTGCCGGCTGATAGGTTTCGTTTTTCAATTCCTTTATCAAGGCTTCCAGCTGTCCGGGAAGGAGTTTCCGGTGTCTTGCCTGAGGGAACCGGCGGATCAGTTCCTGGTATGCCTTTTGATAAAACCGCGGGTTGTACAAATTCCGGTAAATCCTTTGGAACAAATAGGTTGAATCGCCGGACTTTGCGGCCAGACTGTTTAATACGTACTCAGGATTTCTCATAAAGCCTCACGCTTCTTCCTTTGTCGTATAAAACCCGAGCAAGCTGCCCCCCTTCGCCGTGTACCGGGCTTTCCCCGGCTCAGACTACTACGGGGGCTCCGTCACCATATCGGATATTCAGGCCCTGATGGCCATAGCCCGACAGGCAGGCATTCCGACTCAGGTGATCCCCATTTAGACTTATAGAGACAGGCACGTTGTGATGTCGGATGTGACGTTCGCCCTTTTCCTCTGACAGAGGCTGCCCAGCCGCAGGACGCACCGATGACCGCCATGTCTTTCTGCGAATCATCACGGCTGCATGGCGTATACAGCTGCCTTCCGCCATGGGCTACGATCAACCGGCTCGGGCTGTCATTCAAGCAATCCAGCTTTCATCCTCATTCACAACTTTTCATCTAGCCACTCAGTCGCACGATGGCAGCTTCGTGACTCGTGACTTTACCAACATGCTACACTCCCCTTCAGGTTTCCCCTCCGGGTCAGTTGGTCGATGATGGGTGTTTGCCGCGTCCCTCACCCACTGCCTTGCCAAGGGCAGATTCCCTATAAGTCCTTATGGGCGCACAAACATCTCGTAAAAATCGCCTAAACGAAAAAATAAGAAAGCATCCGGATATTGTGCCTTGATCGACAAGTATTGCTGAATCATCGGAGTATATTTTGCCAAAGTTCTCTGCCTCCGTTACAATATTTTTCACTGCAATATTTTAACATGAATCAGGGCACCGTCCCACTTTTCCATTATTTTTTCTTGTGGTAGGGCGGCAATTTCCACACTTTTCGGATATCTTGCGATTCGTTCCAGGTGGATCCCGAAGTCAGGTATCTGTAGAATTTATCCAGATATTCCTTATTACGTACGTAATAAGGGCATTTCTTCAATTCGCTCCACAACACGGGCAACCACTCGGCCAGCACCTCTTTATCCCCCTGATAATACGCTTCTTGGACTTCTTCCTCGTCCAGCGGATAATAATTCAAATACCGGTAGTGGATGGCAATCAACTTCGCCACGACAAAAACCCCTTTGGTCAGGGTGGGGGAAATCAGCCAACTGGGTAACGTCCGGTATTCAAACCCGCCGTGGTCCTGATACCGGAAATCCCCCAAAAACCCGTACTTGGGGCGGCGCCCGATCCCCTGCGGATCTTCCACGATCGCCAACAATAACGCCAAATAGTTGTCCAAAGCCCGCAACAATTTAAAGTTTGGTTGAACACCGCTGAAGTGGATATGCCCTCCCAACGGGAAAGCATGGCGCGGCAATGCGCCGGCCAGCCATTTTGCCGGTGCGCGTCCTGTTTTTTTGGCTGCGTACAACAGCCCTTTAAAAATGTTGATAGCCAGTGCGCGCGGATCTGAAGTCGGCTCCGGCCGGATCTCCACCAGCGGCTTTAAGGAACGGTTTTGGTTCATCCAGATCGCATCGCACCCCACCCTCCCTTTCACCGGGAAATACCGGGATGCAATCAATAATCCCCCGGACCTTCCTTCCATGATAAACTCCGGATCGGCTCCCAGCACCACCTGGTTCCAGGATATGGCCGGAAGATTTACACACTCTTTCACATATTCTTGTACGGCTTTCACAAAGCTTTGTTTCAATTCTTTGTTTAACTTGGGATCACAAACCACCTGCCGGACAAAATATTTCCGGTTGGGCCCCACGGCCAGGCGCACCAGTCCGTAATCCAACCCCAACGCATACAAAGCCCGGACGGCCCATTCTTTGATTTTCCTCACTTCCCGCGACGGATCCTGCAAAGAGACCCGCCGGAAACTGTTTTTCCGTTTCCTCTTCGGCTCCGCCAACCAGGCCCCTTGTTGATTGGAACAATAAACCGCCAGCACGTTGGTTTGGAAAACGGCGACCATGTACTCCCGCAAGACCGGCTGATGATGGGAATGCACGGGAATTCCGTGCATCCGCAAGATCCGGTGGCAAGTCGAAGGATTTTTTGTCCTTTGGACATATCTTTCATCATTTAATATCAAAACCGGCTCAGACACGGCCACCGATCCGCTCTTTTCCAGATGAATGGTTGAGGCAAGTCTTCCTTGTTGTTCAATCAAAAGATTTCTGATGGATTGCTGATTGTTCACATCCATATATGGAAGGGTGACGGCTCCCATAACCTTTCCCCTTTCTGTGCATCCCCTTTTTCTGTCAAGAGCATTATGATCTATGTTATGTCTTGGCTTCTCAATTGGTTAAATGTTGTTTTTCGGATCCAAACACAAAAATAAACTGCTGACTGGGTGCCAGCAGTTCCCGGTATCAGCAGGAATATCCGTTGATTAATCTTCCAGGTCATCGATGATCAAATCCGGATCCAGTTCATCAAAAGAATCTTCATCCACATGTTCTTCATAGCTTCCCGCCAAATCTTTATCATCAGTTTCTGCATATTCTAACGGATAGACCGGTACACATATCTTCGTTTGTCCCACCATTTCAACTGCAAATTCTTTTTCAACCCGGACGACAATGCCGTCAGCGATTCCATCCGTGTGCGAAGCGATGGATGCTTCCACACAGTTGGGAGCCTGCGTCACCGTGGCGCTGACGGTAACGGTGGAATCACGGGTGTTGCGGTCATAATAGCTCAGCGGGACTTGCTCGGTGTAATAAACGGTTTCTTTTATCACATCGGTTTTGGTGTTCCCTTTGGTGGAATACCAGATGTTCACATCGTACTTGCCGCTGACTTCCACGGCTTCCCCTACTTTTGTGCATTCGTACTGATGATTAATCACCCATGCCCCCAAAATCGTATGGATATTTTCCGGCGGCTTCACTGTGTGCGTGGACTGTAAGAATCTGCGTCCTTTTCCGCATACAGCCTTGGTGATAATTTGTCGGTATTCCATGGCTCTATCTGGATATGACACCATACTTCCCTCCTCCAAGCATCATTCAATAACAAGTGTATGCAGGGCAACTGTCTAGGGTGCAAAAAAACCCCCGGGAAATCATCCCGGGGGAAAATTTTTTTTACCGCGAACAGCCACAAGGCCCGCCGCTTCCACATCCCTGCCGGATTTCACCACCGGTTTCAACGGACACTTTTTTGGAAACGGTGGTGCCAATCACTTGCTGGATGGTTTGCAAAAGATCATTCACTCCCACTTGCGTCTGCTGATACTCCCGGACGATGGGGAGGTTTTCCAGCTCCTGATTCAACTGTTCCAGTTCTTTTTCCAAGATGCGGGCATATTTGGTTTTCTGATAATGCTTGGCATGGACCAATTCTTTTTGCTTTCGCTTGATGGTGTCAATATAATTCTGGACGGTCTTGCTTTTTTTCACCTGCGCTTCTGCGGCACGAAACCGTTGGATTTCTTCGCTTTTTAAAATCAAGTCCGCAAACTGCCGGGCTTGCACCAACACGGGATGGTTTTCAAATGAGGTGTTCATTTTATCCTCCCACTTTCGTCAGAGGTTCCTCTTCCACCCAAACTCCTTTTAACGTCCAGGTCTGCGGTTCATCGATCCGGACATGGGCAAATTTCCCGATCAGATGTTTCGGTCCCGTGAAATTCACCAGCTTGTTGGTACGGGTCCGCCCCGACAAAACATCCGGATTTTTCTTACTTGTGCCTTCCACCAGAACTTCCACCACCTGGCCGCGGAGCGCTTCGTTTTTCCGGCGGCTGATTTCGTTTTGCAGATCGTTCAAACGTTGCAAGCGTTCTTTTTTCACTTCCATCGGCACGTCATCTTTCATTTTGGCGGCCGGTGTTCCCTCACGCGGAGAGTAAATAAACGTAAACGCCGAATCAAACTCCACTTCCCGGACAAGGGACAGCGTTTCTTCAAATTGTTCTTCCGTTTCTCCGGGGAAGCCCACGATAATGTCGGTGGTCAACACCACATCGGGGATGGCTTTTTTGATTTTGCGGACCAATTCGAGATAAGACTCCCTGGTATATTTGCGTGCCATCAATTTCAAAATTTGCGAGCTTCCGGATTGAACCGGCAGATGAATGTGCTCGACCAGATTTCCGCGCTTGGCCAGAACCTCGATCAGATGGTCATCAAAATCACGAGGGTGGCTTGTCGTAAACCGGACACGCGGAATGCCGATTTTGCGGACATCATCCATCAAGTCACCAAACCGGTAATTGATATCAGTGAAATCTTTTCCGTAAGCATTCACGTTTTGTCCGAGCAAAGTCACTTCCTGATAGCCTTTGCGCGCCAATTCGCGAATCTCATTCAACACGTCTTCGGGACGGCGGCTGCGTTCTTTCCCCCGTGTATAAGGAACAATACAGTACGTGCAGAATTTGTCACATCCGTACATAATGTTGACCCAGGCACGCAGTCCGTTTTCACGCTTCTTGGGCATGTTTTCAACCACATCGCCCTCTTTGGACCATACTTCCACGACCATTTCCTTGCTGAACAAGGCGTTTTGCAACAAGACCGGCAAGCGGTGGATATTGTGTGTGCCAAAGATCAAATCCACATGCTGATAACTTTTTAAGATCCGGTTGACAACCACTTCTTCCTGGGACATGCAACCGCATACCCCGAGGATCAAATCCGGGTTTTCCAACTTCAGGTGTTTGAGGCGTCCCAGTTCGCCAAACACTTTGTCTTCCGCATTTTCGCGAATGGCACACGTATTCAGCAAAATAATGTCCGCTTGATCTTCCCGGTCTGTCCGTTCATAGCCCATTTGTTCCAGAATCCCGGCGATCGTTTCGCTGTCATGCACATTCATTTGGCATCCGTAAGTTTGGATCAAATATTTCTTCCCCGCGCCGACACCACGCATGTTATCGGGGATCTGATCAAATTGAATCACTTCCACACCCGACTTCCCCCGTCTTTTGGCGGCTTTCAGATCGGGTGCAACAAAATATTGGCTGTAATCTTTCTCTTTTCGTTCCATTTCATTCACCCTTTCTGGTGAGATTGCTTCTATAATGAATGAATCCATGATTTCGATGGCTGAACACGAATACTGCAATTTTTTTATTATACACGATGAATGACATGTGTTCAATAAAGATCCTCGGATGATTCTCCCCCATTATAACATGTTGTTGCAAATTTCCCAGCCGGGGAAAGTGAATTTTTGCAAATTGTTTGTGCTGCAAACTTGTTTATTTGAATAAACAAACAATCAAGCCGGATCTCCCTTCTGTGAAAAGGAAATCCGGCTTGCGCCTCAGTTTTCTTCGAAATGAACTTTCCCATCGGCCAAGGATACGATTTTCACCAGCGATTCCACACGGATTCCCTGCTTACGAAGATTGGATCCGCCAGGCTGAAAAGATTTTTCAATCACCGCCCCCAATCCGGTCAACCGGGCCCCTGCCATGCGGATCACTTGAATCAAACCTTCCGCCGCTTGTCCATTGGCCAGAAAGTCATCAATCACCAACACCCGGTCCTCCGGGGTTAAGAACTTTTTCGACACCACCACGGAAGTCGTCTCTTGTTTGGTGTATGAATAAACTTTGGCTTCATAATACGAATCCTTCAGTGTCAGTGACTTTTTCTTCCGGGCGAAAACCACGGGAACGTTCAATGCCAATCCGGTCATGACCGCTGGCGCAATGCCCGACGACTCGATGGTTAAAATTTTGGTGACGGATGCATCTTGGAAACGCCTGGCAAACTCTTCCCCGATTTCCCGGATCAAAAAAGGATTGATTTGATGATTCAAAAATGCATCCACTTTTAAAATGTCGTCAGACAACACCAATCCTTCTTTGACAATATACTCCTTCAGTTTCTGCAACCGCTCTCCCCTCTTTCCATCGGTTGATTCAAAACTGTGCTTGTCTCTCCATGATAATGGATGCACCGCCCAAACAAAAGCTACAAATCGATCGTCATGCCGGAATAAGCGGTCTGGCAAACACCGTCAAAAACCGCCATGGCTTCCTCTTTCAGCTGATCCGGATCATACCCGGGATACAAATGGGTCAAGATCAACCGCTTGGCCTTGAGACGGGCGGCAGCGAGCCCGGCTTGTCTGGCCGAAAGATGCCCTGTTGGCTGATCCGGCAAATCTTTATGTAAAAAGCTTGCTTCACAAACAAACAGATCGGGGCTTTCTCCCATCTTTTCCCAATCTGTCCCCGGGCCACTGTCTGCCCCGTACAAGATGGTGTGTTGACCGTCATGGATCCGCATGGCAAAACAAGGAACGGCATGATCAGTGCGGAAAAAATGCACGGTCAGCCGACCGCCCAAATGAATTTTCATCCCTTCCCGGATCCCGCTTCGCTCAATCTCTGTTTTGTAACGCAGCTTTTCAAACCAACCGGCCGGTTTCTCCGGTGACCAGACCGCAAGGGGGTGTTTCCTTTTCCCTTGTTTTCGGGCTGTCATGACCGCGTACTGCAAGACAAAAAAGTCAACCAGATGGTCGTGATGCAAATGCGACAACAAAACGGCATCCAACGCTTCGACGGCGACCCGTCCGGCCAGCCGGGCCAGTGTTCCGCTACCGCAATCAATCAGAATTTTTTTCCCTTCCGCCTCCAACAGATAACCGGGCGTCCCTCCCCCCGGTGCCGGATAGGGAGAATGGCAACCAAGCACTGTCCATCTCATCTGGCATCCTCCTTCGCATTCCATGATCACAACAAATTTTTCATCCATTCCACAAAAAAAGCTGTACAGACCTTAGTCTGCACAGCTTTTTTTCTTTATGCAAATTCGGCAACCAATTCTTCGAATTCTTGTTCGGAAATTTTCAGGTCTTGTTTTGCCAACGGTTCTTCTTTAAAGCCTTTGATCACGGATTCATAGGAGGGTTGCTCTTTGTTTTGGTAGATGATTCCCGTGACCAATCCCTGATGTTCCATCAGTTTTTGCATGGCCAGTTGGCGGTCGGATGGATCATAATCCGGATCATCATCCAAGCTGACCAGATTTTGTTTGAAAAAGTCATACGTGTTGATTTTGTTGTACGTCACACACGGGCTGTAAACATTGATGAAGGAAAATCCTTTATGCTTGATCCCTTCTTCGATCACACGGGTTAATTGTTTCAGGTCGCTGGAAACCGATTGAGCCACAAAGCCGGCTCCTGCCGTCAACGCCATTTCCATCGGATGAATGGGTGATTCAATGGCGCCTTGGGGAGTGCTTTTCGTTTTGAATCCTTTTTCGCTTCGCGGAGAGGTTTGGCCTTTGGTTAACCCGTAAACCTGGTTATCCATGACAATATAGGTGATATCCACATTCCGGCGAATGGCATGGATGGTGTGCGACATCCCGATGGCAAAACCGTCACCATCCCCGCCGGCCGCAACCACCGTTAAATCGCGGTTTGCCAGTTTCAACCCTTGTGCAATCGGCAGTGCCCGGCCATGGACACCGTGAAATCCGTACGCATTAATGTATCCGGAGATCCGTCCGGAACAACCGATCCCTGAAACAACGGCTACTTCATGCGGCTCCAAACCGGTATTGGCGAAAGCACGCTGCATGGCGGCCAACACGGAAAAGTCACCGCAACCGGGACACCAGTTGGGTTTTACTTTATTGCGAAAATCTTTAAACGTGGCCATGGACCAACAGCTCCTTACATTGATGATAAATTTCAGAAGGCAGGAATGGGTTTCCGTCATATTTTCCAAAGTGAACCAGTTTTTCGGCCATTCCTACATACATTTTGATGACATTGGTTAATTGTCCGGTAGCATTGTTTTCAACAACCATTACTTTTTTCGCTCTGTTCATTTGCTCCCGGATGATTTCCGTCGGGAACGGCAACAATTGACGAATGTGTGCATGGTTGATTTTCAAGCCTTCTGCTTCTGCGCGCTCTTTCGCTTCGGAAATCGTGCCGCGGGTCGAGTTAAATCCGATAATCAACAAATCAGCATCATCGTGCGGGGCATCCAGATAAACCGGGGTGTCAAAATCGATGCCGTTTTTCAGTTTCATGAGCCGTTTTTCCATCATTTTTTTGCGGTTTAACGGTTTTTCCGACGGACGTCCGGTTTCATCATGCTCCACTCCGGTCACATGGTGCAACCCGTTTTTCTGTCCTGGAAGAACCCTTCTGGAAATGCCATCCTCAGTCAGTTCATAACGCAAAAATAATTGGGAAGGCTCCAATTCCGGAAGCTCTTCATCCCAGGGAACCAGTTTTCCGCGTTTAATTTCAATCCGGTCATATTCGAGCGGTTCAACGGTTTGTTTCCCGAGCGACATCGCCAAATCCGACAGGATGATCACCGGGCATTGATACTGCTCCGCCAGATTGAACGCCTGAATGGTATCGTAGAAGCATTCTTCGGCTGTGCTCGGAGCAATGACGATTTTCGGGATTTCACCGTGTGTGCTGAACAACATGGACAATAAGTCGCTTTGTTCCTGTTTGGTCGGAAGACCGGTACTGGGTCCGCCACGCTGCGTGTTTACGATCACCGCTGGCGTTTCGGTCATCCCGGCCAGACCAATCGCTTCGGTCATCAGTGACAATCCCGGCCCTGCCGAAGCCGTGAGAGCGCGAACACCACCATAGTTTGCCCCGATCACCATGGTGATTGCCGCCAGCTCATCTTCCGTTTGAACAACCGAACCGCCGAATTTCGGCAGTTTTTTGATCAAATACTCCATGATCTCTGAAGACGGCGTAATCGGATAGGCAGCCATCAACCGGGCTCCCGCCGCAATGGCCCCCAGTGCAATGGCGTCATTTCCAATCATATATAACCGTTTTTTCCCGTCAGAAGGTTCCAAGCGAAATCTTGTTATTCCATCACCAAGTTCGCCTGCGACATGCTCGAACCCTCTTGTAATCGCTTCCATATTCCTATCTACCACTTTTTGGCCTTTCCGTGCGAACCTTTCTTCAATCACTTCTTTAAAAGCATCCGCCGGAATGCCCAACAAAGCAGCCGAAGCCCCGACGGCCACCATATTTTTCATTTGGGACATTCCGATTTCTTCGGCAATCTTGGTAAACGGAATCGCAAGAAGGTTTGCGTTTACTCCTTCCGGAACGGTTGGATTAAACTTGGCATCGGCCAAGATGACCCCGCCCACAACCAATTCATGAGCATTCAAGTCAATGGATTCTTGGTCAAATGCGACAAGTATATCCAGCTCGTCGGAAATGGAGCGGATTGGGTTTATGCTGATACGAATCTTGGTGTTGGAGTGACCACCTTTAATTCGTGAAGAAAAATGTCTGTACCCGTATAAATAATACCCTTTTCGATTTAAAGCTGTTGACAAAATCTCTCCTGCACTGTCAATACCTTCCCCTTGTTGTCCGCCCACTTTCCACGAAAGCTGCTTAACCAATGAACTCATCTCCTTTAATACTGCCAAACACTACACAATATTAAAATAACTATGAAAGATATCGACTCTTCACAAAGAAAGGAATAAAGCCAACTTTGTGCCGAGTGATAGCATTTTCATGTATCATTCTAGACCTGTATGGTATAAAAAGCAACCGTTTTAAGTTCCCTATCTTTTCAATTTTTCTTTTAATGTTGCAAAAAAAGACCTAAGTAAAAAAAAGATCATTTTTGCTAAACTTTTTTCGGCTTTATGACGGTAAATGATTTAAGTAAAAAGCAAAGGCATTTTCCCATGCCCATTTCTTCACCAATGACTCGGGATAACGGCGCAAAAGCGCTTCTTTCAAACGGTGCACATCCCTGTAATTGTGCAAATTTTTAATTTTCAAACGGATTCCGTCAAAATCCGATCCAAAACAAAGATTCCGTTCGCCTCCCAAACTGCAGACATGTTCGATATGTAACAAAAGATGATCGATGGTGGCTTCCTTTTCACAAGGATATGTAAACGATGGAACAAAGGTGATCCCGATCAATCCGCCTTTTCGGATCAGCGCCTCGATTTGTTCATCTTCCAGATTCCGCGGATGAGGGGCGATTTTCCGGCAATTGGAGTGTGAAGCAAGCACCGGCAAATCAGACTCCATCACTTCCCAAAATCCCCGTACCGACAAATGGGAAACGTCCAAAATCATGCCCAGCCTTTCCATCTCGGCGATCACTTTTTTGCCGAAATTCGTCAATCCTCCGTTCCGTTCCTCCTCAATGCCGTCCGCCACTTCATTCGCATGGTTCCAAGTCAACCCCAACTGGCGCACGCCGAGACGAAAAAAAAGCCGCAGGAAAGCCAGTTCTCCATGCAAGGCGTCGGCCCCTTCCATCGCCAACAGTGCCCCCATCCGCTCCGGGGCACATTGTTTTAACGCTTGTTTTGAACCGACCATATGAACCGCTTCTTCTTGCTTGACAATCTGTTCATAAAACAAATCCACTTGTTTCAATGCGACCGACAACCGGTTTTCTCTGGGTACCGAATCAGGTACCCATATCGCAAAAACCTGCAAAGCCACCAAAGCTTCCTTCAGATGGTGATAAGAACTGTCCAACTTGGAGCGGGGGTCATAAAAAGAATGGTCCTTTAAATTTCGCCACATTTTGCTTAACACATCGCAATGCCCATCCATCCACTGCATCTTGTTCACCCTTCCATTTAAAAAAACCTGTCTATATAAATAAACAGGTTTTTTTGAATATATTGACCAATTTCCCCTAACGAGGTTCCACAATCAGTTTGATCGCGGTCCGTTCTTCACCATCGATCATAATATCGGTAAAAGCAGGAATACAAATCAGATCAATCCCACTAGGCGCCACGAATCCTCGTGCAATCGCAACCGCTTTTACAGCTTGATTCAGCGCCCCTGCGCCAATTGCTTGCATCTCTGCTTGACCACGTTCACGCAAGACTCCGGCGAGTGCACCAGCAACAGAATTCGGGTTAGATTTTGCTGAAACTTTTAATACTTCCATGTAGGTACCTCCTCGATGGTTGGAGTGAATCCACTACTATCCTATTCGACTCGCAAGTAAAAATTCCTTCCAATTTGCATAGATAGGAGTAAAAAATCATAAATAAATTTATTCTGTTTCAACCGATAAGCGGATGCTCCGCATCAATGCGAATCCTCGTTAATTTCGTGGTTTTTTTGGTCTGTTTGTCCAAATCGATCAATACAGCATTAAATTGTTCTCTTCCTTTTGCAACAGAAAAACGAACAGGCATTTGCGTGATAAACCGCTTCACAACCTCCTCTTTTTTCATCCCGATCACGCTGTCATACGGGCCGACCATCCCCACATCCGTCAGATAACCCGTTCCTTTTGGCAAAATTCGTTCATCTGCCGTTTGCACATGCGTGTGGGTCCCGATCACCGCAGAAACTTTCCCATCCAGGTAACAAGCCAATGCTTGTTTTTCCGATGTGGTTTCCGCATGAAAATCGACCAAGATATACGGGGTTCCTGAAATCCGGCTCAAAATTTCATCCATTTTTCTAAACGGGCAATCCAATTGTCCCATATACGCTCTTCCCATCAGGTTGACCACAACGACTTTCACGCCTTTTACCGTCAATAAGACATGGCCTTTCCCGGGCGTCCCCGGCGGATAATTGGCGGGACGGATTAAAAACGGCTCCTCGTCGATAAAATCAAACACCTCGGCTTGTGCCCAAGCATGATTTCCCAATGTGACACAATGGATTCCCAGATCCATCAGTTCCCTCAGAATTTCCCGTTGAATTCCCCGTCCGTTGCCCGCGGCATTTTCCCCGTTTGCCACAATCACATCGGGCGAGTACATTTGGTTTAATTTCGGCAAATAATTGGCGACCGCTTGTCGCCCCACTTGTCCAACAATATCACCGATCATTAAGATTCTCATCAGTACAAATAGCCTCCAACTCCGCTAAGATGCTTTGAAAAAATAAAGCGGCCGCAAGGCCACTTTATTTCGCATATTCGACAGATCTTGTCTCTCGAATCACCGTCACCTTAATATGGCCGGGGTAATCCAATTGACTTTCGATCTGTTTGGTGATTTCACGGGATAAACGGACGGCTTCCGCATCATCGACTTCATCCGGCTTCACGATGATCCGACATTCACGCCCTGCTTGAATTGCATATGATTTTTCCACGCCGTCGAAGGAATCGCAAATCTCTTCCAATTTCTCCAGACGCTTGATATATGCCTCCAATGTTTCCCGACGGGCTCCGGGTCTGGCCGCCGAAAGCGCATCCGCCGCTCTGACCAAGACAGCAATCACACTGGTCGCTTCACAGTCTCCGTGATGAGAAGCGATGCTGTTGATCACCACGGGATGCTCTTTGTATTTTTTCGCCAATTCAACGCCAATATCCACATGCGAACCCTCAATTTCGTGGTCAATGGCTTTTCCGATGTCATGAAGCAAGCCGGCCCGTTTCGCCAGATGAATGTCTTCACCCAATTCCGCGGCCAACAAACCAGCCAGATGCGCGACCTCCATGGAGTGCTTCAAAACGTTTTGCCCGTAACTGGTACGGAATTTTAACCTGCCGATGATCTTGATGAGATCCGGATGCAATCCGTGCACGCCGGTTTCAAAGGTCGCCTGCTCGCCATATTCACGAATCCGTTCATCCACATCCCGGCGGGATTTTTCCACCATCTCTTCAATCCGCGCCGGGTGAATCCTTCCGTCAGCCACCAGTTTTTCCAACGCCACCCGCGCCACTTCACGGCGAATGGGGTCAAATCCGGACAAAATCACGGCTTCCGGCGTATCATCAATGATCAGGTCAATTCCCGTCAACGTTTCCAACGTCCGGATATTCCGGCCTTCACGCCCGATGATGCGGCCTTTCATTTCATCATTGGGTAAATTCACTACGGATACGGTCGTTTCTGCAACATGATCCGCCGCACAACGTTGAATGGCCAAAGACAAGATTTTCCGCGCACGCCGGTCTCCTTCATCAATCGCCTGTTGTTCCATCTCTTTCATGATTTGAGCCGTTTCGTGCTTCATCTCGTTCTCGACTTTAGCCAGAATCAACTGACGCGCTTCTTCCGTGGTAAGTCCGGAAATCCGTTCCATCTCTTTGAGCTGTTCCTGGTATAGCCGGTCAATCTCCTGCTGACGTTCATCAATATATTTCTCGCGTTTGGCCAATTCTTCCTCACGCGATTCCAAATTCAATTGTTTTCGTTCAAGTGTTTCTTCTTTTTGGTCAAGACGACGCTCAATCCGCTGTAATTCATTCCTCTGCTCACGAATCTCTTTTTCCGCTTCGGTGCGCAATTGATGGATTTCATCCCTGGCTTCAAAGATTTTTTCTTTTTTGTTGGCTTCGGCTTCTTTGTTCGCCTTTTCCAGAATTTCGGCAGCTTCCTTCTCCGCACTGCCGATCCGGGCTTCCGCCGTCATTTTGCGTATCCAGTAACCCGCACCGATTCCGACACCGAGAGAGGCAAACATCAGAACGATGTCCAATCCATTAAACACCATTGGATTCACCGCTCACCTCCTCTGTTTCTGTTTACAAAATAAGACCGATGAACTCGGTCTTCTCACGCTCGTCCTCACTCATTTTTTGCTATACCAGGTCAAGGCTGGAAAACCAGCAAACATTTTCAAATTCCTTCAGGTTTCTATTCCAAACTTACTTCGTCAGAAGGTATCTTTCACCGTTAAAAAAGGCAAAGATACAACTAAATTGTATTATTTATACAGTATTGTTGTCAAGATTCCGGCTTCGCTCCACTTCCGACTTGCCGGATGACAACCGCACGTAATAAGCCGAATCGGCCGATTCCGTCAAATGCGTATTGTGCGTGACAAGAATGATTTGCCGGCCGAATGTTTCCCCGACCGATTTTAAAAACTCAATCATGGGGACAATATAATCTTCACTCACATGTTTTCCGGGTTCATCCAAGATAATCGGTCCTTGGACACGGGGCTTGATCGTTTCCATGAGCGCAATCCTGAGCGCCAATGAGACAATGTCGACGACACCGCCGCCGCGGGCATCCTGAGGACGGTTTTTCACTTCCTGTTCATCCCACTTTGAAACCACATAAAATTCGGCCGTCGGGTTTCCGCCATGATCCGAGAGCTCAATTTCAAAATGAAGCGTCGAACCGAAGACATACTTCAAGGCATTGGTCACCAGCGTTTCCAATTGTTGCTTTGCCTGCTGACGGGCATAGTCGGATGACAGTTGGAACAAAAGACGCACCCGGTCCAACAGGTCACGGTGCTCCACGCTTTCTTTCAACCGGGTTTTTGTCTCATTCAATTGACGCAAATGGAGCTCTTTTTCCGCTTTTCGCCGCAACAGTTCATCTCTTGCTTCTTTCAAAGCCTGTTGCAATTCCCCGAGTGATGCGTCTTTCATCTCATTTTCTCAACTCCTTCGGCAAGTAGCTCCATGCCTTTTCAATGCCTTCCTCAATCTCTTTTTCAAGCCGCTCAATCTCCCCGGGCAAATCTTCCGGTTCCACTCCCAGTTCCCTGGCTTCTTTGACAATCTCCTCTTCCTGCTTTTCCAAATCTTCCAGACGGGCTTTGGCAACCGTTAATTTGCTTTTGGCATCTTCCAGTTGCGCTTTGAGTTGTTTAATCTTCTCTTCCAGCTGCTGCACGAGAAATTCCTCCTTGATACTCTTCCATGATATGTTGCAAAACGGAGTGGCCGATGGGCGTTCCACAGGTCGGGCACTTCCCGATCTTTTTTAACAGCCGGATCCATTCCCGGGTGCAATGCAAAATTTCCTGCTCTTTTTCCCGGATGTATTTTTTTCCGATGGCAATCCGTTTTTGGCAATCCAGCCGGCTTTGGTGCAAATCGTTCAGCTTCTTTATCAGCGCTTCTTTCTCTTCTATGTTCGGCACCACTTTTTCCAATACCTCCAGGGCTTCCCGGCTTTGCTTTTGCACCTTGCGCCAGTAATTCAGTTCCTCTGCATTCTTTTCTTTCCGGCGGATCAGAGGCTGGAGCACTTTGAAACGCTCGTGCTTCCCGGCCAGTTTTTCAAACTCCCGCATGCCTTGCGGCACATTCTGAAGCCGGAGAACACCGGCTTCAAGCCCGGCTTTTTTCTCTTTGATCTGATTCCGCTTGTTTTGGAGCCGGAGCAGTTGCTCAAACCTTTGTTGGCTCCTTGACAAACCGGCGAGCTGCTTTTCCGCTTCCGGAATGTGTTCCCCCTGTTTGACCGTTTCCAGCGTGCGCTCTTTTTCCTGTTGAAGCCGGGTCCACTTTTCGTTTAAACGAATCAACCGGGAAAGGAGCGCTTTTTGATATTCCAAGTGAAGCAGCTGCTGTTCGGCATCCGGCAACCGTTTTAATGCCGTCACTTTTTCCTGCCACACTTCTTTTCCCCGCCGGATCCCGTTCAAGCTTTCCAGTTTTGTTTGCAAAGACGCTTGCAACTGTTTTTTTTCCTGCACGTCATGAAAAGCTTGTTCTGCCACCTGAAAATCGGCTTCCAACTGCTGCAGGTTCTCATACGGCTTTAATTGTTCTTCCAACCGCTCTTTTTCCTGTTCCAGCTGGCGGATCGTTCCGCTTAAAGCCAACCGGTCGGTGCTCGTTTTTTTCAAAGCTTTGTCGATCAAATGGGCACCGCTGATCCGGCCGATGGTTTTGGCTTTGTTTTGATTGGATTCAAAAAGCAAAAAAGGGCTCTCCAATTGTGTGCCGAAATTCAACAACAACTCTTTCTGGTCCAGCTCCACCGGAACGATCCGGTGCACGTCGGTGATTTCCTCCGGCACGGTGTTGCCAAATCCTTCAAAGATTTGTTCCTTACCGTCCGGTGTATAAAGCACATACCGGTTGACCGAACGGCTGCGGATTCTCTCGATCGCCGTCCCGTCCGTCAACATCAGACGAACGCGGCACTCTTTGGCCCCGGTCCGGATAAAGTCCGTTCCCCGCGGGGTGTTGAACAACACCCACTTCAATGCACGCAAAATTGCGCTTTTCCCACTGTCAGACGGTCCCACAAACACATTGAGCCCGTCGGTGAAATCAATTTCGGTATACTGATGGGACTGGAAATTTTCAATCACGAGCTTTTTAAAACCATTCAATGGCTGCTCTCCCTTTCTGCTTCTTGTTCAATCGCAATCCTCCGCTGGGCTTCCGAAGTGACTACATCCCCGATGTCATGCAACTTGGACATTTCAAAGATGATATCCATGATGTTGATGGATTGAAAATCGGTCACCGATTTGACTTCCCGGATGAATTCGCCCAGCTGTTTTTCGCGAAATTCTTCTTTTTCAATGTAGGACCGGTCCAAAATTTCTTCCCCCCGTTTGGCGCATTGAAGCGGAATCAGCCGGACATCGATGCCCTCCTTGTTCAATTCCAGCAGGGCGACTTGGGGCATCCGTTTGATTTCCGACCGGTGGTTGTTGATCCGGGCCAGCGCACCGGGATTGACAATATATTTTCCGTTCCGGTGCTGCACGGGAAAGCCTGCATGATAATGCCCTGTCAACAGCACATCGACGGAATCACTCCAGACTTCGTGAACCGACGTGTGCGGAATGCTGTCCGACAGGGCCCGGTCCACCAACATGCCGTGAACCATGTGCACACAATAATCGGCTCCGCATTCATTTGGCACCGTATAATCGAGATGCCGCTTTCGTTTATCCAAATCATAATGGAAAGGTTGGGCGCTGATCTGAACGGTGACACCGTCTTTCTCCCATTTGATCCGTTCCCCTTCGTTCACCAACCGGATGGCGCCGAAAGCATCGAGCAACCCCAGCATCGTCCGCTCCACCGTTGCGGGATTGTGCCCGTAAATATCATGATTCCCCGCAACCGCGAAAATGGGGACCGGAAAACGGCGGAACAGCCCGGCGAATTCCCGGACAATGGCGGGTGAAAGATTGGGGCGGTCAAACAAATCCCCGCCGTGCAAGACCAGATCGACCCGCTCTCTTTCGGCGATGTCAATCACTTCTTCAATCTTTTCGCGAATCGCCTGCTGAAAATCGTCGGTACGGCTTCGTGGTGATGTCCCACGGATATGTGTATCGGTCATATACAATATTTTCATGGACCATTCCCCTTCTCTTCTTCGTAACGGGCCCGGAAAAGATTCAACACCTCATACACCACGCCCATGGAAAATCCCTGCCTGACGAGATAATTGCCCAGGCGGCGTTCGATACGGGGCCAAGACTCATGGCATAAACGCAAATAGCGCCTTTCAGCAATGGATATTGCCAACTGGCGCTCATCTTCTTCCCCGATATGAATCAATGCCTCATCAACGACCGCCGGGTCCATTCCTTTGTTCAGCAACTCCTGTTTCAACCGCCTTTTTCCGTATCCTTTATGATGTTGCCGTTCATTCACCCAGGCTTTGGCAAATTCCATGTCATTCAAAAATCCGTTTTTTTCCAACTCCAGGATGACTTGTTCGACGGTTTCGCATTCAAAACCTTTGCGGCCCAAATACATTTTGACTTCATGCGTTGTACGGGGTTTGTAAGATAAATAATGCAAAGCCTTTTGCTTCACTTTGTTGCATTCTTCCGCCTCAAGCCACTTCGCAATTTCGCTTTCATCCAGTTCCATGCCTTTTTGAAGCCGGTACTTCACCAAAATATCTTCATGGACGGAGAGCAGAAACTCTCCATCCACATAGATATGATACCGCGGCTTGTGCAGATACGGCTTTTCAATCCGGGTGATTTTTTTTCTCTCTCCCACTTGCCTCATCCATTCTTCAGAACCGGTTCTCAAGCAAGTTCTTCCGTTTTGCCCGCTTTACTTTTCTTCTTTTTTGTGTCCTTTGCCTCTTCCGGTTCACTTGCCTGAATGATGGGCAGGTTGTAATGGGACCGGATCCGGTTTTCGATATTGAGGCAAACATCCGCATGCTCTTTCAAAAACTGTTTGGCATTTTCGCGCCCTTGCCCCAGGCGGTCGCCTTCGAAGGAATACCATGCCCCGCTCTTATTGACAATGTCCAGTTCCGAAGCGATGTCCAGGACACTTCCTTCTTTGGAGATGCCCTCTCCGAACATGATGTCGACATCCGCCTGTTTAAAGGGAGGAGCCACTTTGTTTTTCACCACTTTAATTCTCGTTCGGTTTCCGACCATGTCGCTGCCTTGCTTGATGGTTTCGGCGCGGCGGACTTCCAGGCGCACACTGGAGTAGAATTTCAGCGCGCGTCCGCCCGGTGTCGTTTCCGGATTTCCAAACATGACGCCCACTTTTTCACGGATTTGGTTAATAAAGATGGCAATGGTTTTGGATTTATTGATCGCCCCGGAAAGCTTGCGCAGTGCCTGAGACATCAACCGGGCTTGCAAACCGACGTGAGAGTCTCCCATCTCTCCTTCAATTTCCGCTTTGGGCACCAGTGCCGCCACCGAGTCAACCACAATGATGTCGACGGCACCGCTGCGGACGAGGGCTTCGGCAATTTCCAACGCTTGCTCCCCGGTATCCGGTTGGGACAACAACAACTCCGAAATGTTCACTCCCAGTTTTTCCGCATATACGGGGTCCAGTGCATGCTCTGCATCGATAAACGCAGCTTGTCCTCCCTTTTTTTGCACCTCGGCAATGGCATGCAAAGCCACCGTGGTTTTCCCGGAAGATTCCGGCCCGTAGATTTCGATGATCCTCCCGCGGGGATATCCGCCCACTCCCAAAGCAATGTCAAGGGCCAACGCGCCGCTTGAAACGGTCTCCACCTGGCGGGTGGCCTGGTCTCCCATTTTCATGATCGAGCCTTTGCCAAACTGCTTTTCTATCTGTCTCAATGCCATTTCCAACGCTTGTCGTCGATCGGACATGTATCGTTCCTCCTCTTTTTCCCCATTAAATCATATGAACATCATATCGTGTTTTTCTTCATCTGCCAAGATCATTTACGAACATTTATTCGACTCTTTTTTTTGAAAATCCTCGTGTAATGCAAAAAAAAGTGTGTTACGTTATAGGTAGAAGCAAAAAAGGAGTGAGGCGCATTGCAAAAGGAACAGATGAAAGAACAAATCATGGAACAACTGGAACAAGTCAATGACCCGGAGTTAAATATTGACATTGTCAACCTGGGTCTGGTCTATGACATAGATATCGATGATGAAGGAAATGTCAAGGTCACCATGACGTTGACAGCCATGGGTTGCCCTTTGGCCGGAATCATCCAGCAGGAAGTGGAACAAGCGTTGAAAAATGTGGAAGGTGTCAACAAAGTGGACGTGGAAATCGTTTGGAACCCCCCGTGGGACAAAAGCCGGATGTCCCGTTATGCCAAAATCGCTTTGGGCATCCCCGACTGAAAAAAGAGCTCTTACTTTGTGGTTGAACCACAAAGTAAGAGCTCTTTCAGGTTTTCCGCCCTTTATGAACGGTTGCGGGGACGGGCCGGTTCCATATTAACCCGGGAACCGTTGATTTTGGATTGCCGGAACGCCTCATAAACAAAAGGCGCGACTTCCTCCGGAACCTCCACAAAAGAAAAGCGGTCGTATATGTTGATTTTCCCCACTTGCCTCAAGCTGATCCCCGCATTTTCCGAAATCGCTTTGGCCAATTCCTGCGGATGCAAATTGGCATTACGCCCCACATTGATAAAAAAGCGGACCATTCCGGGTGCTGCCCCCGTTTCCCCGAAATGGTAAGTGGTGTCAATGCTCTTGACAAACCGGTCGGAAAAAGCAAGATACAACGAAGCCGCCACCACTTTTTCCATGGAAAATTTCTTCGACAACTCCCCGGTCATTTCCTCAAACAACGTCATATCCACATCGGAACGGATGGTATTTTCAATCTGCGCCATCCAGCTTTCTTGCTGTTTCGCCGCGACCTCTTCCAACGTGGGCAGTTCCCGGGCCTTCAATTTGGTGCCCGTTTCCTGTTCAATCGTGCGAAGCTGTTTCATTTCCCTGGGGGTGACCAGCGTGAGCGCCACCCCTTTGCGTCCGGCCCTGCCCGTTCTTCCAATCCGGTGCACGTAACTTTCCACATCTTGAGGGATGTCGTAATTGATTACATGGGACACGCTACCCACATCAATGCCGCGGGCGGCCACATCGGTCGCCACCAAAAGTTCGATTTCTCCGTTCCGGAAGGATTGCATCACGCGATCCCGCTGTTGCTGGGCCAGATCCCCGTGCAGTCCGCCGGCCAGGTAGCCCCGCCCCTGCAAGGAATCCGTCAATTCATCCACGCCTTTTTTCGTACGGCAAAAAATAATCGCCAAATCCACTTCTTCACTGTCAAGAATCCGGCACAAGGCATCCACCTTGTAACTGTCCAACACGCGATAATAAATCTGGCGGATCACCGGCACCGTCACTTCTCCCCGGTTGACGGTGATGTACTTCGGCTTGCGCATATACTTTTTCGCCAATTGGCGAATGGCCGAAGGCATGGTGGCCGAAAAAAGCAACAATTGATGATGTTTCGGCATAAAACGGAACACTTGCTCAATGTCATCAATAAATCCCATGTCCAGCATTTCATCTGCTTCATCCAACACCACGGTTTCAACATGGGAAGAATCGATCGTGCCGCGTCTCAAATGGTCCAACAGCCGGCCGGGAGTCCCGATCACCACATGAACCCCTTGTTGTAAAGCCTTGATTTGGCGCCCGATCGATTGCCCTCCATACACCGGCAATGTTTTCACCCGTTTTTTGCGCCCGATCTTCCGCAATTCTTCCGACACTTGAATCGCCAGCTCACGGGTCGGGGCCAAAATGATGCTTTGGACATGCGGCTGCTTCGGATCCACCCGCTCCAAAATGGGAATACCGAATGCTGCGGTTTTTCCGGTTCCGGTCTGCGCCTGCCCGATGACATCTTCCCCCCGGAGCACGGCCGGAATACACTCCGCCTGGATCGGAGAAGGTTCTTCAAATCCGACATCGTGTATTCCGTTTAATATTTCATGGCTTAATTGAAACTGATCAAAACGATTCATCTTGTTGTTTCACCTTTCTTTAAACATTGCTCAAGAACAAATAAGGCATGATTCGCCGCCAACAGCTGAATACGCCTGCGCGACCCTTTCAAAGCGAACTGATAAACCCGCACCGGCTGTCCTTTTTCGGCCAATCCGATATATACCGTTCCCACCGGCTTTCCTTCCGCCGGATCCGGCCCGGCGACCCCGGTGACCCCGAGTGCAAAATCCGAATCAAAACACTCCAACGTGTTTCGGGCCATGAGTTCTGCCGTTTGTGCACTGATTGCACCATATTCATTCAAATATTCTGCCGGCACCGAGGCAATTTTTTCTTTGACTTCATTGGTATAGGTCACCCACCCGCCTTTGAACGCCCGGCTGCTTCCCGGCACGGAAGTCAGCAGATGAGCCAATTTTCCGCCGGTGCAACTTTCCGCCACCGCCACTGTTTTCTGATGGCGAATCAATCCGGCCACAACCACTTCTTCCAGCGTCTCACCCTGTTCGCTGTAACAATATTCCCCGATCCGGGTTAAAACTTTCGCTTTTTGCCGGTCAATCAGCTGACGGGCCTCCGCTTCATCCGGCGCCCAAGCCGTGATTCTCAACACAACCCCCGATTCTTTGGCATAGGTGGCCAAAACGGGGTTGTCCTGTTGCCGGATCAAATCGGCAATCTTCTCCTCCAAAAGCGATTCGCCCAATCCAAAAAAAGAAAGGGATTCCGCAAGAATCACTTGCCCCTCCTGAATCACTTCACGCAGAAGGAAAGGACGTACCTGCTTCTCAAACATCGGCACCAATTCCCCCGGAGGCCCCGGCAACAAAACATAAGTGATCCCGTCCACCTGCAGAGCCAGACCGGGAGCTGTTCCATGATGGTTTTGGAAAACAACACCGCCGGAAAAAACATAAGTCTGCTTGTAATTATTTGCGGGGACCACCTTCATCCGTCCTTCAAAATACTTCTCCAGACGGCGTTTCACCTCCGGATCCTCAACCAACGGAACCCCCGTCACTTCCGAAACGGTTTCTTTGGTCAAGTCATCCATGGTGGGCCCCAGCCCGCCACACAGGAAAATCAACTGTGATCGCGTGCGTGCGAGTGAAATCACGTCATGCAGCTTTTGTGCATCATCCCCGACCGATGTGTGAAATTGAACATCAATCCCCAATGAATGGAGTTCCCGGGACAAATAAGAAGAATGCAAATCCACCGTTTCTCCCGCCAACAATTCAGAACCAACCGTAATGATTTCTGATTGCATTTTATCTTTCCTTTCTCTTTAGCCGAATCCCGGACGACACTACTGTGTATTGGTCAATGAAACGATCTTGCGGTTTTTGTAAAAGTAATCCACTCCGGAAATGACCGTGATGATCACGGCCAGCCAGGTGGCGATCATGGAAAACGGAAATGAAATCGTTGAGAACGGAACATTGTTGAGCATTAATGAAACAATCGCCACAATTTGTATGATGGTCTTCAGTTTTCCCAACGGACTGGCAGCAATCACATGACCTTCGGTGACTGCAATCATCCGGAGGCCGGTCACGGCAAATTCCCGGCTGATGATCACAATGGCCATCCACGCCTCCAGGCGCTGCAATTCCACCAATGAGATCAAAGCCGTTGTCACCAACAGTTTATCAGCCAACGGATCAAGAAATTTCCCCAAATTGGTCACCATTTTTTTCCGTCTTGCTATGTATCCATCCACCCCGTCCGTGACGGCAGCCAAAATAAAAATAAACGTGGCGATCAATTCGCCCGCGGTCAACTTCGCCGCTCCCACATGGATTTCTCCGATGTCAAAGCGAAACAACAAAAAGATCATCACAATGGGGACTAAAAAAATACGAGCCAATGTAATCTTGTTGGCCAGGTTCATCCTATCCAACCTCCCTGGCAATAACCATTTTGATGTAAATTTTCATCCATATTCACACAAATCATCATGAATACAGGAAGAGGATTTTCAAAGCCCCGTACGCACGGGAGCAGCGGAAACACCGCGCCATTCATTTCCGGGCCGGCCTTTGAAGCTTTCTTCATTTCCGGCGTTTCGCATTTTCCAGGAAGGGAATGCCGTCGCTCTTGCTCGGTACCATCTTTTAAAGCCGTTATCCGGCTTTTTGTCCATCAACTTTATTTTTCTAGTATAAACGCATCCATCCTTTAATATTAAACCCATACCTTCCTCGTTTAATTCTTTCGTAAGTATAAACCAAGCATCTGAAGCGTGTCAAAAAAAGCAGAGAGGAAGAGGGATCCTCTCTGCTGAACCGCTTTTATTCATCATCCGTGCTTTCTTTCTTTTTGAATTGGTACAATGAAACTTGCTGCTGTAAAGAGGTGTCAATATAAACCCCGTTGACATAAAGTTTGACATAATGGGGATGATCGACCCGCAAAGAAATCCACTCCGGATCGGAAAATTCTTCCGTCTGGTTCGGGGACAATGCTTTGGAAGCAATCACTTCCCCCGTGGGTCCCCCCGAACGGACCTGAATCTCTGTTGATTTGTCCGCCACCACTTTCACCGTCACCTTTTCGGCTTTGGAAACACCGTACACATCGCCTTGCTCACCTTTCTCAGCCGGTTGAATCAATTCCACCTGCGGACGCTCTTTGGGCTCCGGTTTGGCATCCGCCGTTTCCGCTTGCGGTTCCTCAAGCTGAACGGTTTCCGCGTCGGATGAATCCTGATCGAGAACCAGCCATGTAACCACACCGGCTGCGATCAACAAAACGGCGATGGAAGAAACCCAGAGGACACCCGGCCACTTGGCAAGCCACTTCTTTTTTTGCCTGGATGATTCTTGTGTGCGGCTGCTCCGGGACGGAAGCGTGGTGGCCGGCCGGGACTCTTCGGGATGCTCTTCTTGTTCCCACTTTTTATATGCATCCAACATCGGCTTTGCATCGATTTCCAACAATTTTGAATACCTACGGATAAACCCCCTCACATAAAGAGGGTCCGGAAGCCCGGAAAATTCAGCATTTTCCAAAGCTGCAAGATAATTTTCATCAATCCGGGTTTTTTCCGCTGCTTCTTTCAAACTCAGCTGCTTCTGTTCCCTGGCCTTTTTTAATTCTTCAAAAGGCTTGGACATCTGCCGTGTCCCTCCCGTAGATTGTTCTGTTCAATTCTAACTTATACAGTATAGCCCAGAAGAATATGAACGTCAAAAAAGCAAGTGCCGGGTAAGCACTTGCTTCCAAAAAAAAATCAATCCACTCTGCGAACGTGAATATACCGAGCCGATTTCACGACTTGTCCGTTCACGTAAACAATCGCATCTTCCGGAGCGCTCAATCCGACATAAAAGTCCGGATTGCCTTCATATGTATATTTGTAGCTCCATTTTTCGTCCTTGGGCAACGTCACATCTTTGATCAAATGGTCACTCCCGCCCTCGGAAGGAAGATCGGTTCTGAGCTCAACCCGCGATTTTCCACCGGCGGCATGAACCATCACCACGATTTGATCGGTATCCTGGAGACGATAGTGCACCACATTCACATCTTGTTGCGCCAATTGCAATTTTCCTTTTTTCTCAGGCGGAATCTCAAGCATTTGGTCATTGGCGGTTTGTGCAGTCGAATTGGAATCCGGTTGGGTGTCATCCCCTGTAAAAGACAAAATCGCCCATCCCAAAGGAATACACAAAATCAGACCTGCCACCGCCATGGCAATGGGGCTTTTGAGATTCAAACCGGATATTTTGAAAGATCTCCGGCTTTTGGACGCACTGCGACTTAAGCGTTCAACGCGACTCAACCGTTGACGCTCCCCTTCTTTTGTCTTCGATTCGTTTTCCAAGTCATCCGGCAAAACCGATGGAATCGGGACATCGTTTAAATCCAGCTTTTTCATCGCACCCGTCACCCGGGGCACCGGTCCGGAATTTCGGGTTGCCTGATCCGAAACCCGGGTCAACGGCCCGGACACACGCGGCACCTTTCCGGTGTTTGAAAGCAACAAACTCTGGTTCGGCCAGGTTTGTCCGTGGTTTTTCCGTGAAACCGTCGGATACAATTCTTTTTTCGGACTGATTCCGCCAACGTTCCCCTGAGCCGTCTGGTCTTTATCCTTATTCAGAATGCCCGCTTGCTGATAACCCATGTCCCGGCGCGCTTTCACCTGATCGCTCACCCGGTTGATCATGGTCTTGGAAGCCGTCAGCGCCGTTTGGGCATTGATCCGGCCCTTGTTCTGGTTACTCATCGGCAATGTTCTCATGCGCGTTGTGTTTTGCTGCGTCGATTGGCTTGGATTGACGGCAGGCATTTTGCCCGTCAACTGGTATTTTTCAAGCGGCGGCAACTTTTGCGTCTGCTGATTTTGATTAAGATCATTCGGATTGACCGCTTTATGTACCCCGGTTAATCTCTCCGCTTGTTCCATCTTTCGGTACTGACGCAAAATATGATGCGGTTCGATTTTTACGCAGTTGGCATAAGAACGCAGATATGTCCGCACATAAAAAGGGCTCGGCAATTTATCAAATTCACCATTTTCGATCGCAATTAAAAATGATTTTTGGATCTTTGTTTTTTCTTGCAATTCTTCGAGGGACATTCCAATCGCTTCTCGGGCTTGTCGAAGATATGAGCCAATTTCGACAGACACCCCAGCCACCTCCTGAAAGGCTGTTTGAACAATACGCTTTTGACAACAAAAGACATGCTGCTCAGCAACCCGTTAAATTATCGGTTTTCTCATGGTGTTCGCTGTTTTCCCAGCACTTTTCGATTGGTTGTAAACATTTTTATCGATAGTTGAAACACCGTCTTCTATCATACTCTTTACCGAAATCAAAATCTATTTCTTTTCTTTGAAACAACATCCCATAAACAAAAAAGAGCCTGAGAGTTGTTGTAAATATATATAAAAAAACAATGATCTTGACGGCGCTGTATAGAAACAACAATTTGTTTCAAGCATACCATGGTCTCCGAAATGTGTCAAAAACGCCTTCTTCTGCAGTCCCTCTTGACGCCATCCGAAATTAAATCTTTTTTTAAAAACCGTCAATTTTTCCGCTGAAAAACTCCGGTTAAAATTCAATATATTCTGATATTTCAAAAGAAAGGGGTCCCCGGCCTGTCCAATCCGGGAAACCGCCTTTTTGATCAGGCATTGCTCCATCGGAACCATAAAAAACAAATGGTTGCAATCACCAATAAAATTGCACCCGATAATAAAAAATACGAGTAAATTTTATCAAAAACGGACGTTTTCTTTTTGGAAGCCTGCCGGCGACTCCGGCGGCTGTACTCACCTTCGCCGGATTCCGCCTCCATCCCCTCTCTCTCCGATCGGCGGTACACCTGCCTTTGAGGGGGATAATCCTCCTGCTGCGGATCATCCGGTTTCGTATGAGATTGTGAACGTCCGTAGCCGTTTGACCGGCGGCGGGACCGGGACAGCTCTCCGCCATTTCCCTGCCCGTCCGGAAGATTTCTCCGGACCGCTGGTTCCCTGCGCGTGGTCCTTTCTTGTGCCCGTTGCAACCAATTTAACATCCGTTGCGGATTTTCCCCCACTACCGTTGCATATGCCCGGACACAGGAACGAACATACGCAGGATTGGGGTGAAACTGAAACCTCCCCTGTTCCATCGCCAACAATTCCCTTTTGGAAATTCTGGTCCTTCTCTCCACTTCTTCCAAAGTCAAGCCCGACGCCTCACGCGCCCTTCTCAATCTCCTCCCGATTTCCACGGACAACGAAGCACCCTCCCCAAACTAACTTCACGGCTTACTGAACTTTCACCACGTAACTTTTTTCAGCATCTTGAGCATCTGTATTGATTTGTTGATCATTAACAAGGATTTCTACATTAGATGGCGTTCCCAACCGGAACCAAATATAGTTTTTTCCGGCTGTATCCAGTGTGACTTCTTGCCCCACACGCAATGTCAATTTTTGGGGCTGATCTTTCGGTGTCGGAGCATACAAAACCGTTGATTCCCCGCTTCTCCCTTTTAACACAACATTTAATTTATCGACATTTTTGATCAAAAACTCTTGTCCGACATAAGGATCCGAAGATTCTTCCCCTTCCTCCAAGGTGGGCGAATTTTGCGAAGCTGCATTGACATCTTCCATTTGCCCGTTTCCGGAAGGAAATTCCATTGCATTGCGTTTTTCGGGCTGGGAAGTCTGATGATCATGGAGATAAACATACACTCCTCCGCTTAACAATAACAAAGCACCGACAACCATGGCAATCATCGTATGTTTTTTCTTTTTGACATTTTCTTTTTTCTCTTTCATTTGTTGTTTTTTCAATTCCATGGCAACCCGGCGCGGTGTTAACAGATGCTGTTGCGTGGCTTCAAGCGGAGGCAGAGACAGCGTCGTTTGAGGTACGGGTGTTTGGGTTGACGGTTCCGGGTTTTTCGTTGGTTGCAGTCCGGCCGGTTGTTCTGGGGCTTTCGGCACTTCCGGAACCGGCGGAAGCTGATTTTGCTGATTTTCCGGACGAAAATTCAATCCGGGATTCGGCGCAGAAGACAAAGATTTTTTGGCCGGTTCAGGCTCCGGGTTGATTGGCTGACGGAACGGACTTCCGCCCAACAGCCCGTTCGGTCTCGGACTTTGCGCTTGTCCTTTCGGAGGAAGAAATTTTCCGCTTGGTTTCGGCAACATTTGTGTCCGGGATGCCGGTTTGGGGGGCGTGACGGCTTTGGACTGTTCCTGATTGGGACGCATTTTCATCAGCTTGTCAAAATGGTCCAACAATGGTTTTGTATCCACACCGAGGCTTTTCGCGTAGGTTCTCAAAAAAGCCTTGGCATAAAAAGGGCTTGGCAGCAAATCAAAACGGTCATTTTCCAGCGCATGCAAATATTTTATGTGAATATTCGTAATTCTGTTTACTTCTTCCAGAGAATACCCCCGTTGCTGCCGGACCTGTTTCAAATAGTCTCCAATCCCCGACATTTTTGATCCCTCCCCTTGCAGCAAAGCTTTTGCCACGTTTAAAATCCATGATTTTCATCCAATCGGTCATACGAAATCACTTCATCCGGATGATTCCGCAATTCAATGATGTAATCAAAATCATCCAAAGTATACTCTGTTTCCCTGATGAACACATCCGGATGTTCAATCACTTTGGTTGCGTCCATGCGCAAAATTTCCCGGACCAGCATGTCATGGCGTTCGGTCGAGCGGAGCGTGGAAACGATCCCGTCAATAATATACACGTTTTGGCCTGAAAGTTCATCCTGGGCCAATTGGCTGCGGACCGTCTGTTTTAACAATGTGGACGAAACAAATGTCCAACGCTTATTGGCACAAACACTGGCAGCCACCACAGACTCGGTTTTCCCGACCCTGGGCATGCCCCGGATGCCAATTAACTGAGCCCCTTCTTTTTTAAAAAGATGTGCCATGAAATCCACCAAAAGCCCCAGCTCTTCCCTTGTGAATCGATACGTTCTTTCATCGGCCACACACCGTTCCAGGTAACGGCCGTGTCTGACCGCCATCCGGTCCACCAGTTGAGGAGGGCGCAAAGCAGTAATGGTGATGTTATCAACTCTTGTCAAAATTTCCCTTAACGCCTCAATCTTTTCTTTATCATCGGTACGGAGCAGTAATCCCCGCCGGTTTTTCTCCACACCGTTAATCGTGACGATATTGATGGTAAGCATCCCCAATATGGACGCCAAATCCCCCATCAGTCCGGGGCGGTTTTTATGAATCTGATATTCCAGATACCATTCCTGGTGATCCATGACAACACCCCACCCTCTCCCGTTTCAAACGCTAAACTCAAAAGATTAATATGTTAATTAGTATAGCATAACCGCAAAGTGCCAAAAAAGTATTACATTGAGAATTAGATTTATCAAAAAAATAAAACACCCGTTTTTGGGTGTTTTAAAATAAAAAACAAACATTCATCTTTTTCCATCGTTCACCATTTTGACCATTAAATTGGCGATCGTTTGTTGTTCGTTTTCGTCCGCCACACTCCAAAGATCTTTCAAAAGACGTTCCTGGGTGTTTTGCGGATCCACATCCTTGGCCAGATAATCCCCCAGTTGATGGGCCAAATCTTTGATGTCCCGGTCACTCATTCCCAGCTGGCGGGCTTGGTCCACGCGGTTATGCAAAAACTCTTTCCAATCCTGAAAGTTGTCCAAAACAGACATTTCTTTTTCCTCCTTTGATCTGATACATGGATCTACTTCTAATATGAATCGAATGATTTCTTTTTATGTATACCAACCGCCATTGACAGCAAAGACTTGACCGGTGATATAGGAAGCTTGGGGGAGACATAAAAAAGCAGCCAGCGACGCCACTTCCTCCGGGCTCCCCAAACGGCCGGCCGGGATGTCCTCCGCCAGCGAATGTTTTTCCTCCCCGGGCAATTGCCGGTCCAACAAAGGAGTGTCAATGGCTCCGGGCGCAATGACATTCACCGTGATGCCGCTTGGCGCCACTTCTTTGGCCAGGGCCTTGGCCATGCTGATTTGCGCTCCCTTGGCAGCGGAATACAACACTTCCCCCGCACCGCCGGTCTGCCCCCATATGGAGGAGACCAAAATGATCCGCCCGTCTTTTTTCCGGATCATGCGGGGAAGCGCGGTTTGCGCCAGATAAAAAGCGCCCCGGACATGAACATCCATCAGCATTTCATAGTCATGATCCGAAAAATCCTGAATCAATCCCCATTTGGATGTTCCGGCCGCATGAATCACGATATCCGGCGGAGACAGATACATGGAAATTTGCCGGTAAACCTCAGCGACGGAGGAACGGGTCCTTAAATCCACCGGAAAGGCAAAAGCTAAGACCCCTTTTTCTTTGCATTCCCCGGCAACTTTTTGCGCTTCCTCCCGCCGGGAAAAATAACCGGCGGCAATATTTGCACCCAATCCGGCCAGTTTGATGCAAATGTCCCGCCCGATTCCCCCGCTGCCACCAAGGATCCAAGCGGTTTTTCCTTTTAACGCTTGCATATTTTCCATCCTTTCAAACAAAAGCGCCCTTTTGAACAAGGACGCTTTCACGGTTATTTGGTGATTGGTGACTTTAATCCCGGGACGGCCGCACGATGGAAACGGCAAACCGGTCCCACTGCATGTGTTCCTGCATGCGCCGGTTCACTTCCTCCAACGTCAAAGCCTCCAGACACGGAACCAGGTCAAATAAATCGGCATCATGGAACCGGTAACCGGTAAATTGGTTGGCGATCCATTCCGGGGAATTCAAATAGCGCAGATTCGCACCGATCTTCTTTTTGTGGATCCGTTCAAAAGTGTCTTGGTCCAGTCCCTTTTCGATCAAAGGCGGCAATTCTTTTTTGATCCGCTGAAGCAATTGGTCGGGATCGGGGGTATCCCCTCCGATCATGGACAGCCCGAATCCCCGGTCCAGGGTGTAGTCCGTCCCGAAACCGTCATCGATCAATCCGTCGTCATACAGGGATTGGTACAAGTTGGAAGCCGGGCCGAGCAATGCTTCTAAGACGATCTGGGTGGCCATTTCCTGTTTGAGAAACTCGTTTCCCTTTACGTTCACCTTGTCCGCTTTTTCTTTGAATCCAAACATGCATTTGGAAATTCCGACACTCAGCTCGATTTCCTTGACGGGTTCGACCACTTCCTCAGGCTCATCCGGGAAAAAGCGTTCGATCTCCGGCTGGTCCGGGAAAGACTTGTTCTGTTGGTTTTCTTTCACCAGTCGGATGATGGCCTCCGGATCCACCGGCCCGACGATGAACAAGACCATGTTGTTCGGATGGTAAAAGGTTTCATAGCAAGTGTACAACAAGTCTTTGGTGATCTTTGATATGGACTCCACGGTTCCGGCGATGTCGATTTTAACGGGGTGATGGTGATACATGGCTTCAAACAAGCCAAAATAAACACGCCAGTCCGGGTTGTCATCGTACATCCGGATTTCCTGCCCGATGATCCCTTTTTCTTTCTCCACATTTTGCTCCGTAAAATACGGCGATTGCACAAAATCAAGCAAGGTTGTCAGGTTTTTTTCCACCTGGCCCGTGCTGGAAAACAAATAAGCTGTCCGGGTGAAGCTGGTAAACGCATTGGCTGAAGCCCCCTGCCGCGAAAACTCCTGGAACACGTCTTCCCCCGATGCCTGCTCAAACATTTTATGTTCCAAAAAGTGCGCAATGCCGTCGGGAACCTCGTGCTTTTCTTTCCCCCTTACCCGGAAAGTGTTGTCAATGGATCCGTATTTGGTTGTAAACGTGGCATAAGTTTTAAAGAAATTCTTTTTCGGCAGGACATAAACACTCAAGCCGTTGGTTAGCTCTTCAAAGAACAGAGATTCCTGAATTTGATCAAACTCCACTTTTTGCATGTTCATTCCCTCCCCGGTCCCGTAAAAAATAAATCACATCCAACCGGATTTTCTCCGCTATTTTTTGCACGTCTTCCTTTTGCACCGCATTCACTTGCTCCAATAATATTTCCAGCGGCAAATCTTTTCCGTTCAAGACGGATTGGTAATGGAATTGGATCATCTCATAAGACCGGTCCATTTGAGAGCGCAACTGGTTGGACAATGTCGCCTTGGTCTGCTCCAGTTCCTGATCGCTGATGTTTCCTTGCCGGATTTCCTCCAACTGCTCTTTGATGATTTGAACCGCTTGGTCATAGTTGGCGATTTCAATCCCGGATTGAATGAGCAACAGGCCTTTATGGCTTTCCAATCGGGAAGAACAATAGTACGCGAGGCTCGCTTTTTCACGCACATTTCTGAACAGCTTGGAATGCGGAAAGCCGCCCAGAATGCCGTTATACATCATGAGCGCCGGATAATCCGGATCTTTTATCGTGGTTTGGGTCCGGCAACCGATGTTCAGTTTCCCTTGATTGACATTCATCCGTTCGATCACGACCCGTTCTTCCTTCACCGGACGGGAAGCCGTTTGGGTCTGTACCGTTTTCCGCGTTTTACCCGCAATGGACGAAAATTCTTTTTCAAGCAATTTCAACACTTCGTCCGCCGATACATTACCCACGCAATAAAAATCCACCGGGCATTCGGACAAAACCTCTTGATAATATGTATACAACGATGACGGGTCAATGGTTGGCAAGTCTTCGAGGCGTCCGTGGTTAAACAACGCATACGGCTCTCCCTGACACATGGCTTCGATCATGCGTTGGGATGCATAGCGGATTTTATCGTCCTTTAAGCTCTTGATTTTCTGTTTTAAATTTTTCTTTTCCGCTTCCACATAGGAAGATTTGAATGCTTGATTTTCCAACGCCGGCTTTAATAACACCTCGCTGAAAAACCGGATCCCTTCCGCAAGGAGCGAAGGGGATTCCTTCAGATATTGTTCATTGGCCAGTTCCATGCCAAATTGCATGATATGCCGTTCTCCCCGCTTGAATACATCCCCGAACAAAATGGCCCCATACAACTCATCCAATTTCTGACGGAAAGAGAGGGTGGTCGGATGGGACTGTGTCCCCCTCTGCAACACTTGAGGGAGCAATGCGGTTTTGGTTACGGTTTCCGGGGACAACTCCTGTTGAATAAATGCCATCAGCGTCGTGGTTTTAAACTTTTCGCTGTTACAAACATGGACACGAATATTCCCGATCGAGCCTGTTTCAAACTGAGCAAAACCCAAATTATTCACCTCTTTTTCATCAAGTCAATTACCCCTATTATAGACGAATCCGGCACCGGTTAGAAATGTTCACCATTTATTATGATCGTCTGTCCGACAAAAAATTCTTTTCTCTGAAAAGCTCATTTCACGGCTTCTTTTTTCCTCTCCCCGGTTTCATTGTCAAGCGATGAAACCAACACTTCGCGGGGCTTGCTCCCTTCATACGGGCCGACAATCCCTTTGGCCTCCAGCATGTCAATCAGGCGGGCCGCCCTGGTATAACCGATCCGCAACCGGCGCTGCAACAAAGACACGGAGGCCGTTTGCGCTTCAATGACCAGTTTTTTCGCTTGCGGGAACAATTCGTCGTCGACGGATGATTTATTTTTGTCAGGGGATTTGGGAATCATTTCTTCCTGATAATCCGGTTCTTGTTGTTCCTTGACAAACTTCACCACCCGCTCCACTTCTTCATCCGAAAGGAATGCCCCTTGGATCCGGATCGGCTTGGATGCCCCCGTCGGCAAATACAACATATCCCCGCGTCCGAGCAATTTCTCGGCTCCCCCCATGTCCAGGATGGTGCGGGAATCGGCCTGCGATGAAACGGCAAAAGCAATCCGGGTCGGGATATTGGACTTGATCACGCCGGTGATCACATCGACCGACGGACGCTGGGTGGCGATGATCAAATGAATCCCGGCAGCCCTGGCCATCTGCGCCAGCCGGCAAATCGAATCTTCCACATCGGCCGGGGCGACCATCATCAAATCCGCCAACTCATCCACAATGACAACGATGTAAGGAAGGGGGGCTGTCTCTTCCAATCCTTTTTCTTTCACCAATTGATTGAAGCGTTCAATGTCGCGGGCCCCGTGCTTGGCAAACAATTCATAGCGTTTTTCCATTTCCGCCACCACTTTTTTCAATGCCACGGCCGCTTTGCGCGGTTCCGTGACCACCGGGATCAATAAATGGGGAATTCCGTTGTATGCATTGAGTTCAACCATTTTGGGATCAATCATCATCAATTTCACTTCGTCCGGACGCGCTTTGTACAACAGGCTGACAATGATCCCGTTGATGCAAACACTTTTTCCCGATCCGGTTGCCCCCGCCACCAACAGATGAGGCATCTTGGCCAGATTATCCACGATGGGTTTGCCGTACACATCCCGCCCCAGGGCAATGCTCAACTTGGATTGCGATCCCAAATATTCCGCACTCTCCAACACATCTCTTAACCCCACCAGCGCGACTTTGGAATTGGGGATTTCGATCCCGACCGCCGATTTTCCCGGGATCGGGGCTTCAATCCGGATATCTTTGGCCGCCAGCGCCAGGGCAATGTCATCCGCCAGGTTGACAATCCGGCTCACCTTTACCCCTTTTTCCGGACGGATTTCATAACGGGTGACAGCCGGTCCCCGGTGTATTTCCCCCACCGTTGCTTTGACTCCGAAGCTTTCCAGTTTGTCCTGCAGGGTTTGCGCTTTTTCATGGACGTTTTCCTGCTCCCGGCCCTGCCTTTTCTTTGTCGGATTTAACAGGGTGGCCGGCGGCAAGACATAATGATCCATCTTTTGTTGCGATTGAAAATGAACTTCGATCGGCTCACCGGAACCTTCATCCGGTTCCGGTTGTTTCGGTTGGGGCTGCGGCTCCGACGGCTGCAATTTCAATTTCATTTGTTCATGGACCGGCTTTTTCCCGTTCTCCGGTTGCTCCCTGTCCTGGTAAGCCACATCTTCAAAGTCGTAAACTACCGGATCGATGGGCTCTTTGCTCACTTCCACATCGGGGACGTTTTTTTCCCGCACACGCTTTTGCTTCGATGTCCGCTTTTGGCGCCGGTCATATTGCCTGATCCAATCGATCAGGAAATCCTTTCCCCTTTGTTTTGCTTTTTTGTAAACGGCCTTTGAGATCAGCGCAGCTTTCGTGAACGAAAAATCGGCAATCAGCAAAAAACCGCAACACACGACGGCCGCCAGCACGATCAAAGTGCCGGTATCATCGAATAAAAAATGGAGCAAAGCATAGGAGAAAGCCCCCAGCATCCCGCTGCCGACATCCAGCGGCACCGCTGAATTCCTTTCCTCCAACAACATGTACCAGGTCTGATCGATGATTCCCTTGTCCGTTTGAATGGTGTGAAAGGTCAAGTAATGATTAAACGTGATGAGCGCCATAAACACCAAAACGACTCCCGTCCACCTCGACGACCAATGATCCGGCCACTTGTGATGCGCCATCACGTACACGGACAATCCCATTCCCAAAACCGGAATCAAAAAATCCCATGTCCCCACCACAAAACGGGCCAGATACGTCAAATTTCTGCCAATGGCTCCATAACTGGCAATCGTCACCAAAGACAATGCCAATAAGACAATGCCATAAATCTCAAACAAAATTTCTTTTTTTGTTCCAATCGACTGTTTTTTCTTATTTCTCTTTTTTGCCATTGAAACCACCTTTTCAACCCATCCGTTCCGAAAGTAATTGATGGCAATGATAACCAGTCGGTATTATCTTATCGATATTTATTTCCCAAAACAACATAAAGTCTCCTACCGGATTTTAAAGATTTTTTCTTTTTGTTCTTCTCCCGGATCCCGCAAAAAACCGCCGGCTGACTGCCGGCGGTTTACTCTGCCACGGTCGGAACGTTTTTGATGGTGTTTCCCGGCTGAAAACGAGGATCCAAAAAATGACCGGGATCTCCGCTCAGCACTTGGACAATGGTCGCTTCTCCTTCCTCTCCTTCATGGACAATCATCTTCACGCCATCCACTTGAATTTGTTTCAGTTTCAACTCATCCGGGCGGTAAAAAGCCATTTCGATGGGAATCGTGGAATAGTAGATCATTGCAAAATCTCCCTTTGTTTGTTGGTCTCCACCATTTTGTTCAATTCGGCAAGCGCTTCGGAAATACCGCCCACTTCATCGATTAATCCGTATTTCACCGCATCTTTTCCGATCACATTGGTTCCGATGTCCCGGGCCAGGTCCCCGGTCCGGAACATGAGCTCACGGATTTTTTCTTCCGTGATGTTTGAATGGGTGGAAATAAAACGAATCACCCGGTCTTGCATTTTTTCCATATATTCAAAGGTTTGAGGCACTCCGATGACCAATCCGCTCAGACGGACCGGATGAATTGTCATGGTGGCGGTTTCGGCAATGAAAGATTTATCCGCCGCAACCGCAATGGGAACCCCGATGCTGTGGCCTCCCCCGAGAACGATCGACACCGTCGGCTTCCGCATCGATGCAATCATTTCCGCGATGGCCAAACCGGCTTCCACATCGCCGCCCACGGTGTTTAATACAATCACCATTCCTTCAATCTTCGGGTTTTGTTCCACTGCGACGATTTGCGGAATCACATGTTCATATTTGGTCGTTTTATTTTGGGGAGGCATCACCAGATGGCCTTCGATTTGCCCGATGATGCTCAAACAAAAAATATTGCTTTCCAGTTGAGGAACATTGGTTTGCCCCAATTGCTGGATCATCTGGGCAGCAACATTCTTCTTTTTTTCATTCGGTTCTGTATCGGGTCGGACATTTTGATCCTCTTTCACCGGGTTCACTCCTTTTGAATGGGTTACGAGTTAGTATGCGCATCTCTCTTTTTTTATTGTGAGGAACCCGGGAACATTTTATGTTTCTATTTGCGCCAATTTCTTGCTTTGTGTGCCGATGCCGCCACTTTATCCAAGTCACTCCGGACCGAGGCTTCCACGGCGGCGGCATAGGCACCTTCCACCAACGGTGCGTCCGCCACGCGAATCTTTTTTTCGTCCCCCAACATCTCGATGGCCATTTCGACGGACATGGCGGCACTTCCGATATCAAATAAAACCAAAACTCCGCGATCCGAATAAACGCGTTCGATGGCTTCTTTGATCTTAAACGGGCTGGTTCCCAGTTCCCCGTCATCCGTTCCGCCGGCAATGGCGACCGGCACGTCTTTTTGGATTTGCGAGAGAAATTCCGCCAATCCTTCAACGAGCTTTTCGCTGTGCGAGACCAGCACCAATCCGACGCAACTCATTGTCTGTCCTCCTTCCATGGTTGGTCTGCCCATGTCCGAAAGAAGTAATAAGAAGACACCGCCCCCGGATCCAAGTGACCTGCCGAGCGTTCCCCCAGGTAAGAAGCCCGCCCTTTCTTTGCCACCATCGCCCGGGTGTCATTCATGGATTGTTCGGCAATGTCCTTGACCGTTTGCCGCGAAATTGGCTCTTTTGCCTGTTCCATGTACCGGACAACCGGTTCCCAGACATCCAACATGGTCTTGTCGCCGGGCTCCGCTTTTCCCCTCATTTTTAATCCCTGACAAGCCTCGGAAAAAGCTTTCACCCATTCTTCATGCGTCAACACGCTTTTTCCTTTGCAAACCAAAGCCATTTTCAGAAAAACAGTGCCGTACAAAGGGCCGGATGCCCCGCCCACTTTGCTTAACAGGATCCGGGAAACTGTTTGGAACCACCAACCAATATCGTGATCGTCATTTTCTTGCGTCAGGACTTTCTCCACTTCCTTAAAGCCGCGTGCCATATTCACACCGTGATCCCCGTCTCCAACGGCCTGATCATACCGGGAAAGTTCTTCTTTTTTTTCTTGCATGACCCGGCTTAACTCCGACAACCAATGCTTCACCTGCAAAACCGTCCATTCCATCTTATCTTCCTCCTTCGGCTTGAACCCATGAAACGGTGTCAGCTGGTGCTTTCAATCCTTTTTTTAATTCATCGTCCAGTTTCAAAAGGGTGAGTGAACAACCGGCCATCTCCAACGAAGTCATGTATTCGCCGACACTGGTGGAAAACACCCGGATTCCCTTATCTTGTAAACATTCCGATACTTTCCTGTTCAAAATATACAACTCCATCAGCGGCGTGGCTCCCAAACCATTCAACATAACCGCCACCTCATCCCCTTTTTGAAGGGGCAAATCTTTAAAAATGGCATCCAACAACATACCGGCGGTTTCATCCGCAGACAAGAGAGCCGTTCTCTGGATACCGGGTTCGCCATGAATCCCCATCCCGATTTCCATTTCATCCTCTTGGATATCAAAGCCCGGCTTACCGACGGCCGGCACAGTGCAGGCAGTTAAAGCCACTCCCATGCTCCGCATATTTTGCACGGTTTTTTCCGCAATCCGGTGAACCTCCTCCAAACTTGCCCCCGCTTCGGCCCAAGCTCCGGCAATTTTATGGACGAAAACCGTTCCGGCAATTCCCCTTCTCCGGGACGGATCGCTGACGGCCACATCATCGTTGACCACCACGGATTTCACGGGGATCCCTTCCATTTCGGCCATATCAGCCGCCATCTCAAAATTCATGACGTCCCCGGCATAATTTTTGATGATCAACAAGACGCCCTTGCCCCCGTTGGCCGCCTGAATCGCTCTGACGATCTGATCGGGCGCGGGGGAAGTAAACACCTCGCCAAGCACGGCGGCATCCAGCATGCCTTTTCCCACATACCCGGCATGAGCCGGTTCATGCCCGGATCCGCCGCCGCTGACCAACCCCACTTTTCCTTGAACCGGCGCCTGCTTGCGCACAATGACGGAATAATCCGGAATTCTGGACAATCTCTCCGGATACGCGGCTGCCATGCCGTCCAGCATTTCATCCACAACGTTTTCAGGATGATTGATCAATTTTTTCAACTTTTTCTCATCTCCCTTTTAGATCATTCAGATCATCCATCGGGTAAAACATGTTTTTTCACACTTCATTATATCTAAAAAAATAAAACACTTAAAAAACAGGATGAATCACCCAAATAAAGTTTTTCTCCCTTTTATTTCCTTAACAAAAACTCACAAATTGCTTTATAATAATAAACGAGATAGCCACTCTGGCTTACTGGGCTATCTCAATCAAGTGGTTTTATCATTTTGTTCCCCGGATCTATGAGACCGTGTAAACGGTCTCTTTTTTTATCTTTTTGAAACAGATTGCCCCTTCTTTACACCAACTCATCTTTTTCTGCTATGATGAGAGGGAAAAGGGAGGCCGTATGATCATGCAGCAAAAAACCATCCGTTTTTTTTCCATCTTGCTGTTTCTGTTTGGCTTGTCTTTTGCAGCCGGTTGCCAGACGGATCCGCATGAGGAGGCCGGTCCCGGTGAATCCCCTCATGTAATGGGAGATGTCCGGGAGACCACCACACTCCATGAATTGCCCTCTTTTTTGCAGGATTATCCCGCGGAGGTGGCGCAAACTTATCAGGAAGTCTCCAAACACCGTGAATTGCTGGCCAAAATCCCATGCTTTTGCGGGTGCGGACAAAGTGTGGGGCATCGCAATAATCTGGATTGCTTTATCCACCAACAATCCAACAACCAAATCACATGGGATTCCCATGCCACCACTTGCGGGGTTTGTCTGGAGATTGCCAAAGAATCCATTCAAATGAAAAAATCCGGAGCTTCGGATCAAAAAATCCGGGAATCCATCGACCAAAAATACGGCAACGGTTTTGCCGAACCGACGCCAACCCCGGCTCTGTAAATGACAAAACATCCTGCCTGGACAACCCAGACAGGATGTTTTTTGTCTTTATTTCACCAAGACTTTTTCCCGGCAAACGTTCACGATTCTTTTCAGATGATGGAGATAGAGGTTTTTCAGTTGTTCGATCGTCTCCCGGTGATACAGCGTTTGGTGGTAGCGAATCAGAGTGACCAGTTCCCCGTTTTCAACAAACAAACTGAAATCCAGTTTATACGGCCACTGAGCGCGGGGATGAACCCCTTCTCCCACCGGCAGGGACACGATTTGGATGTCCTCTTTCTCCACATCCCGGACAAACTCCCCTTGATAGTTGAAGTTGATCTCAGGTTTGAGCCGGAACGAAAGATCTTGTTTGTGTTCGGGACGGGTTAAGTATTTGAGAATCCCGTATCCGATTCCTTTATTGGGAACCTGCCGCAAGACTTCTTTCACATACGGAATGACTTCATCCGGATCTTTGGAATCTTGCTCAAACACGACCGGATACATGGACGTAAACCATCCGACCGTCCGCGTCAAATCCACTCCGTCAATCACTTCCTCCCGGCCGTGCCCTTCCAATTGGACGGCCACCTTGCCATGGGTCCAACCGTTTAAAGTCATCACCAAGCCCGACAACAACAGATCATTCATCTCCGTCTGGTAAGCACGATGCGCCCCGGACAACAAGTCAGCGGTTACCTCTTTCGGGAGGCGGCCCCAAACGGTGCCGATATGCTGATTGGCATAATCCGGCGTTTCTATTTTATCGACCGGAAGTTTCGGAATCCGGAGGCGGTCAAGCGCATGCCAATACGGAATTTCAGCAAGTAATGCCGGGCTGTTCGCAAACTCTTGCAATTGACGGCCCCATGATTGAAACGAAGTCGTTTTTTGCGGCAAAGCCAACGGTTCCCCGGCCAATTGTTGAGAGTAAGCGGTATGGAGATCTTCGGACAGCACCCGCCAGGACACGGCATCCATCACTAAGTGATGAATGATGATCAGCAAGTAATCCCCTTCGCCGGTGTGGAAGATCCCCAGGCGGATCAACGGACCGCCATGGATGCGAAGCGATTGATGCAAACGGTTGGCTTCCCTTTTTATCACTTCCGAAAGATCTTCACTGTTGACATCAAACTCGTGGATGGTGAAAAATTCCCCTTCCACATCCCGGTTCCATGCCTTCACCCGGTGTCCTTCCCGTTGAAACGACATCCTCAACGCATCGTGATGGGTCACCAGCTTTTGGAAAACCGGTTTTAACACCCCGGCATCCCAGCCTTGTTTCCGGTGCAGGACAATGGCCATGTTCCATTGATCCGGATAATCCGTCTGCTCAAACATCCAACGCTGAATCGGGGTCAGCGCGACTTCCCCCGTCACCACTTCTTCTTCCCGGTCTTCATCGACGGGGTGCACAAGCGGTGCCAATTCTTCAATGGTCGGATGTTGGAACAAATCTTTCAATCTCATTTTCAGCCGGTACGGTTTTAAGCGGGAAGCAATTTGCATCGCTTTGATGGAATCGCCGCCAAGCTCAAAAAACTGATCACGGATCCCGACCCGGTCCAGATGCAAAATTTCCTCCCACAGCTCCGCCAGGATGCGTTCCTTTTCATTGCGGGGGGCTGCATATTCCACACCGGTTTGCATCTGTTTGGGTTTGGGAAGCATGTTTTTGTCCACTTTACCGTTGGCATTCAACGGCAGTTGCTCCATCTGCATAAAGTAAGCCGGAATCATGTAATCAGGTAATTCTTTTCCCAGATACTGCCGCAATGCAGGAATGGAGCAGGACTCCGATGCCGTGAAATATGCACACAAATGCAACTGATTTTGTTCGTCGGTTTGCGCCACCACCACGGCTTCTTTCACGGTCGGGTAACTTAACAACTTGTCGGCCACTTCCCCGGGCTCGATACGGTAACCGCGGATTTTCACCTGTTCATCCATCCGTCCCAGAAACTCCAGGCGCCCGTCCGGCAACCACCGCACCAAGTCTCCGGTCCGGTACATCTTTTGCCCCGGCACATAAGGATTGGGCACAAACTTCTCCGCCGTCAGTTCCGGCCGGTTCAAATATCCCCGGGCCAAGCTTTCCCCGCTGACGCACAGCTCGCCCGGCACGCCGACCGGCTGCAATTGCTGATGTTCATTCAACACATACACCTGGTTATTGGCCACCGGTTTCCCAATCGTGACCGGCTCATCCGGACGCACCCGGGTGCTCGTGGTCACCACCGTGTTCTCCGTCGGACCGTAGTTGTTGACCACCGTGTAGTTCTGCGGCAACACCCGGCCCAACCGGTCCCCTCCGGTCAGCAACACTCTCAGGCTGCGGTTTTCCAACTGCATAAATTGCTCCGCCACCGGCGTCGGCAGAAAAGCAACCGTGATCCCTTGTTCCTCCATGTACCGGTTGAGTGCCTCCAGATCGTAACGCATGGCCTCTTCAATGATGTGAAGTGACGCTCCCGCCATCCAGGTCGGAAAAATCTCCCACACCGATGCATCAAATCCGACCCCTGCATATTTGATGCTCTTGTCTTCCGGCGTCACCTGAAATTCATGGATATGCCATTCGCACAAATTGATCAGGGAAGCGTGTTCCACCATCACGCCTTTGGGTTTCCCGGTGGAACCGGACGTATAGATCACATAAGCCAAATCCCGTTCTTTGTTCACTGGTGCGGGATTGTCGTCAGGCTCACCCCGCAAATCTTCGGTTTTCATGTCCCAGACTTCCACGCCGGAACCCTCGAACACGGCCGGGCGATCCGTAAGAAGCAGGGAAGCCCCGCTGTCTTTCAACATATACTGAATCCGGTCCGCCGGATATTGCGGGTCGATCGGAACGTACGCCGCCCCCGCTTTCAAAACACCCAGTACCACCGCCATCATCTCTTTGGACGGGAACATCAGGATGCCGACCAATTGCTCACGGCCGATCCCTTTTTTCCTCAACGCATGGGCCAGGCGGTTGGCCTGCCGGTTTAACTCTTCATAGGTCCACTTTTCTTCGCCGCATACCACTGCCACCCGGTCCGGCTGTTTTTCCACCCGTTCTTCAAACCAGGACGGAATCGTTCTTCCCCGTGGATACTCCAGACGATACGCATTGAAATGGTTTAACACCTGATGCTCTTCATCCGGCGTAATTAATTTGATGTCCGACAGGCGAAGGTCCGGATTCTCCGTGATTTGCTTTAAAATATGAAGATAATGGCGAACCATTCTTTTTACCGTTTCCGGCTTGAACAGATGCGTGGCAAATTCCACGATCCCTTTGATTTTCTCATCTTCGATCAGGATCCAGCTCATATCGAACTTGGATTTTTTCCAATCCCATTCAACCAGTTCCAGCGAAAAATCCCGGAATCGCAGGGGCGGCAATTCATTCTTTTGCAATGAAAACATGGTGTCAAAAAGAGGATTCCGGCTTAAATCCCGTTCCGCCCCCAATTTTTCCACCAGTTCTTCAAAGGGATAATCCTGATGCTCTGCCATCTCCAGGATCTGTTCTTTCAATCGCCCGAGGAATCGGGAAAACGAAACATCCGGTGTCGGCCGGGTCCGGACCGCCAGCGTGTTGGCAAACATGCCCACCATCGACTCCAGATCTGCATGCGGCCTTCCGGCGATGGGGGATCCGACAATCAAATCTTCCTGCTCCGTGTACTTGGCGAGCAGGACATGATAAGCGGCAAACAACACCATATACATCGTTGCATTCTGCTCATCAGCCAGCTGCCTTAACCGGTCCGACAATCCCGCATCCATTTCAAAAGAATGCTGATCCCCGTCAAAACGCTGCACTTTCGGGCGCGGAAAGTCGGTCGGCAATTGCAAAACGGGCAACTCGCCGGAAAGTTCATTCAACCAGTACTCCTCATGTTTTTTCCAACGGTCTTTTTGTTTCTCATGTTGTTGCCAATAAGCATAATCCTTGTATTGCAACGGAAGCGACGGCAGCGCTTCCCCCTGCATCCGCCGCGAAAAGTCGGAAAACCATTGCCGGATCGAAACACCGTCGGCCACGATATGATGGAAATCCAACAACAGATACTTTTCCCGGGTGTCCGTACGTTCCAACACCCCGGCACGCATCAACGGCGCCTTTTGCAAATCAAACGGGCGGATAAATTCTTGAATGGCACGTTTTTCTTGCCATTTCCCGCCGGCTTGGTAATGCTCGACGACCAACCGGGCATCGGGATGGATTTTCTGCCTTAATTCCCCGGCGATCATATGGAAAGAAGTTCTCAACGATTCGTGCCGGTCCACCAGAGATTGCAAGACGCTTTCTAAAACCGGAACGGACAAATCACCGTGAATCCGGAACACATAAGGCATATTGTAACTGGTGCCCATTCCTTCCAGTTGGCTGACCATATACAGGCGCTTCTGCGCGGAAGTCACCGGATAATCCTTCATCTCCGGTGCCGGGGCGATCCCGGTGTATTCTTTTTTGCCCGTATCTTGCAAAAAGGCCGCTTGTTGCTGTACCGTCGGCCGGGCAAAAATCTCCCTTAACGGCAAGTCCGCATTCAATTCCTTGCTCACCCGCGAAGAAAGCATCATCGCTTTCAGAGAGTGGCCCCCCAAGTCAAAAAAGTTGTCATGAATTCCAACCCGGTCCGTATCCAAAACTTCCTGCCAGACTTTCACCAACTTTTCTTCCACGGGGTTGGTGGGAGCAACATAATCGCTTTTGCTCTCCAACGCTTCGGCCGGCTTGGGAAGCGCCCGCAAATCCACTTTTCCATTGGGCGTAAAGGGAAGTTGGTCCATTTTCACAAAGTAATCGGGAATCATGTATTCCGGTAACGCTTTGGACATGTGTGCACGCAATGCGGAAGGTGAAACATCCTTTTTCAACACGACATAAGCGCACAGATAGGAGTGCCCGTTCTCATCTTTATCGGCCAAAACCACCGCATTCAGCACATCGGGATGGGCAAACAAACCTTTTTCCACTTCCCCGGTCTCAATGCGGTGTCCCCGGATTTTCACCTGGTTATCCATCCGCTCCAAATATTCCAAATGGCCATCCGGCAACAGGCGGACCAGATCCCCGGTGCGGTACATGCGTCGGCCGGGATGGAACGGATCCGGAACAAAGCGGGTTTCATTTAATTCGGGACGGTTTAAATACGCTTTGGCCACCCCGTCTCCACTGACGCAAAGTTCACCGGGAATGCCGGGCGGTTGAAGATTTCCCCACGGATCCAACACATACAGACTGGTGTTGTTCAGCGGCTTTCCTATCAGGACGCGATGGGTGGCCAACACCGACGAATCAATGGAATAAGTCGCGGCAAAAACCGTGGTTTCCGTCGGTCCGTACCCGTTGATCAGCCGGTTTCCGCCCAATGCTTGCACTGCCTTTTGGACATGTTTGACCGAAGCCTTTTCCCCGCCAAACACAATCTTGCGCAAGTTCTTTAAACAATCAAGATCCAAATCCACAACCGTGTTAAACAGGGAAGTGGTCATAAAGGCGACGGTAATCTCTTCTTCGCGGATCAATTTGGTCAGTGCCGCGAAGTCTTTAGAAGCCTCTTTGGGCACCAAAACCAGCGTCGCTCCGTTTAACAAGGCGTTATAGATATCAAACGTGGATCCGTCAAAACAATAGTTGGACAGCTGCAAAAGCCGGTCTTCGGCATGTACCTTTATGTACCCGTTGTTGATGACCGTCCGCATCACATTGTAATGCATGGTCAAAATGCCTTTGGGCTTTCCGGTCGATCCGGAAGTATACATGACATAAAGAAGATCATCCGGTTGATTGACATTTTCCGGGTTGCTTTTTTCTTCCCCCGCCCACTCACCGGGAGCCAGTTCAATCACCCGTCCTTCATAACCGGCAGGCACTTTCAGTCCCGGCTGCACCAGGAGAACCGGAGCCCCGGCATCTTCCAGCATAAATTCCTTCCGGTCATCCGGATATTCCGGATCAATCGGCATATAAGCCCCGCCGGCTTTGACGGCCGCCAGCATGCCGATCATCATTTCAAAAGAGCGTTCCGTCATCAATCCGACAATGTCCCCGCGCCGGACACCCTGTTTCCTTAACACCCTCGCCAGCTGATTGGCTTGCTCATTCAACTCTTTGTAAGTCATCGTGTTTCCCCGGAATTTCAAGGCGATTTGCTGCGGGGATGTTTCCGCCTGTTCTTCAAAAATCTCCTGAATGGTTTTATCGCGCGGATAATCCGCATCCGTTTGATTCCATTCAAACCACTTCTGCTTTTCCGAAGGCGAAACCAGTTCAATGTCTTTCAAGCGACAATCCGGATTTTCAATGACTTGGCGGACAATCCGTTCAAAGTGGCGGAAACAGGATTCCACGTCTTCTCTTTGATAAACCTGTCCGTTGTATTGAAACAAAATGGTGAATTTCTCACCGGGCACCACAATCACATTGAAGTCATAGTTGGTTTTTTCAAACGTGCTCTTGGCATCCGTCACGACAAACCCCAATTGATGCCGGTATTTATGGAAAATATTCGAATCAAACACATAGTTTTCAAACACAACAATATGGTCAACCAAGGAATCGCCGCATTGCGCCGCTTTTTGAATATCGGTCAAAGAAGCATAATCATACGGCTCCGAGGCCAGCGCCGCTTGTTGAACCTGTCTGGCCAGGTCAATAAAGCGTTCATCGCCACTTGCTTTAACCCGCACCGGAATGGTGTTGATGAACAAACCGACGATTTCCTGGATCCGGGGAATGTCTTTGTTCCTTCCGGAGACCACGGAACCGAACACCACATCGTCCGTGTGATTGTACCGTTGCAACATCAATCCCCAGATCGTCTGGAAAACATTGTTCAGGGTGAGATGATGTTCACGGGCCAATTGATTGAATTGCCTGGTCAACGTTTCATCCAGTGAATAACGGACTTCCTCCAACTTATAATCATCGCCGCGGGCAGTCTTTGCTCCCGGAATTTTGGCATGTCCCTCATACCCGGCCAAATACTGTTTCCAATATTGTTCCGTTTCTTTGGGGTCCTGATTTTCCAGCCAACGGATCAATTCGCGATATTGCGTCACTTTTTTGCGGGGAACGGGCTCGTGATTTTTCAGTTTCCCGTAAATTTCAAACAAATCTTCAAATACGATCCCCATACACCATCCGTCCAACAGGATGTGGTGGCTGCTGAACACAATTTGATACTGTTGGGCGCCGGTTTTCAACACGGAAACACGCAATAACAAATCTTTGGACAAATCAAACGGTTTGGTTTGATCTTTTCGAATCCATGCCTCAATCTTTTGATTCCGCTCATCTTCCGGAAAATGGGAAAAATCCTGATACTGAATTTTTGCTTTGCGCTCCTGCAAAACCACTTGGCGCGGTTTTTTCAGCTTTTTATAGAGAAACACGGTCCGGAAAATGTCATATCGTTCAATCAAAACATTTAAACTCTTTTCAAACAGTCCGGGATCAAAATCCCCCTCCACCTGGATCAGCAATTGTTTGAAATAAGAATTCCCCTGGTCATACAGCGAATGAAACAGCATGGCTTCTTGCATGGGAGACAAAGAATAGATGTCCACCTGTTTTTTCTCCATAACCGATCTCCTCCTATGCTCAGTCAAGGATGTTAAGCCAAGAGCCCTTCGCGAAAGGACTCTTGGCATGAACGTTTACAAATCGGAAAGCAAATCGGAAATATCCTCCAGCTCTTCAAACGTCAAATCTTTGGAACTAAAGTCACTGGGGGTCCACTCTTCTTCTTCTTTGGCTACGCAATGCCCGATGAGCAGGCGCAACTGACGAACAAACTCATCCGCCACGCGGGCCACGGTTTCAAAACGGAAAACATGCTGATGATACTGGAAGTTCATCTCCAATCGTTGATCCGTCACTTTGCCGTAAATATTCAACAAGTAAGGGCTGGTCGACAACGGACTGAACTCATCGCCCGCCGGTATCGGGGACATTTGGAACCCCTGGTCTTCTTTTTGCTGATCAAACTGCCCCAAATAGTTGAAACTGATCTCCGGTTTCAGGTTCCAGGTCATCCATTCTTTTTTCACCGGGGAAGTCAGGTATTTCAAAATCCCGTAACCAATTCCTTTATTGGGAATCTTCCGCAATTGCTCTTTCACCTGCTTGATGGCATCCCCTTCATGGTCTGTATCCAGATCAAAAACAACCGGGAACGCCGTTGTAAACCAACCGACAGTGCGGCTTAAATCCACATCTTGCACAATCTCTTCCCGACCGTGCCCTTCCAGGTTGACGGCCACCCGTTCCTGCCCCGTCCACTTGCGGACAGCCAAAACCAGTGCGGTCAACAACAGGTCGTTGATTTCGGTATGATATGCATGGTGCACTTCGGTAAGCAATTGTTTCGTTTCTTCTTCGCTCAGTTCCACTTTGATGGTGTCGTGATCCATAAGGCGCCGCTCTTTCGGCGGGATGAAATCCCTCGGCAAGGCCGGAACATCTTTATTTTCCACTTCCTTCCAATAATTCAATTCGGACAAGGCTTGGGGTGAATCGGCATAGTCGGTTAACTTTTTGCTCCATTTTTTAAAAGATGTGGTTTTCTTGGGCAAAACAACCTCCTGGTTTGCACAAACCTGTTGATAGGCGGTTGCGAAATCCTCCAACAGAATGCGCCACGACACGCCGTCCACCAGCAAGTGGTGAAGAATGATCAACAAATGATCCCCTTGGCCGGTTCTAAACAATCCCAGTTGGATCAATTTACCCTGTTTGAAATCATGGTTCCGCTGCAATTCATTGGCCATGGATTCGATGTGCGATTCCGGGTCGTTGACATGCCGCAAATCAAATTCATAAAGGGTGAAAAACTCCTCTTCTGCCAAGCCGCGGTTGATCTGCACCCATTTTTCGCCGTCCTGCTCAAAACGCATTCTCAGCGCATCATGATGTTCCACCAGTTTGGAGAAAGCTAGATGCACCCGGTCTTTTTGCCAGCCGTCCGGATGATACAGCATCATCGATTGATTCCAATGATGGGCATTCATAAACTCCTGCTCGAAGAACCAATGCTGAATCGGAGTCAGCGGGACTTCCCCCTCGACGATCCCCTCATCATCCGCTGATTCGACCGTTTGAACATACGGTGCCAGTTCATAAATGGTGGGATGATCGAACAGGTCGTTGATTTTCAGTTTGTAATCCCATTGATGCAACCGGGATACAATCTGAATGGCTTTGATCGAATCCCCGCCCAGTTCAAAGAAGTCATCATGGATCCCGATCCTTTCCAAACCGAGCACTTCTTTCCAGATTTGAACCAGCTTTTTCTCCACCTCATTGGTCGGAGAGGTGTGTTTCGCACCGGTTTGAACCATCCCGTCCGGTTTGGGCAATGCTTTTTTGTCAATTTTTCCGTTTGGGGTCAGCGGGATTTGTTCCAGTTCCACAAAAAATGCGGGAACCATGTACTCAGGCAACTCTTCCATCATGTACCGGCGCAATTCCGGAACTGACCAGGAATCCCTGGCCGTAAAGTAAGCGCACAAATACGAAGGTCCGTTTTCATTGGTTTGCGCCACCACCGCGGCTTTCTCCACACTCGGGTGTTTCAGCAACCGGTCTGTGATTTCGCCCAGTTCCACCCGGTGTCCGCGAATTTTCACCTGTTCGTCAAGCCGGCCCAGATACTCGATGTTTCCATCCGGCAACCATCGCGCCAAGTCCCCCGTCTTATACATTTTCGTCCCGGGGACAAACGGATTTTCCACAAACTTTTCCGCGGTTAATTCCGGACGGTTCCAGTAACCTCTGGCCAGCCCTTCCCCGCTGATGCAAAGCTCGCCGGGAACCCCGACCGGCTGCAGTTGATGGTCTTGGTTGACAATGTACACCTGCTGATTGAAAAACGGCTTTCCAATCGGCGTTTTATCCGAAGAACCGTCAAGCTTGGCGTAAGTCGTGCATACCGTCGCTTCCGTCGGACCGTAAGCATTGATAAACGTGCGGCCGGCTCCCCATTTATCGGCCACCCCCGGGCTGCATGCTTCTCCCGCACTGATGATCGTCTCCAGATCCGGCAATTTTTCATGCGGGATGGATTGCAATACCGACGGCGGCAATGTCACATTGCTGATCCTTTTTTCTTTCAAATATTTCACCAGGTCATTCAAGAGCACCATTTTTTCTTCCAGATACAAGGTCGCCCCGACGGTTAAGGTGGGGAAGATTTCGGCAACCGATGCATCAAAACTGATGGATGCAAACTGTAAAACGCGGCTGTGCTCACGGATCTCGTAAGGCCGGGCAATTTGCACCAAGTTGCAAAGGTTGCGGTGCTCAATCATCACCCCTTTGGGTTTACCCGTCGAGCCGGAGGTATAGATCATGTAAGCCAGGTCGTCCGGCTGGTTGATGACCGGCAAATCGGAGGCGTCTCCCCTCATCAGTGACGGGCTGATCACCAAAACATTTCCCCGGTAACCGGCCGGCACTTGCAATCCCGGCTGCACCAACAACAATTTGGCTTGGCTGTCCTCCAACATATACTGAATCCGCCCGGCCGGATAATCCGGATCCACGGGGAGATACGCGCCCCCGGCTTTTAAGACCGCCAATATGGAAACGATCAACTCCGGCGACCGGTTCATCATGATCCCGACAATCTGTTCGCGGCCGATTCCTTTGTCGCGGAGATTTCTCGCCAGTTGGTTGGCTTGTTCATTCAACTTTTTGTAAGTCCAGACTTCCTCTTTGTAAACCAGCGCCGGATGTCCGGGGGTTTTTTGCACCTGTTGTTCGAACAACTGCTGAATCACGGCTTGATCCGGATAGTCCGTCTTTGTGCGGTTAAAGTCCGCAAGCAATTGTTGTTTCTCTTTTTCCGAGACAATTTCCAACCGGTTCAGGGGCGTTTCCGGATTCTCCATGATTTGTTCCATCAAGGTTTGCAGATGCAAAATCACATGCTGCATGTCGGACTCCGTGTACACTTCCGTATCGTACTTCAGCTTGATCAACCATTCATCGCCGGGGTAAATGATCAATCCCAACCCGTAGCTGTCCTGTTCAAACGCATCCAAACCGGCGATGGAAAATCCGAGGTCTTTTTCCTTGCTTTTTAACGCTTCCATGTCCAGGGGATAGTTTTCAAAGGCCATAATGTGATCGAACAGCTGATTAAACAACGGGGTGTTGGCCTGGATCTCCGCCAATGACGCATAGTGAACTTTTTCCGCTTCGAGGATTTCCCGCTGGGTCCGCACCAACAATTCGGAAAACGGTTCGTTTTCCTTCCGGCGGATCCGCACCGGGACGGTATTGATAAACAAACCGACCATTTTTTCCACTTGCGGCAGATCCGACGGCCTTCCGGACACCACGGTTCCGAACACGACATCATCCGTATTGTTGTATTTTTGAAGCAACACTCCCCAGATCGCTTGGAAGAACGTACTGGGCGTCACATGATATTTTTGCGCCAACTTCGACAACCGGTCGCTCAGATGCCGGGGAAGGCGGAAGTTAACCTCTTTCTTTTCCAGCTCAAAATCGGTCTTCTTCCCAATGCCTTTGCTCAAGACGCTGGCTGTCTGTTCATAACCGTGCAAATAATCCCGCCAGAACGCTTTGGCTTCTTCATGGTCCTGCTCTTCCAGCCACCGGATATAATCCCGGTAAGGAGCCATTTTTTCCGCTTTGGGCGTGGCATGCTTCATCCGCGCCCGGTACATGTCCAGCCAATCTTCCAACAACAGGCCGATGCACCAACCGTCAAACAAGATGTGGTGAAAACTCCACACAAAGTGGTAACGCCGGTCGCTTAATTTGAACAACGCAAAACGGATCAACGGTTCGTGCAAGGTGGCAAACCCTTTTTTCCGGTCTTCCCGTTTAAACCGGGTTAAGAAAGCCTCTTGTTCGGCTTTGGATTGATGGCTTAAATCCTCAAACCGGAACGGAACCCCGACCTCTTTCAACACGGCTTGGAACGGTTGATTCAATTTTTGGTACAAAAAGACCGTTCGCAACACATCATGTTTTTTGACCAAATCATTCAAGCTCTCTTCAAAAGCGGCAAAGTCCACTTCCCCGTCCAAATCGATGTAAAACTGCTCAAAATATTGGATCCGTGTTTGGATCGCATGAAACAAAATTCCTTTTTGCAGAGAAGAGAGCGGATAAATGTCATGAATGTTCTTCGGATCCAACACCGAATAAATCTGTTCCAGTTCACGGATCGACAGGTCCCTGGCGCTGAAATCACTGGGGGTGCGAACCGGTTCGGCTTGATTTAAACAGTGACGGACACACCGGGCCAAATGGTCCAAAAAGCGTCGTCCCACCGTTTCAATGGTTTCCCTGCGGAAGAAACGGGCATTGTATCCCACCCGGACTTTGAATTTGCCGTCTGCCACCATGCTGTTAAACGTAAGCACATGTGGTTCCGGCGTCATCGGGCTGAACCAGTCCCCGGTGGACACGGAGCCAAATCCCAACCCTTCGTTTTCAAACTGTCCGAGGTAGTTAAAGCTGATTTCCGGTTCGAGCGCAAAGGACAAGTCCCGTTTCTGGTCCGAAGCGGTCAGATAACGCAGGATTCCGTAACCGATTCCTTTTTCCGGGACATGGCGCAACGTTTCCTTGACGGTTGGAATCACACGGGACAATTTCGTTTCATTCAGCTCGAAAACCACGGGATACATGGTGGTAAACCAACCCACCGTCCGGTTTAAATCAACTCCGTCAAACAATTCTTCCCGGCCATGCCCTTCCAGATGAAGCGCCACTTTCGATTGGCCCGTCCATTCATGAACAGCCAACGCCAGTCCGGTCAACAACAGGTCATTCACTTCCGTGTGATAAGCCTGATGGGCTTGGGTCAGCAGTTTCCGGGTGAGCTCTTCATCCAGCTCCAATTCGATCTCCCGCATGTCCCGGTGGAGTTTTTCCCCGGTCCATTCCTCATCTTTGGGCAAAGCCGGCACAGTTTGGGAACAAACCCGCTTCCAATAGCTTTTCTCTTTCAACATCTTCTTGCTGTTTGCATACCGGGAGAGTTGTTTTGCCCATGTTTTAAAGGAACTGGTTTTTTGGGGCAACCGGATCTCCTCTTGTTTGGACGCCAAATCATAAGCCGTTTGGAAATCTTCCAGCAGAATGCGCCAGGAGACGCCGTCCACCACCAAATGGTGGATCACCATCAACAAGTAATCCCCTTCACGGGTGTGGAAAACCCCCAACCGGACCAGCGGGCCGTTTGCAAGATCGATTCCTTTTTGCAATTGGTTCGCATAAGCTTCGATGTCGGCCGGCTCCGATCCGGTCAAATCGAATACATCCAAGGTAAACGCATGATGTCCCAAAGGTCGGTTCGTCTGTTTGACTTCACCGTTTGTGAAATCATACGTCATACGGAGCGCATCATGATGCCGGACCAATGCCCGGAATGCCTCGCCGACCCATGCCGGGTTCCATCCTTCACCGGAGAAAAGCATCATGGCTTGGTTAAAGTGATGCGGCTCCCCGGATTGTAGGGAGAAGAACCATTTTTGAATCGGGGTCAACCGGACGTCGCCGGAAACCATTTCCTCTTCCTCTTCCATCCGGGAGACCCCTTGCCGGATATACGGAGCGAGTTCCGCGATCGTGGGATGCCGGAATAACTGCTTGGTTTCCAGTTTCATTTGCTGCTGGTTCAGCCGGGCCGCAATCCGGATCGCTTTGATCGAATCGCCGCCCAGTTCAAAGAAGTTGTCATGAATTCCGACCCGTTCAGCCCCCAAAACTTCCTTCCAGACTTCCGCGAGCAAAGCTTCGGTTTCCGTCGTGGGCTCCACATATCCGGACGAAACCGCTTTGCGCAAATCCGGTTTTGGCAAAGCGCGTTTGTCAACTTTCCCATTGGCGTTTAACGGCAGCGAATCCATCGGGACAAAATATCCGGGCACCATGTAATCCGGCAGTTTTTTCAGCAAGTTTTGCCGCAATTGAGCAACATCGATTTCCCCTTCGGCCACGCAATAAGCGCATAAGTAAGACTGTCCTTTTTCATCCCGGTCCATCATCACAAAGGCTTCCCGGACCGTTTCTTCCTCCAGCAGCTTCCGTTGGATCTCGCCCAATTCAATGCGATGTCCCCGGATTTTGACCTGATCATCCATCCGGTCCAAATACTCAATCGTGCCGTCAGGCAACCAACGCACCAAATCGCCGGTTTTGTACATGCGCCCGTGCGGGGCGAAAGGCTCCCGTACAAACCGCTCTTCCATCAATTCCGGACGGTTCAGATATCCTTTGGCCACCCCGTCTCCGCTGATGCACAGTTCGCCGGGCACCCCGACCGGCTGCAATTGGTTTTCGGAATTCAACACATAAAGCCGGGTGTTATGGAGAGGTTTCCCGATCGGAATGATTCCGCGCCCGATATGCTTGAAGCCAACCGGGCAATAAGTGGCGAACACGGTGGTTTCCGTCGGTCCGTACACATGAACGATCCGATCCTCGCCCAAAAACTCCACCGCTCTTTTCACATGGGAAAAGGAGACTTTTTCCCCGCCAAACAAAATTTTCCGGACGTTTTGCAAACATTCCAAATCCAAGTCGACCAGGGTGTTAAACAACGCCGTCGTGATAAAGGTGACCGTGATTTGTTCTTCCCGGATCAGCCTGGATAATTGGTTCAAATCCAATAATGCCTCTTTGGAGACCAAGGTGAGTTGCGCTCCGTGCAATAACGAAATGTAAATGTCAAAGGTCGATCCGTCAAAAGCATAATTGGACAGTTGCAACACGCGATCCGAAGGATCCATTTCGATATATCCGTTATTAAACATGGTCCGGATCACATTATAGTGCATGGTTTCGATGCCTTTGGGCGTACCCGTGGAACCGGAAGTGTAGATGATGTACAAGACGTCTTCCGGGGCATTGATATTCGGCAAATTTCCGGGTTCCTCATCTTCCCAAACTTCCGGAGACAATCTGGCCACCAGCCCTTGATAAGAAACCGGCGCGGAAATCCCGGGTTCCACCAACAACATGGATGCCTGACTGTCTTCCAGCATAAACCGGATCCGCTCATCCGGATATTCGGGATCAATCGGCAAGTAAGTTCCTCCCGCCTTTACAATTGCCAACAGACTGACAATCATCAAGGGGGAACGGTTTACCATCAAACCGACGACACTTCCCCTGGTGACCCCTTGTTTCCGCAACCAACGGGCCATCCGGTTGGCTTGGGCATTCAACTCTTGATAAGTCAGCACTTGATCGCCCATTTTGACCGCCGTCCGATCCGGCGTTTTCAACACTTGCTCCTCGAACAGCTGTTGAATGGTCTTCGTTTTCGGATAAGGCGCATCCGTCTGATTGAATCCGACGACAAGCTGACGGCGGTCTTCCGGCGGGAGCAATTCCACGTCAGCCAGGCGCTGGCCCGGATCCATGGCGATTTGTTCCAAAATGTATAAAAAGGACCGGATATATCGTTGAATCGTTTCCGGTTCAAAAAGACGCGTGCAATACTCCACATGAAAGCGGACGGTGTCAGCTTCTTCCTTCGCTTCCCAAGTCATGTCAAACATCGATTGTTTCCAGGTTAACGGCACACTTTTCACGTCCACCCCGGGAATCCGGATGGCGACTTCCTCCATGTTTTGCAAAACAAACGCGGTGTCAAAGAGCGGATTGCGGCTCCGGTCCCGCTCCAATTGCAATGACCCGACGATTTCTTCCAACGGATAATCGCCGTTTTCATAAGCTCCCAGCACCCGGGTTCTGACTTGTTGCAGGTAACCGACAAAAGAAAGTTCCTTTTTGGGCTGTGAACGAAGCGGCAAGGTATTGACAAACATTCCGAAAACCGGTTCCATCCAGGATTTGGCCCGTCCCGCCACCGGGATTCCGACAATGATATCATCTTGTCCCGACAGTTTGGAAATGAGCACCTTGTATGCCGAAAACAGCATCATGAACAAGGTGGCATTTTCTCTTTGCCCGATTTGCTTCAGGCGTTCCACCAATTCCGGTTTCACTTCAAAAGAAACTTTATCTCCGGCAAACTCCTGAACCGGGGGCCTCGGATAATCGGCCGGCAACTCAAGAACCGGAATCTCTCCTTCCAGTTGCTTGAGCCAATACTCTTTGCGGCGAAGGCACTCTTCCGAACGGAGCCATTGTTGTTGCCACAGGGCATAATCCTTGTATTGTTTGGAAAGCGGCGGAAGCTCCTGTCCTTGATACAGCGCTCCCAGTTCACGGTACAAGATTTCTTCCACAGAAATTCCGTCCGAAACGATGTGGTGCATATCCAACAACAGGTAACAGCTCTCTTTGGCATGAATCAGGGCAGCACGAAGCAAAGGAGCTTGTTCCAAATCGAACGGCCTGATAAAATCTGCGGCAATCCGTTTGGCTTCTTCCTCCGAATCCGCATGGAACATCTCCCACGCAATCTCTGCTTCGGCATGTACTTTCTGCACCAGTTCTTCATCAACCCAGTGAAAAGAAGTCCGCAATGCCTCATGCCGCTGAACCAATTGTTCCACCGCCGATTTTAACCGCTTTGTGTCAACCTCTCCCTTCCATTCCAACAGCACCGGCGTATGGTAAGTGGTGCCGATGTTTTCCATCTGCTCCACTGCATACAAGCGTTTTTGGACGGAAGACACCGGATAATACTCTTTTTCCTCTGCCCCCTCCCATTCATCCGGGATTCTCCCTTCCGCTTTCCGGATTTGAACGGCCATATCTTGTAAAACCGGATTTTCAAACAAAGCCTGAATCGAAAGCTGAATCTGAAACGCTTCCCGGATCCTTGACACCAGCCGCATTAACTTGAGGGAATCCCCTCCCAAACGGAAGAAATGGTCCCCGGTTCCGGGCTCCACATGCAAAATTTCTCTCCAAAGCCGGATCAGCGTTTGTTCGGTCTCATCGGTGGTTTTCACCGTTTCCCGGGTGGCGGCGGCCTCCGTTTCCGGCACCGGCAAGGCTGTTTTATCCACTTTTCCGTTGGGGGTCAGCGGAAAAGCTTCCAAATGAATCAGATGGGATGGAATCATGAAGTCGGGCAATTCCTGCGCCAAGTGTTTGCGGATGTCTTCTTCCTCCCATCCTTCCCAGGCCGTGAAATAGCCGATCAGCCGGTTTTCGCCGTATTCATCCTTTTGCACCAGAACCAATGCATCTTGAATCAATGGATATTCCATGAGGCGTTGTGCGATTTCCCCCAGCTCAATCCTGAATCCACGGATCTTCACCTGGTCATCCAACCGCCCCAAAAACTCAAGCCTTCCGTCCGGAAGCCAACGGACCAAATCACCGGTTTTGTACATGATTTCACCGGGTTCATGGGGATTGGGGACAAACTTTTCCCGTGTCAGGTCGTCCCGGTTCAAATAACCGCGTGCCAAACCGGCCCCGCTGATGCACAACTCCCCGGGAACGCCAACCGGTTGCAACTCGTGGTTTTGATCCAAGACATAAACACGGTGGTTGGCAATGGGTTTTCCGATCATGACCGGCTCACCGGGACGGACGGTCCCGCTGGTGGTGACGACGGTGTTTTCCGTCGGCCCGTAGTTATTCACGATTTGATACGTTTGCGGAACCACTTTTTGCAGCCGGTCTCCACCGACCAGCAGGGTTTTTAAGCAATGGTTATCAAGCTCCATAAACTGTTCCGCCACCTGCGTCGGCAGAAAACTTACCGTCACGCCTTTTTCCTGCATAAAATCATTGAGCTGCCGGATGTCGTAACGCAATTCCTCCTCAATGACATACAGCGTCGCCCCGGCCACCAACGGCGGGAAAATTTCCCACACGGAAGCATCAAAGCCAAAACCGGCATATTTGGTGCACCGGTCTTTTTCGGTGATGTGAAATTGTTGATTATGCCAATAAACCAGGTTGACCAAAGAAGAATGTTCGATCATCACGCCTTTGGGTTTTCCCGTGGAACCCGATGTATAAATCACATAAGCCAGATCATCGGGCCGGACCGTCGACGGCAAGGGGCGCACTTCCCTGGTTACACTCCAATCCATTCCCGACAAATCAAACACCGGGATATCCGCCGCCCAATCGCGGGACGCCGTTTTCAAAGACAGCAACATTTTGGCATGGCTGTCGCTCAACATAAACGAAACCCGCTCCGGGGGATAATTGGGATCCACCGGCAAATAAGCGGCTCCGGTTTTCAAAATTCCCAAAACTCCCACGATCATTTCCAAAGAAGGCGGGACCATGATGGCCACAATATCCCCTTTTTCAATCCCGTGATCCCTTAATGCCATCGCCAGCAGATCCGCACGCCGGTTCAACTCCTGATAAGTCAGGCTGACCCCTTTGAATTCAACGGCGGTCCGGTCCGGCGACTTCACAGCCCTTTGCTCAATCAACCGGTGCACCGTTTGCCCGTCCGGATAAGCCCGGGTCGTTTCGTTAAACTTTTTCAACAATTTCTTTTCTTGTGCCGTCACGATTTGCAGCTTGGAAATTTCCAAACGGGGCTGGCTGATGACACTTTCAATGATTTGTTTCAGGTGATGACCGGTCGCTTGAACCAACCCGCCGTCATACCGGATCGGATCATATGAAATCCGGATGGTCAGATATTTGGCGGGAATAAAGGTGACAATCAATCCGAGCCGGGGCGAATGCTTTTTGATTTCATGAACGTGGCTTTTATATTTCTGGATCCATTTTTGGTATTCAAAATCGTGCTTGGAATAAGAACGTTCAGCGACCATCACCAGATGGTCCAAGGCTTTTTCTTCCATCCCCGTCGCTTCCTGAAACTTGGAAAGCGGAAATAAATACAAATCAGAATGGACATTCGTTTCAGACAAATGTTGAAAGAGCTGGTGAAAGGTTTGAAAATCGTCTTTGACACGGAGCAATCGAATTTCCGGATCGCAAGCGGAAACCTTCTCCCCGGAATGGTCGGCAAATGCAAACAAAACTTCTTTCTCTCCGCTGTATCTCAACAACAAACTGCCCCATACCCCTTGAATCAACGAAGACAAAGCCCCTTGATACCTTCTGGATAACGCATAGAAGCTTTCCGTGACGGACCGGCTCAGTCTGATTTCATAATGCTCCGTTGTTTCCACCGTGTCCTTCGTGTTTTCTTTGCCGGCCCATGTTTTCCTGGCGGGAATGAACACGCCCCCGTCATAGCTGCTTAACCATTCATCATAATACTTCCTGTGCTCACTCCATCGTTCCTTAACATTTGCCTTTGTCATGATTAACCTCCAATTTATATAAAACTTATAATCTATTTCAATTATTTTAAAAAGGCAAAACTCATTTTATCCGAAAATCCACCTCTTGTCAATGAGACAATCATGAAATTACAAAATAAAATATAAAAATTATATTATCAAAAAATGATTTTCGGAATAAGATGCAGGTATTTTGGATATCATCCCGGGGTATGTATTCTTTAAAAAAATGATATGCTTTTGTTTTTGGAATATACAGCATTTGGGAATTATGAAATATCATACTAATTCTTTTCCATCGTTTTGAATTCTCCTTCCTGATTCATACAAATTTCTCATTGGACTCCGGATATCGAAAGAGATTGCTTTTGATTTGAAAATTGTTATACTAAATGAGTATGAATCCAGCCATTCCGTTTTAACGGGAGGAGGAGATTCCATGGCATGGGCTTATTTGATCATTGCCGGAATCTTTGAAGTGGTATGGGCAATCGGACTCAAATACGCTCAAGGATTCACCCGGTGGTTTCCATCCCTTGTCACCATCGCGGGAATGATCTTCAGTTTTTATTTTTTGTCCCTGGCCCTCAAAGCACTGCCCATTGGCACCGCCTATGCGGTCTGGACAGGGATCGGCGCTTTGGGCACGGCGGTGATGGGGATCTTTTTGTTTGATGAACCTCATGACTGGATCCGTTTATTTTTTTTGTTCTTGATTCTGACCGGAATCGTCGGCTTGAAAGTGACATCCGCCGGTTCATAACCAAAAAGCCGTTTTCTTATCCGCGCAAAATAAAAAAACCGTTATCCTTGAACAGGATACGGTTTTTTATTCACTCTGTGGATCAGTTTTCTTTTTTGTCCTTCGTTTCTTCTTCACTAATTTCCTTGTTTTCACCGGCCGGAACACGCGGCTCAGCCGTTTTCTGATCCTTTTTTACCAATGGTGCCAGGTATCGTTTTACAAAGAAACCGGCAAACAGTGTCACCACCAATGCCTTGATAATGAATACCAACAATTCAACAGCCACTGGTATGACGAGTGAGTTCATCAAATCTGGTTCTTGCAGCAATTTTTACCCTCCCAATCGAACATCAATCACAAGAATTGATGGATATTATATCAAATCTCACCCCTTTTACATAACCCGTTTGAATAAATTCACCAATTTTTAATGAATGCTTACAAAAATCCCCGTCCCCCGGCGTCAAATGAACACAAAAATAGATAGAATTTTCTTTATTTTTGGTATAATTAAATGTGGAATAAGAAAAAGGGGGAGGGAGGTTCCACCACCTGGATCATCCAAAACCGCTTTTCAACCGGAAACCGAGGGATTTTGATTATCATCTTTAAGGGGTGAATGGCATGTCTGATCGATTTGGCAGTGTCACCGGGATTGATGTTTCCCATCATCAATCGGTCATTGATTGACAGAAGGTCAAAGAAGATCCCCAAAACATTCAATTCGCTTTTATCAAAGCCTCCGAAGGAGAAACATTCACCGACCCGCAATTCTCCAACAACGTAAAAGGGGCACAGGCCGCAGGAATCCAAGCGGGTGCTTATCATTACGCCAAGTTGTTAAGAGGGAAAGCAGAGAAAGAAGCGCAGAACTTTGTTGAAAAACTGAAACAACACCAACTGGATCTCATGCCTGTTCTCGACCTGGAAGAAAAAAATACCGATATGACAGCGGACGAAATCGCCGATTGGGTGCTTGCCTTCGCCGAGCATGTCAAAAAAGAAACGGGCGAACAAGTTCTGTTATATACTTTCCCCGCTTATATCAACCGGTTTAACGGCTTTAACAACCGTTTGAAGGACATGCCCTTATGGTTGGCGCATTGGGAAGTGGACGAGCCACGGTTGCCCGCAACAGGCGGCTGGGAAGAAATTACCTACTGGCAGTATACGGACAAAGGGAGTGTTTCGGGAATCATGGGGAACGTGGATATGGATAAAGCAAAATCGCTCGAAGCACTGAAAAGCAAAAAAGGATCGGACAACCCCCCGCCGGAAGAACCGCCCAACCCGCCGCAATCCCCGGAAGACGACAAATATTGGCATGTTGAACTGATCGCCTCCGGTTCAGGATCTGTCAATATCAGTTTTCAATTCAAAAAAGGAAATTCAGACAAAGAACCCGCCCCTTCCCCGGAGCCGGAACCCGATCCCGATCCGGAACCGGAACCCAAGCATGAAATGATCGATGATTACCCTTTTAAAAACAACAATCCCGGCGATGTGGACCCATGGGTTTTTTATTACAGGGAATGCGTCTCTTTTGTCGCTTGGCGCATCAATAACAATCTGGGCATTCCGTTCACCAATGACATGACCGGCCCCAACGGGAAAAAAGGACATTGGGGAGACGGCAGACATTGGGATGAAACCGCAAGACAGATCGGTTACAAAGTAACCCGCACCCCGAAAGTCGGAACCATTGCCCAATGGAACAAAGGAAACCTCAACCACGTGGCTTTCGTCGCCGAAGTGAGCAGCGACCAGAAAACGGTGACGGTCGAAGAATATAACTGGGACGTCCGTCACGGCTACGGAACACGCCAAGTTCCGGTCGACCGGATTGACAATTTTATCCATTTCAAAGAATAAACGGTTTCAGCATCCCGGTTTTCTTTTGCGGAAAACCGGGATATAAAAAAACCGCAGCCTTGAAAATTCAAAAGCTGCGGTTTTCTGTGCGGTTTAGCTCCGGTTACACTTCCATGATAATTGGCAAAATCATCGGACGACGACGGGTCCGCTCAAACAAGAATTTGCTTAATGCATCCCGGATGCTCGTTTTGAGCGAAGCCCATTCGCTGACATGTTCTCTCATGCATTTTTCCATGGTCAATGCCACAATCCGGTTTGCTTCATCCAATAACTGTTCGGATTCCCGAACATAAACAAAGCCTCGCGAAATGATATCCGGTCCTGATACGATGGTGCCGTTTTCTTTGCTTAAGGTCAGCACCACGACCAAAATTCCGTCCTGAGATAGTAATTTGCGGTCTCTTAATACAATATTGCCAACATCACCAACACCCAAACCGTCAACCAGTACTTTTCCGGTTTGAACCTTGGGCCCGTATCGGGCACGACCACCTGAAATTTCGACCATATCTCCGTTGTCACAGATAAAAATGTTTTCCGGGCTTACTCCTACAGATTCGGCAAGTTGGGCGTGAGCACGCAACATACGATACTCACCATGAATCGGAATAAAGTATTTGGGTTTCATCAAATTCAGCATGAGCTTCAGGTCTTCCTGAGACCCATGCCCCGAGACGTGTACATGCGAAGTCGTGCTATACACCACATCCGCCCCAATCCGGAATAATTGATCGACGGTGCGGCCGATCAATTTTTCGTTGCCCGGAATGGGCGTGGCGGCAATGATCACGGTATCACCGGGTAAAATTTCCACTTTGCGATGAGATGCGTTCGCCATGCGTGTCAGCGCTGACATCGATTCCCCCTGGCTTCCTGTGGAAATCACCGCCACCCGATTGGCAGGCAAACGATTGATCTCATCCGGGTCAATGATCAAATCAGAGGGCACATGCAAATACCCCAGCTCCGATGCAATATTGACCACGTTGACCATGCTCCGTCCCACCACAGCCAGCTTTCGACCGTACATATGGCATGCGTTCACCACTTGCTGGATGCGGTGAATATTGGACGCAAAAGTAGCCACAATCACCCGTTGCTTTGCTTTACGGAAAACTTCGTTAATCCCTTCACCGACCGAACTTTCCGATCCGGTAAATCCTCTCCGCTCCGCATTGGTGCTGTCGGATAATAAACACAATACCCCTTTTCTTCCAATCTCAGCCATTTTATGGATGTCCGCAGCGTGTCCATTCACCGGAGTCATGTCAAATTTAAAATCTCCCGTGTGAACAACGGCTCCTTCCGGTGTATGAATACAAATGCCGACGGAATCAGGAATACTGTGATTTGTATAAAAAAAGGTCGCTTTCAGTGTAGAACCCAGTTTGATTTCCGATTTACCGTTGATGATGTACCGTCTCGTGTCATTTAACAGATGAGCCTCACGCAATTTATGCTCCACCAGTCCCATCGTCAATTTCGTGGCGTAGATGGGAACATTGAGCTGACGCAAAATATACGGCAACCCGCCGATATGGTCCTCGTGACCATGCGTCAAAAGAATCCCGCGTACTTTATCCTTATTCTCAACCAAGTATGTGATGTCAGGTATCACGATATCGATTCCCAGCATTTCCTCTTCCGGGAACATCAAGCCCGCATCAATCACAACAATGTCGTTCTCATACTGCACCACATACATGTTTTTTCCGATTTCATCCAACCCACCGAGTGCAAAAATGGATAATTTGCCTCGCTGGTTTTTTGTCAAACTGTTTACCTCCTATATTCTGTTGTCTTTCACTGAAACCGCACAATTACCACTTGTCCCTTATTATATACGATGGAAAAATGGATATGCAACCGGATCTTTTGTTGAAAAAAGTCAATGACAAACAAAAAACCTGCCTGTTTTTTTCACAGGCAGGTCCGTTCCCGTCACAGTTCTTTCAACCATGCATCCGTTTTTCTTTTTTCTTCTTCCGACAATTCCACAATCGGAAGGCGCACGTAAGGTTTCGACCAACCTTTTTGCGACATCGCATATTTCAATGGCGCCGGGCTCGTCGTCAAAAACACGCCGTGGAAGACAGGAAGCAAACGAATGTGCAAGTTTTGGGCTTTCTTCACATCCCCCGAAAAGAAAGCGTCCATCATTTCTTTCATTTCCCGGCTGACCAGGTGGCTGGCCACGCTGACAACTCCGGCTCCGCCAATCGACAGAATCGGCAAAGTGAGCCCGTCATCGCCGCTGTATACCGCCACATCGTCGGGAACCGCCGCAATCAGCCGCCCGATTTGGTTGAGATCCCCGCTTGCTTCTTTGATGGCGACCACATTATCCAATTGAGCGAGCCGGGCCATGGTTTCAGCCGTCATATTGACACTGGTGCGTCCGGGCACATTGTACAGCATCACCGGCAATGAAGTCGATTCGGCAATCATTTTGAAATGTTGATACAACCCTTCCTGCGACGGTTTGTTGTAATAGGGGGCAACCAGCATCACCCCGTCGACGCCGATTTCCTCCGCTTTCTTGGTCAATTCCAGGCTCTGCACGGTGTTATTGCTTCCGGTCCCTGCGATCACTTTGATCCGGCCGTTTGCTTTTTCTTTGGCAAAACGATATAATTCCAGCTTTTCGGAGAGGGTCAGGGTGGGAGACTCTCCGGTCGTTCCGGAAACAACAATCGAATCATTCCCGTCTTCGATCAAACGCTCGATATTGGCTTCCAGACAGGGCCAGTCAATCTCATTCTCTTCGGTAAACGGCGTAAACAGCGCCGTGATTAATCGGCCAAACAACATCCTCACTTCCCTCCTTTATGAGCAATAGAGTTTATTCAGATGAAATTTTTTATGCAAAGCACGCACGGCTTTCTCCATGTCTTTTCCATGGACGAGCACCCAAATGGTGGTATGGGAATCCGCCGATTGCAACACTTGAATATCCTCTTCCGTCAGTGCTTCCGAAATTTTGGCCATCACGCCCGGAACGCCGGCGATGCCTGCCCCGACAACGGATACTTTACTGCAACCTCTGGATAATTCTGGTTCCAGTCCCAGGTCATATAAAATTTGTTCCGCCTGATCCGCCAGATCATCATAAACCGTATAAGCAATTTCGCTCGGGTTGACACTGATAAAATCGACACTGATCCCATGATCGGCCATCGCTTTGAAAACTTTCAACTGCGTATGGTATTGTCCTTGTCTCAGCCGGATCTTCACTTGGGTCACATTGGGCATCTGGGTCACCCCGATGATGGTGTTTTCCCGCACTTCCCGAACCAACCGGTCAATTTCACTCCGGTGTGTCACCAACGTGCCCGGATGGTCCGACATGGTTGAACGGATCCGGATCGGGGTGCTGTTTTGCATGGCAATCTCCACAGCCCGGGGATGAATCACCTTGGCTCCTTGAAAAGCGAGATTGCACATTTCGACATAGGTGACCTGCTCCAATTGGGCGGCATCCTCGACAATTCTTGGATCAGCTGTCATAATCCCTTCTACATCTGTAAAAATATCTACATATTCGGCATCAAGAGCCGCTCCCAACGCCGTTGCGGTGGTATCGCTGCCGCCGCGTCCCAATGTGGTGATTTCCCCATCGGTTGTTTGTCCTTGGAAACCGGCCACGACAACGACCCGGTTTTTCTCCAGTTCATGCAAAATGCGTTTGGGATTGACGGTGATAATCTGGGCATTGGTATGCTGATCGTTCGTAATGATCCCCGCTTGTCCACCGGTCAATACACAGCTCCGGATCCCCGCCTGGGTCAACATGCTGGACAGGGTAGCTGCAGAGATGATCTCTCCACAGCTTAACAACAAATCTTTCTCACGGGGAAGGATCTGCTGATCATATTGATCAATCAAACCAAGCAACGTATCGGTTGCGTATGGTTCCCCTTTTCTTCCCATCGCTGAAACAACGACAACCAGTTTGTTTCCTTTCTCCAGCTCGTTGGAAATATGATGAAGGACACGTTGGCGCCGTTCAGCGGTTGCCACGGAGGTTCCTCCGAACTTCTGTACAATAATGCTCATGCCTATCCCTTCTCTTTATGATCTTTCTCTTTTAATCAAAGTTTCTGCAATTTGAACCGTGTTGGTTGCGGCTCCTTTCAAAAGATTATCCGAAACCACCCACATGTTGAGCGCGCGCGGATGGGTCAAATCGCGACGGAGACGTCCGACAAACACTTCCGTCCGGCCGGATGCATCCAACGGCATGGGATAAATCTGCTCCTCAATCGCATCCTGCACCACCACACCCGGCGCATCATTTAAGAGGGTCCGGACTTCATCAAGATCATAATCCGATTTTAATTCCACATACACCGATTCGCTGTGTCCCCGTACAACCGGGACCCGTACACAAGTGGCAGTCACGCCGATGGAATCATCCGCGAAGATTTTTTTCGTTTCGCGCACCATTTTCATTTCTTCAAGTGTAAATCCGTTTTCTTCCGCCACATCCACTTGCGGAATCACATTGAACGCTTGCTGATAATGTTTGTCAAGTTTGCCCACGGGAAGAACATTTTTTTGGACTTCTTCACCGGCCATCACGGCTTTCGTCTGTTCTTCCAATTCATTGATCGCTTTCCAACCCGCACCGGAGACGGCTTGGTAAGTGGAGACAATGATTCTTTCGATTCCGTAACGATCCGCCAACGGTTTTAATGCAACAACCATTTGAATGGTCGAACAGTTGGGATTGGCGATGATTCCTTTATGTTGATCCAACGCTTCCGGATTCACTTCCGGAACCACCAACGGGACTTCCGGATCCATTCGAAAGGCGTTGGTATTATCCACAACGATTGCACCACGTTGCACCGCTTCTTTTGCCAATGCCTTACTCACACTGCCGCCGGCACTGAATAAAGCGAAGTCAATGCCTTCAAATGCTTCCGGCACGGCTTCCTGAACCGTGATTTCCTGACCGCGGAATGTGATTTTTTTGCCTGCGGAACGTTTGGAAGAAAGCAAGCGCAATTCTTTGACCGGAAAATTTCTTTCATCGAGGGTGTTCAATATTTCTTGCCCGACGGCTCCGGTTGCTCCTACCACTGCAACATGATATTTTTTTGCACTCATGAAGTCCCCTCCCATATGAAGTGAGCCCCCTGTTTTTCATCAAGGGGGACGAATGTATCATCTATCCGAGCTCTTTTCTATTATGAAGTCAAGTCGCGGTATTTTTCAACTATTAATGGTTGCAACTGTTTCCCTTCGATGGCGGCCAGACAAGTTTCCGGGATCAATTCCATGCGCGCGACCATGGACTTGGGTTTTTTTTCGGGGGCATCCTGGCCGAACGGAACAAAATAAATGTCTTTGGCTGCCAGCAGTTTTGCCAGGTTGACGGCATTTAAGCCGAGGGCGTCGTTCGTGGAAATGGCCACCACCACCGGACGGTGATTGCGCATTTGCGCTTTTGCCGCCATCAAAACCGGGCTGTCTGTCAACGCATTGGCAAGTTTGGCCAGGGAATTGCCGGTGCAGGGAGCAATCACATAACAATCCAAACTTTTTTCAGGACCGAACGGTTCCACTTCCGGTATGGTCATCAACGGGGTCCGGCCGGTGATTTCTTTAATTTTTTTCTTCCACTCTTCCGCGGTGCCGAACCGGCTGTCCACCGTCGCCACCGTGTGGGAAATCACCGGAATCACGTTTGCCCCCAGTTCCACCAATCTTTTCATTTGCGGAAGCACTTCATCATGCGTACAGTGGGATCCCGTCATGCCGAAGCCGATCGTCAGGTTTTGAAAATTCACTGAACGGTTCCCTCCCTGAATAACTCATTTTTCATGATCCGGGTGATGGTCCGCGCCAAAATTTGTCCGGCTGTTTTCGGAGCCACGATTCCCGGCAGACTGGGTGCCAATATGGCTTTGATTCCCCTTTTTTCAGCAAACGGATAATCCACGCCTCCCGGTTTGGATGCCAGATCAATGATGACCACATCATGCGGCACGTTGGCTAAAACGGCTGAATCAATGATCAAAGCCGGAACGGTGTTAAAAATCAAATCCGCATTTTTCACATGGTCTTTTAATTCGGATGTATCAAACGCCTGAATCCCCATTTCAAATGCGCGGGCTTTATGCTCGGAACTTCTTACCCCGACTTTCACCCGGGCTCCGATCGCATGAAGCACACGGGCCAGCGACAAGCCGCATCTTCCCATGCCCAGCACAATGCTTTCGGAACCGTGAATGGTGATGTCGGTGTGTTGGATGGCCATCATGAGTGCGCCTTCCACCGTCGGGATGGAGTTATAAATGGCCACATCATCCCGGTTTAAGAGTTCAAAAAGTTGAATCCCGAAATCTTGGCACAACTTTCGCAAATACTCCTTGGCCATCCCGGCAAAAACGAGGCAATGTTTTGGAAGTGATTGAAACACCTCCGGGGTCAAAAACAATTTTTTGGAAGTAAAAACACTGCTGATTTGCCCTTTTTCATCGGTTCCAATGATCGGGAGCACCAAAACATCCGCCGTCTGTAACACATCGGACGAAAGCTCCTTTAATGAAGCCCCGCTGACCGGACTTTGCAAATTGTCAAATCCGACCAACGAAACCCGGGCTCCCATCTCTGTACAGCTTTTAATCACCTCTAATTGCCGTGCATCTCCACCGAGGAAGACAACGTGTTTGCCTGTCAGCATTTTCTTCACTCCTTTCCCCGGAAGAATCCTTACCACATCTATTTGCATCATATGAAAAAAATAAAATTCGGTTCCCTTCTGTCAAAATTGTTTTTTGGAAGATCTCCGGTCCAACGAATCCACGATCAGCATTTCCGGCCCGACTTTCCGGATCATGCTCCACGTCAATTCCATAAATCTGTGCTTCTTTTTAAACCAGGAAGATTCCGTCGGCACCAAGATAGCATGGATTTTTCCGGTTAGCGGATCAAACGACATGTCTGCATGCAACAAATCCCCCAAACGTTCTCCTCCCACCAAATCGATGCATTCCTTTTCCGCCAGTTCACTCCAGCGCAACATCCTTCCCTCCCCCGGCTTTTCATTTTTTCTCTCCCTTTATTCATATGATTCAGTCAACTCTTTTATAAAAAACAAAAAGCCCGGCAGGTTTAGCCGGACTTTCGGGATTTGGCATTCATCCTCTTTATTTAACGATGTTCCAATCGGATCCTTTGCATTTCCAAAATCAGTACATCCAATTGCTCGGATAAGGGCAAAACACGGGCATCCATCAATCGCTCGGGTTCACCGTTCACCAACTGGTACAATTCCTTGCGGAGATGTTCCATTTCCTCCTGTAACCTTCTGATCCGATGCCGCTCGGACATGAAGATCACCTCTCCTATTTACCCGTATGGCCAAAGCCTCCAGACCCACGTTCCGTTTCATCCAACGAATCCGTAACCTTGAGGGAAACCGCAGGTACTTGCATAAACACCAACTGCGCAATACGGTCTCCCCGCTGAACCCGAAAAGGGCGTTCACCCAGGTTCAGCAAAATCACCCCGATTTCTCCACGGTAATCCGCATCGATCGTCCCTGGTGTGTTGAGCACGGTGATTCCGTGTTTTAAAGCAAGACCGCTTCTCGGACGCACTTGGGCCTCCAGCCCTGCCGGCATCGACAAGGCAATTCCGGAAGGAATCAACTTCCACCGGCCCGGTTTGATTTCCACTGGATCCTTCACTGCGGCATGGAGGTCAAAACCACTGGAACCCGTCGACATTTTTACTGGAAGAGGCAGATCTTCGTTTCCTGGCATATGAAAAACTTTGACATTATGCAATGGAGTTCCTCCTAAAACTGGAAGGGATTTTTCCGTCCGGCGAAATCAGCGCCAACGACATGGGCGAGGAGAAAATTTTCCGTGCCAGACGATTCACGCCATCCAAAGTGATCTTATCCACCTTTTTGATGATTTCATCCAAAGTAAATTGACGGTTTAACAACAATTCATTGCGACCCAACCGGCTCATGCGGTTGTTGGTGCTCTCCAGTCCGAGCATTAAGCTCCCTTTCAATTGCTCTTTGGCTTTGTGCAATTCGTCCGTCGTCAATCCTTTGGTTTTGAGATCATCCAAAATTTGATAAATGTATTCCACCACTTCATTTTCCTGCCCGTGTTTCGTTCCGGCGTAGATGGCAAAAAGGCCGGTGTCGCGATGGGCGGAATGATAAGAAAACACCGAATAGGCAAGCCCGCGCTCTTCGCGGATTTCCTGGAACAAACGGGAACTCATGTTGCCGCCAAGCACATTATTCAACAAAACCAATGTGTAAAAATCATCATCACCGACGGCCAGTCCCGGCAACCCAATACATAAATGGGTTTGTTCGGTTTCTTTTTGTTTCACTTTGACATCCGGCGTAAAAACCGGAACCTCCCTGCTTCGCACCGGCATCCCGCCCTGATGGCCGGAAAAAGCTTCCTCGACCCTTTCCTTGTAATCATCCGGCAAATTGCCGGCGATGGCCACCACGACATTGGAAGGGACATAAAATTGATTTTTGTACCGGAACAAATCCTCCCGGCGGAAACTGGTCACGGTTTCGGCATTGCCCAACACAGGGTATCCCAAGGGGTGCCCTCCCGACGACACTTCGGAAAGCATGTCATGGACCAGGTCATCCGGCGTGTCTTCCACCATGTAAATTTCCTCCAAGACCACTTTTTTCTCTTTTTCGATCTCGCCTTCATCAAACACCGATTCAAAAAACATATCCGATAATACATCCAGTGCCGTTAAAAAATGTTCATCCAGCACTTTGGCATAATAACAAGTGATCTCTTTGGAGGTGAAGGCATTCACGTGCCCGCCGATTGCGTCAAAGGCTTCCGCCACCTCTTTCGCGGTGCGTGTTTTGGTTCCTTTAAACATCATGTGTTCGATAAAATGGGAAATCCCGTTATTGGCAAGCGTTTCATTTTCAGAACCGGTTCCCACCCAAATCCCCAAAGCGACCGAACGGACGTGGGGAATTTTTTCAGCAACCAACCGAACACCATTCTCCAGCGTATGTTTAACGATCAAATAAGATCCTCCTTAATTCTCTGATAAACTACAAAAAAGCAACACTACTATATCAAATCATAAATTATTGCTCAATGGAATCCACCCGTTTTGAAGAGAGCATTTCGCTGACCGTCATCCACTTCAAGCCCTTGTCCTTCCCTGCACGGATCATCCCCGGCAACGCTTTGACCGTCCGGTCCGTCGGATGGGTCAACAACAAGGTGCCGGGTGCAATCCCTTTCTCCACCTTGTTCACCATCATAGCCGGCGAAACGGACTTTTTCCAATCGACGGTATCCAATGTCCATAATATGGTTTTCATTTTAAATTGTTCGGCTATTTTTAATACGCGATTGTCATAATCGCCGGCCGGCGGGGCAAACCACTTGCTTTTGACCTGTAAGGTTTCTTGGATCAAAGACTCCGTCTTCCCGATCTCGGCTTCGATTTGCCCGGTGCCGATCCGGCTCATTAAAGGGTGGGAATAGGCATGATTTCCCACTTCATGCCCTTCTTTCACCAACTGTCTGGCCAATCCGGGATTCTTTTTCAGCCAGGAACCGTCCAAAAAAAAGGTCGCTTTCACCTTCTCCCGTTTGAAAATCTTGAGCATTTCCGGTATGTATTCCGTTCCCCAGGCCACATTCACCATCAGCGCGGCCGCCGGTTTTTTTTCGTTCCCCCGGTAAACTGGTGCCTGCCCCAGATCTTTCAGTTGTATTTTCGGGGGAATTTCCTGATAAACCCAATGAATCCGGTGCTTGTCTTTATGCTTGAGGGTGCTTTCGATCGTTGCTTCCAGGTTGACTCTTCGCCCGTTCAGCCCCGGAATAGCTTTCCAGACCGGATCGATCCGCGCATCGATGGGGGCAATCTGATATTTCGGCGCCTCTTTTTTGATTTTCTCGACAAGCGGGGAGTCCGTTTTGAAGCCGGAAGAGAGCACCGATACCTCCTCTCCGCTCTTCACGGCCGTCACATAAGCTTCAATGGTGGGAAGTTGGACCAGCAAAACAATAAAACAAATCGATAAGAACAGTGTCGCCATGCGAACCGGAAACAATGTTTGCCGCCTCCTTTCCTTCCTACCATATGCTCCCGGACAACTCCCTATGACCGTCATATAAATATAAAAAAGAGGCAGATTCGCTCTGACTCTTTTCCTTTGCCTCTTCCTTTAAATTTTTTCTTTTTTCTTCGCTGCTTCATCTTTTAACACAGCTTTGCGGGACAAATTAATTCGGCCTTGATCATCAATCTCCGTCACTTTTACCATGATCGAGTCTCCGACTTTCACCACGTCGCTGACTTTTCCGACCCGGTTTAAATCCAGTTGAGAGATATGAACAAGTCCTTCTTTGCCCGGAATGATTTCGACAAATGCTCCGTATTTTTCAATCCGTTTGACCGTTCCGAGATACGTTTCGCCGACCACCACTTCACGGACCAGATCTTCGATGATTTTTTTCGCCCGTTCGTTTTGTTCTGTTTCCGGAGAAGCGATGTAAATGCGGCCATCTTGTTCGATATCGATTTTGACTCCGGTTTCTTCGATGATTTTATTAATGACCCGTCCGCTCGGTCCGATCACATCACGGATTTTATCCGGATGAATCCGCAAGGTGGTAATCTTCGGAGCATATGGGGACAATTGTTTTCGCGGTTCCTTGATGGTGGCTTCCATGTTGTCCAGGATCACCATTCTCGCATTCCGCGCTTGTTCCAATGCTCTTTGGAGAATGTTCCGGTCGATGTCTTCGATTTTGATATCCATTTGAAGGGCGGTAACCCCTTTTCGTGTACCGGCCACTTTAAAGTCCATATCTCCAAGATGGTCTTCCATGCCTTGAATATCGGTTAACACGACAACGTTATCCTCTTCTTTGACCAGCCCCATCGCGATGCCTGCCACGGGTGCTTTGATTGGAACCCCCGCATTCATCAAGGCAAGCGTCGACGCGCAGATACTCGCTTGCGAAGTGGAACCGTTGGACTCAAGCACTTCGGAAACCAATCGGATGGTGTACGGGAAAACATCTTCGGAAGGAATCACCGGTTCGAGTGCTCTTTCCCCCAAAGCCCCATGTCCGATTTCCCGGCGTCCCGGTGACCGGATCGGTCTTGCTTCACCAACGCTGAACGGAGGGAAATTATAGTGATGCATAAAGCGTTTGGATTCCTCCAAATCCAAACCATCCAGGATTTGCACATCGCCGAGTGCCCCCAACGTACAAACGCTTAACACCTGGGTTTGTCCGCGTCTGAACAACCCGGAACCGTGTGTCCGTGGCAGAACGTCAATTTCGCTGGAAAGCGGGCGGATTTCATCGACAGCCCGTCCATCCGGACGTTTGCCCTCTTCCAAAATCAACCGGCGCACTTCTTCTTTCACGATTTGATCCAGGACGGTATTCATGTCTTTTTCTTGCTCGGCCCATTCTTCTTCCGTCAGTTCTTCGGCCATCTGTGCCAAGACTTCTTCCTTCACCTGATCGATCGCATCCTGGCGCTCTTGTTTGTCAATGACCTGAACGGCTTGGATCAAAGAATCGGTTGCCAGTTCCCGAACGCGTTTTTCCAATTCTGGATCAATCTGATGCAGCTCGGGTTCCATTTTGGGCAGTCCCACTTTTTCCACGATCTGTTCCTGAAAAGCCACCAGCTCCTTGATCACTTCGTGGCCGAACAAAATCGCTTCCAGCATCGTTTCTTCCGGCACTTCATCCGAACCGGCTTCCACCATGTTCACCCCGTGTTTCGTACCGGCCACCACCAGATGCAGATCGGATTTTTCCATTTGTTCCACCGTCGGATTAATGACCAATTGACCGTCAACCCGGCCAACCACCACGCCTCCGATGGGACCTTTGAAAGGAATGTCCGAAATGGAAAGTGCCACGGATGCGCCGATCATGGCGGCAATTTCCGAAGAACAATCCTGATCCACCGACATGACGGTGGTCACAACTTGTACTTCATTGCGAAACCCTTCATCAAACAGCGGGCGAATGGGACGGTCAATGAGCCTGGAAGCCAAAATGGCTTTGTCGCTCGGGCGACCTTCACGCTTGATAAAGCCTCCCGGGATTTTCCCGACCGCATACAAACGTTCTTCATAGTTTACCGTCAGCGGAAAAAAGTCCGTGTCTTTCGGCTCCTTGGATGCAACCGCGGTGGCCAGCACCGAAGTGTCTCCATATCGCACCATCACCGCACCATTGGCTTGATTGGCATATTTTCCGATTTCCAGTTTTAATTTTCGTCCAGCCAGATCTGTCTCAAATGTTTGTGGTTCCATCTTCAATCATTTCCTCCTCTCAAAAACACAAATATAGCATACTTCTCCACATTTACAGTATGTTCCTTCCACTTCTCTTTTAAAAGATGAGATGATAAAAAAGCGGGGCATGCCGCCCCGCTTTTCTTATCGACGCAATCCGAGTTTTTTGATCAGTTCACGATAACGAACAATGTCCTTCTTCTTCAAGTAGTTCAACAAGTTCCGGCGTTGACCAACCATTTTCAAAAGACCACGGCGAGAATGATGATCTTTTTTATGATCTTTTAAGTGCTCGTTTAACTCATTGATCCGATGAGTCAAAATCGCGATTTGCACTTCGGGGGAACCCGTGTCATTATCGTGTGTTTTAAATTCATTGATGATTTCTCTTTTGCGTTCATTGGTTAATGCCATAGATAAATCCTCCTTTTGATCAATCGCCCATAACCCAGAACACCGTCGAGGCATCGGTGATCCGAGCCAGGGTTGTTTACCGAATCAGTATACCATAAGAAAAAGATGAGTACAACAAGCCTTATTGTGCAAATAACTTCAACCACTGCTCTGCTTCTTGCCGGTCTTTTTCAATCTGCTGAATCAACGCCTCCACGCTCGGAAACCTTTTCTCTTCGCGCAAGAAATGATAAAACTCCACTCTGCATTTCTTGCCGTAATAGTTGCCGGATTGCCCGAGCAGGTGCACTTCCAGTCTTTCACTCGGTTGATCGCTTCGAAAAGTGGGACGCACTCCGATATTCATGATGCCAAAGGAAGAAACCTCATCCATGGTTGCTTTGACCACATAGACGCCGCGGGCGGGAACAAAATACGGGGCCTTCAGGTCCAGATTGGCCGTGGGAAACCCCATCAACCTCCCCCGTTGATCTCCCTGGACCACCTCTCCTTCCAACGAATACGGGCGCCCCAGGATGTCCCGGGCGGTTTTGACATCCCCTTCGGCCAACGCCCGCCGCAATCTGGTGCTGCTGATCACTCCCTGATCCTGTTGGATCAAAGAGACGATTTCGGTGACGAAATGCCCTTTTCCCAGTTCGGTCAGATCTTCTGCTTTCCCCTCCGCTTTGTGTCCAAACGTAAAATTGTACCCTGTCACCACGCCTTTGACACCAAGCTGCAATAAAATGTCGGTCACAAATTCTTCTTTTGACAAAGAGGCGAAATTCCGGTCAAACCGGACAACATAAACTTTCCTGACCCCCAAACGGGCAAACTGCTCCAATTTGTCCGGAAACGGGGTCAGATAACGGTGAATCGCCTCTTGCCCCAACACTTCCCGTGGATGCGGATCAAAAGTCATGACCGCCGGAACCGCCTTCAGTTCCCGGGCCAAATCCATCGCCTTTCGGATCACGGCTTGATGCCCCAAGTGGACACCGTCAAAAAAACCAATCGCCAATGAAATCGGTTCCTGATCGGTTGGTTGATCGATCATCGGATAGGTTAAATGTATCGTTTCCATCTACTCCACATCCCGAAATACTTTTTCTGGTTTCGCCAAGCCCTTTTCAATCACCCGGTACACGGCGCAGAAAACACCGGCATCCGTATACACGCGAACCAGTTGATTCTCATTGAACAATTGATCATCAACAGGAATCTCTATTTTCCAACCATCATAAACTTTTCGAAGATCTTCATGATTCACCATCATGCCGGGCATGAACGAAATCCCCTCATCCAACCGGATGACATGCTTTTCCCAAGCCTCTTGTTCCCCGATTTGCTTCAACTCATCCAGCGTGTAACAATCCTCCAGATGAAACGGACCGCTTTGCACCCGCACCAGAGAAGCCATATGCGCCGGATACCCCAAAGCTTTTCCGATATCCACACACAAGGTGCGGATATAAGTCCCTTTGGAACAAAGAACTTCAAAATGGATTTCCGGATATTCCCCCGGCGTCATGCCCGTCTGTTTCAATTCATAAATGTGGACCTTCCTTTTCGGCCGGTCGATCTCCTTTCCTTCGCGGGCCCATTCATATAAACGGCGTCCGTTCACTTTCACGGCCGAATACATGGGCGGAACCTGCGTTATTTCCCCGACAAACCGGGAGAAAACCTCCTCCACTTGTGCCGGCTCCACCGGTTCCACCCGTTCGGCCTGCGCGATGACGGCGCCGGTCTGATCTTCCGTTTCGGTGGCAATCCCCAATTTCAAGGTTCCTTGATAACGTTTGGGGCGGTCCTGCAAATATTCCACCAACCGGGTGGCTTGTCCCAAACAAACAGGGAGCACGCCTTCCACTTCCGGATCCAGCGTGCCTGTATGACCAGCCTTTTTTTGCTTTGTCAAGCGGCGGACGATGGCGACGATATCATGGGATGTATAGTTTTTCGGTTTAAAAACGGGCAAAATCCCATGGCATCCCATTTACACTTCACACTCCTGCTTCAATCTGGACTGAACTGCTTTGAACACGCGCTCGTGGACTTCGCGAAGCGTCCCGCGCATGCTGCATCCCGCCGCACGGGCATGGCCGCCTCCGCCAAATGCCTTGGCCACCTGGCCCACATCGACCTGTTCTCTGGAACGGAAACTGACTTTGACGGTTCCGTCATTCTCTTCCCGGTACAAAATGCCGACATCCACCCCGTAAATATTCCGCGCATAATTGACGATGCCATCCAAAGCTTCGTGCGAAACCGCCACTTTTTCCATTTCCTCTTTGCTTAAAAACATCCAGGCAATGAGTCCGTCGTCTGATTTTTGCAAGGTGGATAAAGCGCCTTGCAGCAATTTTAACTGTTCCATGGTCACGGTTTCCAAAGCCCGGTCGGCAATTTTGTGCGCTTCGATGCCGGTCTCCACCAACCTTGCAGCTTGTCTCAACACTTTCGGGGAAGTGTTGGAATAGCGGAATCCCCCCGTGTCCGTCAACAAACCGGTGTAAAGGCATGCCGCCAGCGGTTCACCAATGGGGAAATGGTTTTCTTCCGCCCAATCAAAAATGATTTCCACGGTTGCCGCCGCTTCCGGAACCACAATGTTGATATCCCCAAACCGGTCATTGGTCGCATGATGGTCCAGGTTGACAATCACCGCATCATCCCGGATCAGGAAACGGCAGGCGCCCATCCGCTCTTTGTCGGCGCAATCCAAAGCAATCACATATTGAAAGGTGCCGGAAACTTGTTCCACCGGCTGAATCTCTTCCACTCCGGGCAGAAAAGAAAATTTCCGGGGAACCGGGTTTTCGTTGACCATCGTCACTTGCTTGCCGGATTGTTTTAACAGATAACCCATCGCCAAGGTGGAACTGATCGCATCCCCATCCGGGTGAAGATGGGATACCACCAAAATTTGGTCGGCCTTTTCCAAAAAAGCAAGCAGCTCATCAAAACGGCTCATTGTTCCTCATTCTCCCGTGCATGAACATCCCGCAGCAGACGTTCAATGTTTTCACTGTAATCAAGGGATTGATCAATCGAAAAAATGAGTTCGGGGACATGACGCAACGAAACACGATGCCCGATTTCAGAACGAAGGTATCCTTTGGCTTTTTCCAGTCCGGCCAAAGTTTCTTGTTTTTGCTCCTCGTTTCCCATCACGCTGATGTATACTTTGGCAATTTGCAGATCTCCGCTCATTTCGACGCCGGTCACCGTCACAAATCCGATGCGGGGATCTTTTAACTCTTGCTGGATAAGTTGGCTTAACTCCTTCTTGATCTGTTCGCCCACACGACTGATACGTATCCGTGCCACGGACCAAACCTCCTCGTCAACCTAAAATGTGATATCTGCCGCAATGATCTCCAAACCATCCGTTTGTTCAAGCAGCCGAAGGGCTTGTTCCAGTTCTTTTTCCACCACCATCCGGTTGCTTCCGACCCCGACGACTGCAAGAGAAACAAACTGACGATCGTCTTGATCCGCCACTTCTGCAATGGAAAGGTTAAACCGGTTCCTGATTTTTGCCTGGACGCTTTGAATCACCCTGCGTTTGTCTTTGAGGGAGAAAGAGGCGATCACCCGCCCCTTAAACTCCAGTACACCGATGTGCACGTTACTTCCGCTCCACTTCCTGGATGGTGTAAACTTCGATTTGGTCTCCTTCTTTGATGTCATTATAGTTTTGCAAGGTAATCCCGCATTCATACCCTTGTGCCACTTCTTTGGCATCATCTTTGTAACGTTTCAGTGTGTCAATTTCGCCTTCATGGATCACGACGCCGTCACGAATCACCCGGGCTTTTCCGTCACGAACCACTTTTCCTTCGGTGACATAACAACCGGCAATGGTTCCGATCCGGGAGACTTTAAAGATTTGGCGGACTTCGGCAATGCCTGCCATGACCTCTTCATATTCAGGATCCAAGAGACCTTTCATGGCCGCTTCGATTTCCTCAATCGCTTTATAAATGACCCGGTGCAAACGGATGTCCACTTTCTCCTGTTTGGCCATCTCCCGGGCATTGGGTTCGGGACGGACATTAAACCCGATCACAATGGCATTGGAGGCAGAAGCCAAAATGATGTCTGATTCCGTGATGGCTCCGACCGCCGCATGGATGATTTTTACGCGTGCGCCTTCGACATCGATTTTTTCAAGCGAATGTTTCATGGCTTCTGCAGAACCATGGACGTCTGCTTTAATAATAACATTTAATTCTTTGACTTCGCCTTCTTTAATTTGTTTGAACAAATCATCCAGCGATACGCGGGAATGGGCTCCGCGTTCTTGTTCTTTTTGTCTCGTCTGGCGTCTCTCGGCGATGGAACGCGCTTTTTTCTCATCCTCAAACACCATGAACGCATCGCCGGCATTCGGCACATCGGAAAGCCCCAAAATTTCGACCGGTGTCGATGGCGGTGCCGTTTTGACGCGACGCCCTTGATCGTTGATCATGGCACGGATTTTCCCGAAGTAATTTCCGGCCACCACCGGATCTCCGACATGGAGCGTACCGTTTTGCACCAGCACGGTGGCGACAGCTCCGCGGCCTTTGTCCAGTTCCGCCTCAATGACCACCCCGCGGGCGCGTTTATCCGGATTGGCTTTCAGTTCCTGAACTTCGGCCACCAACAGAATCATTTCCAGCAATTCGTCAATGCCGTCTCCCGTCAAGGCCGATACCGGGACAAAGATGGTGTCCCCGCCCCATTCTTCCGGAACCAATCCGTATTCGGTCAATTGTTGTTTCACCCGGTCCGGATTTGCCTCGGGCTTATCCATCTTGTTGACGGCAACAATAATCGGGACATCGGCTGCTTTGGCATGGTTGATGGCTTCGACCGTTTGCGGCATGACTCCGTCATCGGCGGCGACCACCAAAATCGTGATATCCGTCACTTGGGCTCCCCGTGCACGCATGGTGGTGAATGCAGCATGCCCCGGCGTATCCAAAAAGGTGATTTTTTTGTCATTGGCCTCGATCTGATAGGCACCGATGTGTTGTGTGATTCCCCCGGCCTCTTCTTCCGTGATTTTACTTTGGCGGATTTTGTCAAGCAGCGTGGTTTTTCCATGGTCCACGTGTCCCATGATCGTAACCACCGGCGGGCGTTCAAGCAAATCCTCCGGTGCGTCCGTTTCTTCGATCTCTTCAAAGTTGCTTTCATCCACTTCTTCTTTGACATGGATGGTGACGTCAAATTCTTCTGCCAGGATGGCCATCGTTTCCACATCAATTTCCTGATTGATGGTGGCCATGATTCCAAGCGTGATCAATTTTTTAATGACAGCGGAAGATTCCCTGCGCAACAGCTTGGCAAAATCTCCAACGGTCATGGGACCGGAAACGGTGATTTCCTTTGGCAGTACCGGAGCCTGTTTTTCTTTGGCCTCTTTCTTTTTCTCACCTTTTTGACGGCCTTTTCCTTTCCGATTTACATGGTCCCGGCGGGCACCGTCTTTTCCTTTCTGGAAAGCCTTTCCTTTCTTTCCTTTGCGTTGACGCTTCTCCTGCTGGCTTGTCTCATGGTTTGCTTTGCGCTCTTCCTGCCCGCGGGCGGCCTGATTCCGTTGGCTGTTGCGGTTTGGTCCGGAAGAGGCACGCTTTTTGTTGTGGGCGGAAGATTCTTGTTTATTCCGATGATTTCCGTTGGACGGTGCTTTCTTGTTTTCTTCGCTTTGCGGACGGTCTTGATCTTTTGCAGGTTTTTCTTGTTGATTTAAACGTTGATCCAATTTTTGTATCATTCCTTCATCCAACACACTCATATGGTTACTCACTTGAATGCCTAAGTCTTTCAGACTGTGCAATATTTCTTTACTACTCTTATTCACTTTTTTCGCGTATTCATATACACGCATTTTCGCCAAATCCATTCACCCCCGTTACTTACTGCCGAGCTTCATGAATGACCAGGCAAACCCCCGGTCCGTAATTGCAATGACCACGCGTGTCTCTTTTCCAATCGCATTACCCAGCTCTTTTCTGGTACCGTATCGCAACAAAGGAACGTTGTAAGAATCACATTTGTCACTGACCTTTTTTTCCGTGTTTTTTTTCGCATCTTCGGCCAGGATCACCAACTGCGCTTTTCCCGAGCGAATTTCCCGGATCACCCATTCCTCTCCGGAAACGACTTTTCCGGCCCTCATCGCAAGCCCCAGCAGTTGCAAAAACTTATTCATTTCCCTGATGCTCTCTTACATAATCACGAAGTTGATCATACAATTCGGAAGGAACCTGCACTTTGAGGGCGCGATCCAAAGCTTTCTTTTTTTGTGCCAAATCGATATATTCCATTTTTGCGCACAAATACGCTCCGCGCCCGGATTTTTTTCCGGTCGGGTCGATGACCAGTTCATTTTCCGGCGTTCTCACGATCCGGATCAGTTCCTTTTTCGGAAACATTTCTTGTGATGCCACACATTTACGCATCGGTACCTTTCGCCGTTTCATCTTATGCCAAAAACCCTCCCCTTGGAAGAAATTATTCGGTCTCTTCACTGCCATCGGTATTTAATAAAGCATCTTCATCCGGAACTTCGACTTCATCCAGGATTTCATCTTCAGCTTCTTCTTCCAATTCTTCGGCTTCCGATTCGCTTTTGATGTCAATCTTCCAATTGGTGAGCTTTGCAGCCAGCCGTGCGTTTTGTCCTTCTTTTCCGATCGCCAGCGACAATTGGTGATCGGGAACAATCACCCGGGCCATTTTTTCTTCTTCATAAATGGTGACGGAAATCACTTTGGACGGGCTGAGCGCATTGGCAATCAACTCATCCATGCGGTCAGACCAACGGACGATATCGATTTTTTCACCGCGCAGTTCATTGACCACCGTTTGCACGCGGGAGCCGCGATGACCCACACAGGCTCCAACCGGATCCACATCCGGATTGTGCGAAGCCACGGCAATTTTGGAACGTTGACCCGCTTCACGGGCAATCGATTTAATTTCCACAACGCCATCATAAATTTCGGGAACTTCCAATTCAAACAACCTTTTCAACAATCCGGGATGGGTGCGGGACAAGAAAATCTGCGGACCTTTCGTCGATTTTTCCACCCGGGTTATGTAAACTTTCACACGATCCCCGTGGCTGAACCGCTCCCCGGCGATGACTTCATTGTGGGGCAGCAAGGCTTCCACCCGGCCAAGGTCCACGTAATAGTAACGGTTGTCGGCTCTTTGCACAATCCCGGTGACAATGTCTTCTTCCCGGTCCACAAAATCTTCGTAAATGGCTGACCGTTCCGCTTCCCGGATGCGTTGCGTCACCACCTGCTTCGCCGTTTGAGCCGCAATCCGGCCAAAGTCTGCCGGCGTGACTTCGATCTCCACAATATCGCCCAATTGATAGTTGGGGTCGATTTCCCGGGCCGCATCCAATGAAATTTCCAAGCGGGAGTCGACGACCTCATCCACGACGGTTTTGCGGGCAAACACACGCACCTGTCCGGTCTGTCTGTTCACATCTACCCGTACGTTTTGTGCAGAATGAAAGTTGCGCTTATATCCAGATATCAATGCAGCTTCAATCGCTTCAATCAAAATATCTTTACTGATCCCTTTTTCTTTTTCTAATTGATCAAGGGCCTCGATGAACTCGGCATTCATCGGCCTAATCCTCCCTTCGCGTTAAAAAACGACGCTTAATCGTGCTTTGGCCACCTTCTCGAGTGGAATCTCAAATGTCTTCTTCTTCTCATGGACCGTAAGGGTGGTACCGTCAAATTGGTGCAAAACCCCTTCAAACACTTTTTGGCCTTCAATGGGTTCGTACGTGGTAATATATACATTTTTACCGACAGCTTTTTGGAAATCCTTCTCCTTGGTCAGCGGCCTTTCCGCACCCGGTGATGACACTTCCAGAATATACGCCCCTGGCACCGGGTCTTCTTCGTCCAGCTTTTCCCCCACTATCTCACTGATCCGGGTGCAATCATCCAAATCAACTCCCCCGTCTTCCCGGTCGATGAAAATGCGCAAAAACCAATTTGGCCCTTCTTTTTTATACTCGATATCGACCAGTTCCAAACCTTCTTTTTCCACAATCGGCCGGGCAAGTTGTTGTACGGCTTCTGTAATTTGTCGGCTCAAAGCCAACCCTCCTTATTTGGCTAATTCAAACACCTGCAACAAAACGCAAAGAGTGGGCTTCCACCCACTCTTTGCACTCGCAAGATGTATCTACAATAAGTATAGCCAAAGTGATTATAACACAATCACCAAAAAAGAAGCAATTGCCTTTGCCGGCTCCTTTTTCCTTAACGAACCGCTTTTGTCCCTCTTCCCGGGGACCGGGGCAGAAAAAGCCGGTATCCCCGGGATGCATTTTTTATCTCTCAATGGCTGACAAACGGCCCGGTTTCAAACTCCCGGTCCCGTGGAACGGAAAACAAGGGGTTGGTTTCTTCAAAAAAGCGGGATTGGTCTTCGGGGGCAACATAGCCCAACTCAATGCCCGTTGCTTTGGCAATAAAAGGATCCATGGTACATAAATCCGATTTGGTCAAATCGGCAACAGCCGTTTTTCCAAGCGATATCAAAACGAGCTCCATTTCCCGCACGCAAGCATTCAAATAACGGACCAGATTCATGGCCGCCTGGTCCACATCCAATTGGTCGGTCATTTTCCCCGAATAAACCAACAAGCTGGTGGGAGGTTCAAAGGGTACGGATTTGACCATTTGTTCGCTGGCCAAGGCCATCAAGGCCGCCGTTCCGATATACACACAATCGGCTCCCAAGGCGATGGCTTTCAGCATTCGTCCGGGAGTGACCAATCCTCCTGTGGCAATCAGTTGAATATCCTGTTTCACCTTTTTTCGGGCAAGAAATTCGGATGCTCTTGTAATGGCAAAGAGGGTGGGCAATCCGACATCATCCTGCAAAGTGGGTGCACCCCCGTGCGTTCCGCCTTCGGCTCCGTCAACGGTGACAAAATCCACTCCGGCTTCCACGGCGATTTGCAACTCTTTTTCAAGATGATGCGTCGCAGCAATTTTCAGTCCCACCGGCACCCCGGTTTCCTCTTTCAGTCTGCGGACCAGTTGGACAAACTCTTCCTTGCCATTGACCCCGGGCAGCCGGGAATGGATCACCGCATCTTCCCCGGGTTGCAACTCATAAACTTCCCTGAAGTCCTCGCCGATGTTATGGGCGGCCGTCCGCTGCGAAGCAGATCCTTGGGCCCCCTGCCCCAGTTGAATCTCGATCGCATCCAAGGCTTTGTACTTTTTCGGATCGTTCATCCATCCGCCCCGGTTATACTGTCCGATAAACAAACCGGCCGCTTCCCTTTCCTCTTTCATGAGCCCCGCTTCCCCCGAATTGGTCGCGGTCCCCACCTTGGTGGCAGCTTTGGCGAGGGCAATTTTGGTTTTTTTGCTTAACGCACCGCCGAAGGACATGCCTGCAATCATGATCGGAATGGAAATCGTCAATGGTTTTTTGGCCCGCTGTCCAATCGTGACCGAAGTGTTGATTCCGACGTTTTCCGGAGTGGGAAAGCGGAACAGGTGAACCGGATTGAACAAGATTTTTTCCCACGGGGACATAGGAACAGGGGTTCCCAAGGGTCGGGAGATGGGTGTGCCCTGATTGGCCCTCATGGTGATTTCCATGAGGTTGGTCACCCCCACCTTTTTCGAGGCCGGCACCATTTCAAACAAATTCTCGGTATATTGGTCCCGGATCATCCTGGTCAACGCTTGATCGACAGACCGGTCAATGGCGGACCGGATCATCCTTTCAATGAACTTCAGCACGATGGACACGCTCCTTGGCTTCACCCTGCCCCAACGAATTTTGAAGTTCTTCAATTTTTTGCGCCATCGACAAGCACATTTGCTTGACCGTTCCCAACTGACGGGCGGCATTCTGTTCTTCGACCGCAATATCCACCAATTTGCGATGATCGAAATTCGTCAGCTTCCGGTAATGGTCCTGTTCAATTGTGGCCAATGTACCCGCCATCGTTTCAATGCGGTTCAGCTCGGAATGAATGTAGGAAAGAACGTTTTCCATGTTTTCAACATTTTGCATAATCCTTACACCTTCCTGAAATTGAAATGGATTTGGTGATAGTATGCGATCATCCTTCTCTGATTACTCACATCTCCATCCGGGAAAAATTAGGAGGAACCCGGTGCCGGCTTCTTTCCAAAAAAAAGGGCCGTGTCCCATACGGCCCCGTTGGTTTTTTTCATTTTTCCCGCACGATCATGAAGAAGGTTTCCGGTTGATTTTAATTCTCTTCGGTTCTTTTTCCGGATCCTTCGGAATCGTGATTATGAGAAGCCCGTTTTCATAATCGGCTGTGATATGATCCAAGTTGGCATCCTGCGGAAGGGTGACGGTCCGGTAAAACGAACCATAACTCCTCTCTTCAATATACATGTGCTCTCCTTCTTTTTTCGATTCTTGTTTCCGTTCCCCTTTGATCGTTAATTGTCCGCCGTGCACCTCTATTTCAACATCTTCATCCCTGAGGCCGGGCATTTCCGCCTCGATGACATACTGGTTCCCTTCCTCTTTCATGTTGATGGCGGGCATTTTTGGCATCGACTCATTCCAGATCGGATTTTCAAAAAAACGTTCAAATGTGCGGTTGATTTCCGAATGGATTTGTGACAAAGGATGTACCGGGTTGTAAAGATTTCTCCGGCTTCTGAAACGCTCCAGATTGCTCACTTCTTGTACCTCCCTTTCATGATGATCACCCCAATATTATGCAAATTAATAAAAAAAATTATACACAACCCAATAAAAGGAATGGTTTCTGAATTCCCCGGCCGAGTAGTATAATGGAGAATACAGAACTGATTAAGGAGGTATAATCATGACCCAATCCTCATCCAAACTTCCTCTTCGCTCAGAAATTCCGGATGAATATAAATGGCGTCTTGAAGATATTTTTGAAAACGATGAGAAATGGGAAGAAGAATATCAAAACATCAAACAAATGATCCCTGAGATCAGCCGGTTCAAAGGGAAGCTCGGACGGTCTGCTGAGGATTTGTTAAAAGCGCTGAAATTCCAGGATCAATTGCTCTACAAACTTGACAAACTTTATACATATGCGCATATGCGGTTTGATCAGGACACCACCCAATCCTTTTATCAAGCCCTCAATGACCGCGCAAAAAGTTTGTATACGGAAGTTTCCGGAGCCTTGTCCTTCATCACTCCGGAGATCCTTTCCATCCCCGAAGAGAAAATCACGCGTTTTTTGGAAGAAAACGAAGAATTGCAGGTATACAAACACGCTCTGGAAGAGTTAAACAAAAAGCGTCCCTATGTTTTATCGGAAAAAGAAGAAAAACTCCTAGCCCAAGCCGGTGAAGTCCTGGGGGCCTCCGCCAACACCTTCGGCATGCTGAACAATGCAGACTTGGAGTTTCCCTCGATCCGGGATGAAAACGGGGAAGAAGTCAAAGTGACACACGGCCGGTACACGAAATTGATGGAAAGCCCGGACCGCCGCGTCAGAAAAGACGCGTTTCATGCCGTATACTCCACATACGACAAATATAAAAACACTTTTGCCAGCACCTTAAGCGGGGCCATCAAGAAAAATAATTTTTATGCAGAAGTCCGCGGCTATGATTCGGCACGGCATGCCGCTTTAAGCCGGAACAGCATACCTGAAACCGTCTATGATCAATTGGTGGATACCGTCAACCAAAATTTGCCCTTGCTGCACCGGTATATGCGCATCCGCAAAAAAGCACTGGGCTTGGAAGAAATGCACATGTACGACATTTACACCCCGTTGGTGGAAGAATCTTCTTTTAAAATTTCCTACCCGGATGCACAAAAAATTGTGCTCGATGCGTTAAGTGTCATGGGCGAGGAATATGTATCCATCCTGAAAGAGGCTTTTGACAATCGGTGGATCGATGTTTATGAGAACAAAGGAAAACGAAGCGGCGCCTATTCTTCAGGAGCTTACGGAACGGCCCCCTACATCCTGATGAACTGGCAGGACAGCATTGACAGCTTGTTCACACTGGTACATGAACTGGGGCACTCCCTCCACAGTTATTACACCAACAGAAACCAACCGTTTGTCTATGGCAACTATTCCATTTTTGTTGCGGAAGTGGCATCGACTTGCAATGAAGCCTTGCTCAATGATTATTTGCTCAAACAAACCGACGACAAACAAAAGCGTCTGTATCTCTTGAACCATTATCTCGACGGCTTCCGGGCAACGGTTTTCCGCCAAACCATGTTTGCCGAATTTGAACATCTCATTCACCAAAAAGCGAAGGCAAAAGAAGCACTGACACCGGAATTGCTCACCTCGTTGTACTATGATTTGAACAAAAAATATCACGGCAACGACATGATCAGCGATGAGGAAATCGGTTTGGAATGGGCCCGCATCCCGCACTTCTATTACAACTATTATGTTTACCAATATGCGACCGGATTCAGTGCCGCGGCGGCATTGTCGGGGCAAATCCTGCGGGAAGGAAAACCGGCCGTCTCCCGTTATCTTTCCTTCTTGAAAGCCGGAAGTTCCGACTATCCCATTGAAGTATTGAAAAAAGCCGGTGTCGACATGACTTCACCGGAACCGATTCAACAAGCCCTGAACGTTTTTGAAGAGAAACTGGATGAATTGGAAAAACTGCTGGCCCAATCTTAATGTCACAAAAAAAGCGTTTGCCGGAACCGGCAAACGCTTTTTTCTTTGTCATGAATCCTTTTTGTCAAACAGGGACAGGTATTCCCCATAACCTTCTTTTTCCAAGTCTTTTTTCGGGATAAACCTTAAAGCTGCCGAGTTGATGCAATAGCGAAGCCCTGTCGGCAGCGGCCCGTCATTAAACACATGTCCCAAATGGGAATCTCCTTCCCGGCTTCTCACTTCGGTACGGATCATGTTGTGACTGTAATCTTCCTTTTCCACTATCTGATCTTCATGAATCGGCTTGGTAAAACTGGGCCAACCGCATCCGGCATCAAATTTGTCCAATGAACTGAAAAGCGGTTCGCCCGAAACCACATCCACATAGATTCCTTCTTCTTCATGATTCCAGTATTCATTTTGAAAAGGAGGTTCGGTTCCATTTTCCTGAGTGACATGATATTGACGCGGGGATAACTTTTTTTTCTGTTCTTCTTGTTCTTTTTTTCCTCTTCTTGCCCGCCTGACCATTTGAAACACCTCGTCTTCCAATCATTTTCCCAGTATCTCTTCATTTTAGCATACCCCGTTTCAGGAGGTATCTTTCCTTTTTGTTTCAAAAGGCAACCCGTCGCAAACAAAAAGCCCCGCAGACCGTGGTCTGCGGGGCTTTTCCCAGTGTTCCCTGAAAACCAAAGAGTGTGAGACATGACTCTTTGAAAAAATCGTTTTTGCTCGAAATGAGCTCCTTAGAAAGGAGGTGATCCATCCCCACCTTCCGGTAG